>JABXKB010000022.1 GCA_013375485.1 Promethearchaeota archaeon | reverse complement strand
TGATCCAAAGAAGAAAAAATATTATGTTTTGGAGATGTATCCATATCCTTCTGGTAAACTTCATATGGGGCACCTTAGAAACTACACTATTGGAGATTGTTATGCTAGATTTAAGAGGATGAATAGTTTCAATGTTCTTTATCCCATGGGTTATGATTCATTTGGAATGCCAGCAGAAAATGCAGCAATAGATCATGGTGCTAATCCAGAAGAATGGACTAATAAGAATATAAAGAAAATGAAAAACCAACAAAAAAGAATTGGGCTTTCATATGATTGGACAAGAGAAATATATAGTCATAATCCTAACTTTTATAAATGGGATCAATGGTTTTTCTTGCAGATGCTAGAAAAGGGATTAGCATATAAACAAGAAAGTTATGTTAATTGGTGTCCTAAATGCGCTACAGTTCTAGCAAATGAACAGGCTCAAGGAGGAAAATGCTGGAGATGCAACTCAATCGTTGATCAAAAGTTTTTAACGCAATGGTTCCTTAAAATAAGAGATTATGCCGAGGAATTACTCGAGGGGTTAAATCTCGTTGATTGGCCTAAAAGAGTTAAGATAATGCAACAAAATTGGATCGGAAGATCAGAAGGCTCAATTATAAAATTCCCGATAGCTGGAGAAGATAGAACTATAGATATATTTACGACAAGACCTGATACACTATATGGTGTAACATTTATGGTTTTCGCTCCCGAACATCCTTGGGTTCGCGAATGGGTGATTGGAACTGAATATGAGGCTGGATTCAATAAATTATATAATGAAGTAATGCATCAAGATAAGTTCGAAAGAACTGATATTGAAATAGAGAAAAAAGGTATGTTCATTGGTAAAAATGCCATAAATCCAGTTAACAATGAAAAAATACCTATTTACATAGGTAATTTTGTAATTTATGAATACGGTGCAGGTGCTGTAATGGCAGTACCCGCACATGACCAGAGAGATTTTGAATTCGCTAAAGAATATAATATTCCGATTAATATAGTAATTCAACCACATAACTACGAATTGAATGTAGCTAAAATAACTCGAGCTTATGAGAGTGATGGGATCCTAGCAAACTCAGAAGAATTTAATGGTATGGAGAATAAATCTGCTGCTAATAAAATAACTGAAAAATTAAATGAACTTGATATGGGATATGCTACTATAAATTATAAATTAAGAGATTGGGGAATTTCACGTCAACGTTATTGGGGCTGCCCAATACCAATAATATTTTGTGATAAGTGTGGTATGATCCCTGTACCACATGAAGACTTGCCAGTGTATTTACCAAAAGATGTGACTTTTACCGGAGCAGGTAATCCATTAGAAACCAGTGAAAGTTTTGTTAATACAAAATGTCCTAACTGTGGCAATAATGCAAAACGTGAGACTGATACAATGGATACTTTTATTGATAGTTCTTGGTATTTCTTTGCTTATTGTGATCCTCCATCTATAGAATCAGATATACCCTATACTAAAACTAATGTAAACTATTGGGGCAATGTTGACCAGTATATCGGGGGTATAGAACACGCTGTTATGCACTTAATATATGCCAGATTTTTCACAAAAGTAGCTCGGGATCTAGGACTTCATAAATTTGATGAGCCATTTCAATCTTTACTTACTCAAGGAATGATCAATAAAGCTCAACCATTCTGTACTAACTGTAATGCCTTCCTTATGAAAGCTGATTTAGAGGAAATGAAGTGTAGAATATGTGGAAATAAAGATCTTATTCAAAAGTCAGTAAAGATGAGTAAGAGCTATGGAAATACTGTAAATCCGGAGGAAATTATTGAAAAATACGGAGCAGACGCTGCAAGATTCTTTATATTATTTGGAGCAAGTCCATCATCAGGATTAGAATGGTCTGAAGAGGGTGTTGATTATGCATATAGATTTATTAAAAACACATTCATAATGTTAGCTGAACTTCCAAAAAAAACACATAAGAATCTAACAATAAGAGATAATTTAATTCAATATTATCTAAATAAAACAATTAAAGAATTCACAGATAATATGAAGAATCTCTCAATTAGAAATGCTGTAAATAATATAATACAATTTGCATCAGAATTTGGTAAATATATAAATGAAGGGATAGTCGAAGATGTTTTCGAGGATTGTAGGGAAAAATTAATCCTATTGCTCCACCCTATAGCACCTCATATGACAGAAGAAATTTGGGAAATGATTGGTAGAAAAAGTTATGTGAGCTTAACATCATGGCCTTATTATGATAATGAACTAATTACACAGGAATCTGATTATAAATGGAACTTGATGAATAATATATTTGATGATATTAACAAGATAAAAATTGCTATGAAAAAAGACTCTTTACAAAAGATCTCCATAATTATAGCAGATCAGTGGAAATTAAATTTTTACACCAAATTCATGAGTATATTAGAAGAAACAAAGAATCAAGGAGAAATTATGAAAAAACTAATGCTGGAGAGTGAATTTAAAAAACATGGAAAAATCATTAGTCAAAATGTTATTAAGATACTTAAAAATGTAGGAAAGTACCCAAAATTAACACTTACTTCGAAAGAAGAATTTCTATTTTTTGATGAAATAAAGCCGGTATTAGAGAAAAAATTCCTTTCTGAAGTAGAAATCACTTTTGAAAAAGACTCAAATGAACAAAAAGCAGCTAACGCACTTCCTGGTAAACCAGCAATCGTTGTTTTTTAAGGTTTTTTATTGAAGTAATGAAATAATATTATGTAATGGGCTAAATTTCTACATGATTTTATTAACTTAAGATTAAATAAAATCTTATAAATTTAAAGATATTTAAATTTGTTAGAAAAGCATTGGATTAATTAAAATATATAAGAATATTATTTTTAAAGTAAATGACTATATATGAACTTAGTATTATCTCTACTAGCGGATTTCCCTATTTCAATATAATAGTTAGACCTATACCAGAAGGTGGAAAAATCTTTCTTAGGTTTTTTGATTTTTCTGAAAATAGGCCTGTAGTTCAAGATCAATTAGATTTGAATTCAAAATTCGATCTTACTGCTGGTTTAATATCAGCACTTTTTGAATTTGCTCGAAATATTGATAAAAAAATAGAAGTACTTGAATTCAAGCCTAAAAAACAAAAAGATACGACTAAAAATGTAAATAAAAAAAGTAAATATCAAGGAGATGTGTTAATCACAACACAAACAGAATCCTTTCTATTACATAGATCAGTTGGAGAAAAAATTAAACTTATTTATACTCACTTTATAAATTCTAAAATTCCTCTTGATTCTGCTGAAACTGTTTATGAAAATGAAGAAAAAAAAATAATAGATATTCTAACTGATTCAAAAGCTAGACGAAAAATCTCAAAATCTCAAAATGATTTAAAACGCAGAGCAAATGATTTTTTGAATGAAATGAAAGATTATGGTTTATGGGGTATTAGTATAACATCTTTTGATCTTTCACCGATAGTCAGTTTTGGGAAAAAATACTCATTGGACAATGTTTATGATATTTTAAGACATATTGGATATATACCTGAGATAGTTCCATTGGAATGGATTTATAGACAATCATTTTATTCTGACGAGCAAATTCAAGTATGCATTATCAAATCAGATGTGGGATCTACAGTTGAGAATATTTTGTTTGAACCTTTCTTTTATTTACTTTTTGCTGATCCTCAGAGTTATTTTGGTGAGTTTCCAGCAAAACTTACTTCCGCTTTTAATACCATTCTTGGTTAAAAAAAACAGGTTAATAGAAATTCAAGAATTTTGTTAAGAAATTAAGATAAATAAATATTAAAAATAAAAAATCTACTTAATTGACTTATCAGCAGCTAATATGATCTGAAATAATGAATCTGATTGTAATGAAGCACCCCCGACTAAACCTCCATCGATATTTTTTTTATTAAACAAATCTTCAGCATTAATTGGTTTAATTGAACCCCCATATTGTATTCTTATTGAGTCTGCTGTCTCTTTATCAAATTTTTGACTTAAAAGATTCCGAATGAAAATATGTATTTCTTCTGCTTGTTCTGGAGTAGCAGTTTTCCCTGTCCCTATTGCCCAAATTGGTTCATATGCTATAATAATTTTTCTCATTTCTTCTTTAGAAAGGTCTTTAAATGTTTCATTAATCTGATATTCAATTTTGTGCATTGTTTTTCCTGCTTCTCTTTCTTCTAAGTGTTCTCCAATACAAACAATTGGTTTTAAACTTATAGATAAAGCTTTTTTAAGTTTTTTATTAATTAAGGTATCTGATTCTTTAAAAATATCTCTTCTTTCACTATGACCAAGAATGACATATTCAACTCCAATTTCTTTTAAAAATTGAGGTGAAATTTCTCCAGTAAAAGCACCCTTATCTTCAAAATACATGTTTTGCGCTCCTAACTTGATATTTGTATCTTTTATAATCTCATATGCCTTAGTTAGAGCAGTGAAAGGCGTGGCTATTACTATATCAACAGTATCAATTCCTTCTACTTGTGGAACTAAACTTTCTAGCATTTCTATTGTTTCATTGGGAGTTCCTCTATTCATTTTCCAATTTCCCCCAATTATAGGTTTTCTCAATTTTTTTTACCTCTGAAATGTTATAATTTTAAAATCATTAAAATTACGCTATAATTCAACTATAGAATGAGTCTATAAAATTCTAACGAAAAATTATATAAAATTTTCCAGCAAAAAGAAATAAGAAAAAATTAATCGGTTTTAGGAAGTTTTTCAGATAATTTTGTTATTTTTAACAATTTTTTTATTTCATTTACATCGGGATTCATAATTGCGGGTAATCCTAATTGTGTGCGGCGTCTCTCTATAGCTGGTTGCATAGGAATTGCTTTACCATGTTCCAAAACAGTTGATGCTTGACCAGTGTAATGAGTTGGGGCTTCTCCTCTCTCTACACTCATATTTTTTAGAAGTGTAAAGATCTCTGTAAGTTCAACCTTTTGAGGGCAAACTTCATCACAAGTATCACATACTGTACATCCCCAAATATTAAACGCATTTTCTGGACCAAAGATCTTTTCTTTTAATCCCAATAAAGCATCAAGTATTAATCTTCTTGGATTATATCTGCCTTCAGTAACTTGTGCTACAGGACACGCACCACTACAAGTAGCGCATTGATAACAATATGCGAGTGTATTGCCAATATCATTACCAAGAATTTGATTTCTAAAATTAAAATCTATAGTTGCCATTTGAGATGATCAGTTTGTTTTAATATTATATAGTATAACTTATTGTCGATTTTAAAATTATTTCTTTTAAAAACAAGTTTTTAAATTAGAAATTTAATTTATATTTAAGCTATTTTAGTCAATTTTCAAGAGAATTTGATTTTAAATTGTAAATGAAATTAATAAAAGTAATCAAATATTTATTTCCTCAATAATATTTTAAAACAAACTTCACAGCAAATTATTTTAAAATTGAGATGACATGACAAAAATAGAAGAACTAAAAGAATTTGGACTTGAAATTACGGAGGAAATGAAACAAAGGAAGGTTATTCTGGACGTATATACTACATGGTGTGGTCCCTGTCGCTTTTTAAGTCCAATCTTAGAAAAGTTGAATGAGGAAGGCTTAATAATGTTATTAAAAGAAGATCTTGATCAAAACAAACCTCTTGCAGAGAAATTTGGAATTACTGCAATACCTACGCTCCTCCTCTTCAATAATGGCGAACTCTTGAATCATACCATAGAAATTGAAGGACAATTACTTGTGAGAAATGGAGTTATGGTAGGCGCAGCTGGAGAACAAATACTTAGAGAAATAATTGAAAAAATGTAGGAAATAGCCTCAATTTAATATCATATTATTATTAAAAATTACATTTCCTTTTTTACATGTTATTCTAAATGTTATATAAATTTATAAAAGATCACCAGATTTTTTTAGATGTGAATTTTGTATATAAGAGTTGTATTAATTAATGGAAATTATTTTAATCTGCTAAAAAATTAAAAGAAATATGATTCAAATCAGTTTCAAACTTTAAAAGTTAATTAGAAATCATACAAATAATCTATTAATCAGATTAAAAATTTTTTATTTAATGTATTTTTTCAATATTTAATTTATTATAAGATGTCATACTAGAACTATGAATTATTCGAGGAAAGATTTAGTTCAAACGGATGCAACCATGAATCAAATGCGTAATAGCATTTATATTCTAGCTAGCTTCATGGAGAAAAACGGAGTTTTAGATTTGAAAGAAAAATTAAGAAAAATGGGACAAAACATAGCTAAAACTTATATTCGATACTGGAAACCAACAAATTTTGTCGATATTTCGAATTTAAAAGATGTTATAGCAACCATTTATCAAAAAGTATTTAACAGTTCTACTTCAATTGAAATAAATGATGTGGAGAATTTAATCAAAGTTCAAGATTATAGATGTGCATTGTGTAAATATCATTATGATAATATAGAAATCGCTGGTTGTGAAATAATATTAGGAATGGTATCTGAAACCATTTCTCTCATCAATAAAGAATCTAGTAATCCATCTTCTCTAATTTTAGAACCATATGAAGTAAAAGAATCTCGAGCCTTCGGAAATAAAACATGTGTTCAATTATATAAATACAAAACTGGGAGGACTTCCTAAAAATGGGAGCATTTCAGTGGTTAATGAAGAAGATAACTAAGGTATTTGGACGTTCTACAAACGCTTTATTTTATACCTTACTTTATAGAGAGATTCTTAAGGAAATTAATGAAATTACTAAAAATGAAGAAGATAGCCTAATTATCCTTAGAGAAATAGGAAAGCAATCCGCTCATGAATCTTGTGAACGGCATTCAACTATTTTTAAATTTATGCCTGGTTCTCCTAAGAAAGTTCTAGATTATTTTGAAATTCTTTGGGTTGTTGTATTTGGGAGAGAATTAGATGATTATTCTTATGAAGAAATTCCTAAAGTGGGTTCAAAATATAATGATTATGTTTTAAAAATCAATCAATGTCCAATCTGTGCTGATTATGGCCAAGATAACGAAGATACTTATGTTTTTAAAAAATTAGAGGATAAGAATACAGAAGGATTAGCTTGTGGACTTTGCGGAATGCTTGAAACTGTTGCGAATTTTATATTAAAGATAAAAAGAAATGACTATAGAATTCAAATAGTGGAACAAACATGTATTGCTAAAGGAGGGGATTCTTTGCGATTCATCTGCAAAATTCATGATTTAAAAGAATGGAAAAAACTTATGGATTCAAGAATTCAAGAACGGGATGTATTAGATAAATTTTTTGGAAAATTTATTAAAGAAGAAGAAGAAATTGTTCAAGAAACAAAACTGGATCTTATTGACAAATTACAAGATGTTATTTCAATTGATAAATTAGAGGAATATCTTGATGAACCATTAGAAGGCATAAAGAAAAGAGTGTCTAATATTATTAGAGATAAATTAAATATGGAACCAGAACATTTTTTTGATTATTTTAGAAATTATGAAGATGATATGATTCGCATTATTGGATACCTCGGAACTCATATTTTGAATGAATATGGTGGATTATTAGAAAAATCTCTCCAGAATGAGTGGTTTGCGAAAATTCTGGGATACATCTTTAAACAATTAAAAGAAATGTCATTATTATTCGTTCCTTTGGATGTAATCCGTGATTATAATTCATTACTTGTAAGTTTTCTAGAAGGTTTGGCACCTCAAGAAATGGTAGAAAATGTGAAACTCTTTACTGGCAAAGATACAATTAACTATCTTTTTGATGGGGCTCAAATGGCTCTAGAAAATTTAGGTATTGATTTTTCGGACTTAAAAGAAAATGTTTGGGAAGAATTAAAAGAAGAACGACAGGATGGCTTAATATCATCAGAAACTTCTACTATTGATAGATCTCGGGAAAAAATACCTCAGATCATTAATATTATTCAAGAACTTTTAATGGTAATCACTGAAATACTAACTTTACCGATAAGGATCTTAATATCAGAAAGTCATTATGGATTAAAAACAGCGATTAATTCAGTAGTTTCTGAAGAAGAAGGGCTATATGGTTCAATAAGAGAGCGGTTTGATCACATCTTTGATCAAATTCAAGAAATAAGAAAGTAATATTAGAATTTTATAAGCATTTTTTCCAAGTGTTCTACCAATTTTCTATTTTAATCTTTTTATTTTTATAAATTTCATAGAACCATTTAATTATATTTTGAAAGAAAAACCGTTCACGTAATACATCGTAATGTGATTTACCCTTTAAACTTGTTAATTTTGCAATATCTTCAGATTTTATTTTATCTTTTACTACTAAATCCATACGTGTTATGAATTGATCTCTTAGTTTAATCCTTCTAAGGATAATTGAAATTGCATTTGAAATCTCATTTATTAATTCTTGAAGTTCATTCATACCTCCTTCTTGAAATTCTTCTAGTTGTTCTAGAAATGTTTTTATTTTCCTTAATATTGAATTTTTCTTTGAATAATTAATTAACTCGTTCTGATTAAGTATATCAGATAGGAATTTTATTATTTTATATTTAACTTTCTCATCAATTCTAAAATTCTCTAATTCTTTTTCTAATTTTAACATAAATTTTCTCTTTAAATATTGCTTATATTTAATGATAATTGCTTCAGATTCTTTTTGATCTGAACATATTTCAATCACTTCTCCTTTAGGAGTAGAATATGTAAAACCTAATCCTTGCGGTCCTAAACCTCCAAGAAGAACCATTGACAGACTATAAAAATTATAATTTTTCTTCATTAAGATTTTATTTATATTTTTCAGAATGTTCTTAGGAGAAACAAGATGTTTTTTGATCTCATGGTGCTCTTGTTCTTCTTCCGTATCATAATAAAACATTCTATATTTATAAGTCACATAAAATTCGATAAGTTCTTTACCCTTACCTATTAATAATTCTTTTTTTTTTTTAAACTGATTTTCATTATAAGGATAATTCTCTTTAAAAACCTTAATAAAATCGTCAATAGAGCTTATATTTCTAATACTAAGACCATAAATCGTATATTGGTCAAAAAAAATATTTTTGATGTAATGCACTAGTTCATCTCGATCAGGAAAAAAGGAAATTGGACTTGTAATAAAATGATTATACAGATCTTGGGGCATTACATTATAAACATATAAAATAAATGAATTTGATACTATACCGAATAAATCATTTAAATTTGCTAAAAATAAAGTTTCTTTCTTGAGATTCTCAAGGATTTTTTTTTCTAAAACATTTAGTTGTTTCTCTAATAAATTATATTTCATACAAAATCTTAAAATTTCAATAACTTCTCCTAATGCTGAAGTTTGATATCCATTTGATACTTTATCTATACAATTTAAAAGCAATTTTGAAATAATACTAAAGCGATCGGGAATTTTTTTAATATCAAGAAATATATTGAAATCAACCGATGCATTAAATAACAATTCAAAAGCTTTGAATTGTCCAGCTTTAAGGCATTTCCTAAGTTTCTCGTAATATGCTTTCTCAAATTTCTTTTTATCTTTTATCTTTAATAATTCATTTTTAAACTCAATAAAAAGTTGATTTGTTCTCATAATATTACTATCAAGTCATAGAAAATCCAAGAAAATAAAATTTTGTATAGAAAATATTATTCAATTATATTAATCTAATAATTCAGCGATCTTTCTAGAAACACTCTGGATATTTAAGAAAACCATCCCAAGCGAAGCGTCACTTTTCGCAAGAGTACATAATATAGCGTTTTCTCCTGCTTTTGATAAAATAATTATACCATCAACACCTTCTATCAGAATTCTCTTTAGATCCCCTCGAGCAAGTTCTTCTACGGCGCGTTCTGAAACACTTAGTATAGCAGCACTCATTGCACTTACAATCCCATCATTAACATCTCTAGCAAGAACAGAACAGATAGGTAAACCTTGTACGCTAACGATAGCACTGCCTTGAATATCGGAGTTGACAGCTTCCATTCGCCTCAAAAGGTCGATGAGTTCACTGATATTTTCGCTCAAAAATTTTTCAACTTGAACAAATAGTAGGTTATTGATCTAATAAGATAATAATATAATAATATTATTTTTATTTTTAATTTTAATCTAATTTTAATATAAACTTTATTAATAAAGTAAATACTTATTTAAAAAATATTTTTATCAAAATCCGTATTAGTTATTATAATGACTGAGAATGAAAATTTAAAAAGCGAGACTGAAGAAGAAAAAAGTAAAGAAGAGTTGGATAAAGAAAAAGAAGAAAAGTTTAAAATAGAATCTCTTCAAAAAGCAGGGAAAATTGCTCAAGAAGTTAAGAAGTACATTAAGCCAAAAATTAAAGTAGGAGCAAAAGTGTTTGACTTAATATCTGATACTGAAGCGAAAATTGAGGAATTAGGGGGATTATGTGCTTTTCCAGTAAATTTTTGTATAAATAATATTGCTGCGCACTATACATCTCCCATTAAAGATGATGGTTTAGAAATAAATGAAGGAGATTTAGTTAAGATTGATCTAGGTGTCCATATAGAAGGATATATTGTGGATACAGCCTTTTCTATAAATTTTAGTGAAGATGAATCACTTGAAAATATCATACAGGCCACTGAAGTTGCTCTTGATGCTGCGAAGATGATGGTTAAGCCAAAAACCAACACACGGGATATTGGTAAAAAAATTGAAGAAATTATAAAAGGTTTCAAATACAACCCAATTAGAGAACTCGGAGGTCATCAAATTGAAAGATGGACAGTTCATGGTAAAAAAAAACTTCCCGAATTAGGATCTCAGGGTGGTGATGTAATGGAAACTGGTGAGGTTTTTTCTATTGAAATATTTGCTAGCACTGGGGATGGTTCAGTTCATAACACACAATATTCATATATCTATGAAATTAATCCTTATGCTGGTAGAGTACCATTACGTAGAAAAACATCCAAACAACTTCTTGGCTTCATTAATAAAAACTATAAAACACTACCCTTCGCAGACAGATGGTTAGCAAAAGAATTTAGATTGGGGGTTGCTTTTGGCCTTCAAGAGTTAATACAGCAAGGGAAATTACAAGTACATCATGTATTAGCTGCAAAAAAAAGTGTTAATATAGCCCAAATTGAAGAATCTATCCTAATAACTGAAGATGGATTTGAACAATTAACTTGAAATATTCATAAGAAATATTCAAAAGAACATGCTTATTTAATATGGAGAAATTAAATATTTGTTTAATATCATTAACATTTGCTCCTGATACCCAAGATGGAGCAGCTAAATTCTTTACGGGGATTTATAATTATTTAAAAAATCAAGGTCATAATGTCAAAGTAATTACAGGGAAATGGAACATAACACTTTTAGATCCAGATATTTTACAGATGAATATAATTAGAAGACGTTTTTTTTGGTTTCCTCAGTTTAATATTAACACTATCAAATATTTAAAAAGAAATGAATTTGATATAATCCACGGAAATAGTCCGAAAGGAGCTTTACCTATAAAATTAGCCAATCAGAAACGATTCATATCTACTATTCATGATTTAGGTCCATTTGAGACAAGCTTTACAAGAATTCCAATTGAAAAATTTCTAATTAAATACATAGTTAACAAATCTAATTATATTACAACTTGTTCTGATTTTATAAGAAGGGAAATTAAATATTACATCCCGAATATTGATATTAATAAAATATTTAATCTCTATTCTGCGATTGAAGATAAGTATAAACCTCTTCCTAGAGAAGCTCAGAAATTAAAAGAAGAACTTAATATTAAAGGTCCAGTTCTTCTATATATAGGGCGTATAGCTAAATATAAAGGAGTAAATGATATTATAAGAGCATACCAAATAGCTAAAAAAAAGATTCCTGAACTTAATTTAGTTATGGGAGGAAAACCAGATTTTTATATGGAAAAAATTTACCAAGAATGGAAGCACAAATTTAAGGATATCTACTTTCTTGGTTTTATTTCTGAAAAAGAAATTCCAGTATATTATTCGATGGGTGATATATTTGTGACTTATTCTTACGCCTCTGAAGGTTTTGGTTTAACACCAATTGAAGCAATTGCATGTGGGACTCCGGTCATTTGTTCATCAATAACTGCCTATAGAGAAGTTTTACAAGATAATGCCATATTGGTTCCCCCCAAAAATCCTCAACAATTAGCAAAAGAAATTGTTAATTTGTTGAAAAATGACTTACAGAGAAGAAATCTAATAGAGAAAGCTCAAAAATTTATAAAAAGGTATAGATGGGACTCTGTTGGTAACAAATTAGAAACTGTTTATCAAAAATTCATATACAATAAATAAAAAAATCCTCCACTATTGTATATATCAAATTGATACTTTTAATCCCTTAATCAATGTGAGTTAAATTATAATTAATATTATCTATTTAACCTTTAATTTGCTTATTACATGTTTAAAGCATATTTCATTAGGATTTTCAAATTGACTGATCTTATCTTTAAACGAGCTTATTTTAAATCTATCTGGAGTAGGACCTTGATTAAGGATATTTATCGTTCTTTCGATTATTTGATTCGAATCTCGTAAGTGTTCTAAAGGAAATCCGTTATTTATTAAAAATTTCTCTTGAGACGCTGATTCTCCAGGAAAAAATTCTATACTAGGCACATTCAATAAACTTGATTCTCTTACAATTGTGCCCCCTCCACTTATTATTAAAGCTCCATAGAAACATAAATCAACAATATTTGGTAAATAGTGAGTAATTATTACATTTTTTTCTTTACTAAATGATTTAAGTTCTTTCATAAGAAACCGTTCTTGTATTTTTGAGCGAACTAAAACGAAATATTTGTAATTCGGAAACTCTTTAAAAATTTGTGGTAAAAACTTACTTATCTGAGTTTCTTCCGGTTTAATTTTATCAATTAAATAGGAAGCATGAGTAGGTTCAGTTCTCAATATTAAGAATTCTCCTTTTTCTAAATCAAGCTTTTTAAGAATATTAGGATTGGGAATATATTCGGAAATCCAAGCAATCTCATCTAGACCATTATATCTAATAATTTTCTCTGGATCAGCATAAAGTTGTATATAAAGTTCCTTAGGTATACATTCAGGAGTTATAACATTATCAATGAATGGATGAATTAATTTACATACAGGTTCATTTCTTGGTTCATCATTCATCGCAATAGAGGGAATCCTTAATCCATATGCGATTCTTGTACCTTCCACAGAGAGAAAGGTAACAAAATAATCAGGCAAAAATTTTTTAATTATTGGAAAAAGTTGTTTCAAACGATTTATATATGTTTCCAATTTGTCTTCTATTTTTTCACCTCCATGACTTCCAATTTTTTTATAACTTACTCCCAAATCATTTAGTATTTGATATGTAGAATCATAATCTCGAGCGGTTATCAATAGTTCAATATCTTCATCTTTAAACATTTTAAATAATGAATTAAACATAATAGCAGTTTTGGGTTGTTCAACATCAATCCAGATTTTTTTGCCAGAAAGGCTCATAGTAAGTACTTAAATGATGATTAAATTTTAATTTTTGTGTAGGTGTCATTTTCTGTATATGAAAATTTAACACTTTATAGGAATTATCGTTAATTTTGTTCTTATTTTTCTTCGTGTTAAAAAAGCTCCTTTTCACAAATACAAGGTTTTGAGTTACACTTGATACATTTACCAGGATATTTTTTTGACAAGGCAAATTCAAGGTCTATTTCTAATAAATTTGCTAGGGAGCTTGTCCATGCAATAATATCCGCTAATTCTTCTGAAGCGTTTTTTATATCAATTTCCTTGCTTCTTAAAATATGAGCGAATTCTCCTATTTCCTCAATCAACCAAATAAAAGTAGCATTAATACCTCTATTTAGATCTTGTTTGAAATAAAGATCTTTAATTAAATCTTGAAACTCTGAAATTTTCATACAAACTCGATTTTCAACAGATAATTGCTTATTTCTTAAAACCAGATCAATACTATCCCCCTCCCGGGGTGAATAACCAATTAAAAACGCCAATGTGAGCTAAAAGTACAATCAAAATCAAAGCTATTGATAATAGTACTGCACTTATAGGCCCTATTTTAATCCCAACTGAGCTATCTTGAAAAAATCTCATCAATCCTGCTCCCGCCATAGGCATCGGAGCATTACCACTTCTTCTTTTTTTACGTTTTGACTGAGTTCCACGAGAGGACATAATTAAAATTACTTCTACAATATAGAAAAATTATGTTTTAAAATAATTACTAAAAGCATATAAAATTTTATCTTGAAAATTAAAACAAAATTTGGTAAATTTTTATATCTTGCTTTAATTATTTTTAGATAATTTAAGGAAGAAAAGATTATGAAATGTTGAAAAAAGAAAAATTTTTATTAGTTTTAATTGGATTTCTGTTAATTTTAGTTGTTTTCTCATCTAAACAAGAAAATTCTACAATAATATCTTTTGATTCTAATCAAAATAATAAAAATCCAGAACTTTCTGCGGATCTAGAAGGAATCAAAAATATTGTAATTACAAATGTAGAGCGGAGTTCTAATATAAGTGGGTATGGGTTAATATTTCTTGAAGATACTTTAACTTTTAAAAATCTAAACAATAATCCAATTTCCTCAGTATATTTTGGAATCCCAGTAGATATATCTGAAAATTTAGTCTTTTTGGAAGCAATAGGAATAGATAAAAATACGTTATTAATTGAAAATTCTAATATGATAATGAAGGAACTTGAAATAATCATAATTTATTTTAATTCCCCTCTATTACCCCATCAAACTAGAACTATTACCATCAATCATATCTATAAGGATATATTGTCATTTCAACTATTTGAAGATCAAATTATAACATTATCAGTAGCTATTTATCCGCTCTTACCTTATAAAATAGAAGATGCAACAGCAATCTTCCAATATCCTGAAACAGCCTCAAATGTAGAGGCAGGATGGGGTTTTATCGATGCTGGGCGCTATAGAATCGTTTTCACGTTCGACACAGTTAAGGAACTTCTTGGAATTACTTATATTTCTCCTTTCTTAGAAAATTTAGGAGATAGAATATCGGCTATTATATTTTTCTCCTATAATGATGGAACAAAGCTGGAGACCAAAGAAATAAATCGTGAAATAATTATCTCACCATGGGGAATTATAAGAGTTAAAGAAGAATTCTCAATAGAAAATTTAGGAGAAATAGATTTTTATACTATTCCATTTAAAATACCTTATCATGCTAAGAATCTCTATATCTCTGATGATTTAGGAGAAATATTAGGTAGCACGATCGAAGACTTGGGAAATACAAAATATAAACTAGTGGAAATAAATTTAATTGAGAATCGTGTAAGGTTAGGACCAAATGCCACATTTAATTTTAACGTAGAATATAATTTACCATTTGAAAATTATGTTTCATTAAATTGGTTTCAAGAATCGGTTCAGATCGATTTATTAACTACCACTTATGATTATTTAGGAAGGGCTCAAACAACTAATGTAATGATTGATGGGTGTTATACCGTTGATTTTATCACTTCTTCTCCTGAAGCTATTAAAAAATCTGCAGGTACTACAATACTTGTATATAGATCTGATTTTATATGCCCTACTGAAAGCATGGTGATACAATTTACTTTTACTATTGATATTTTTGATATCCTCCTAAGACCCATCATATTTATAATAATTATATCTTTAATTACTTCCACCTATGTTTTAATAATTAAAACAAAAAAGAAAGATCGTGATATAACTGGATTGGAAACAAGATTTGTGCCAATCAATGAGATCAGAGAATTTTGCTCACTCTATGAAGAAAAAAATGCTTTAATCTTGGAAATTAGACAAGCAGAGGAAGATTCAAAAAGAAAAAAAATAGCCAAAAAGAAGTTTAAAAATATAGTAGATAAAAATACATCCAAAATTGATGAAATTCAAATTGAAATAAATCCGTTTAAAAAAGTATTGATGGAAACAAGTGAAATTTTTGAAAATATCGTAAAAAGACTAGATATTCTTGAAGCTGAGAGAACAAGCGTTAAAGATAGTTTATCGCTTTTAGAGTCTAGATATAAGAGAGGTAGATTACCATCTAGAGCGGCATATATAAAATTATCCGAAGATTTTAAAAGAAGAAGAAAAAAGATTAATAGAACTATTGATAAACTTATTCAACAATTAAGGAGTTATTTATTATAATATCATTTCTGTGTTGATATTTTTATGAAGCCTTGGCTTTTTGATATATTGGCATGTCCAATTGATAAAAATTTTCCTCTAAAATTATATATTTTTTCTTTTGAAAATAAGCCAGAAGAATTTCAATCTATTATTAATATTTACGAAAGTAGAGACATCAATTTTATTAAAAATGAAAAAATAATAAATATTTATCAAAAAAATGGAGAATATTATTTAAAAGATAATATAATTATTGAAAAAACTCTGATAAAAACTTATCTTGAGGCAATAATCTCGAGTATAAATGAATTTGAAAATGTGTTTGATAAAACTACTAATGAATTGAGTAAAAAATGTTTTCAAATTATGAACTCTGATGTTAAATCTACAATCATCAATTTTTTCAAAAATCAGAAATTCAGCTTGATTGAAGAAATTTTACCAGAGTTGTATTTTATAAATAGTATTAAATTAGATTTTGAAATTGAATCAGGTATATTATTTTGTAGCAATTGCAAACGTTGGTATCCTATCATCGAAACAATTCCTCAAATGCTACCTGATAAATATCGAAACGAAAAAAAAGATACTAAATTTCTTGAAACCAATAAAAATTTATTAAATGAAAAATTTTTTGATCAAGATCTTAAACCTTTTAAGATTTAGAAGATACTCAAAAAAAATATTTAAATCTTTTAAGAATTTAATCTTTTAGCCCGGTGGTGTAGATTAATACAACCTTTTTGTATTAAGCAGAATGGCCAAGCATTTGGGGCCTTGAACCCCGCGACTATACACCTCACTATGATGTGTAAAGCGAACACGGTTCGAAAATTGAGCATTAGAATGCTCAATCGAAATTCCGTGCCGGGCTATTCTTACTTTCTTAAATTAATTTTCTAAATCTCTTCATAATATATTAAAAATTCTTTTTCACTAAGTATATCTGTTATTTCAATTTTTGATTTTTTAGTTAACTTTAAAAATCTTTCTGAATCTTGTACTAATATCTTTATTAATCCTAGTGATTCTAATTTTAAAATCCATCGGTTAACACTCTTTTTTGTAATTTGCAATTTATCTTTTAATTCTAAAGGTTTAATCAATGGATTATTTTTTAGCTCTGATAATTTATAAATATATAGAATATATTTCTTCCAAATATCTCCTTGTCTGAATAATAATTTTAATGGATCTTTAATCACAGTTGTCATATATTCAAATGCTATAATATTGTTTTCTAGGTTTTTATAGATTTTTTCTATTTGCTCTTTATACTTCATACCGATAATTTTCTTTCCAATTTCTTTATATTTGATTGAATGAAGAAGAGTGTGGCAATTTGAATATAAACAAATACAATCTTCCGTTATTAATTTATCACAGATTGATTTAATATCTAACTTCTTGATTTGGTTCCATCTTAGTTTTTTTCTTTTTCTTTGATGCTCATTTCTATGATGAATGTCTAAAGCGGGTAAATTATTCATAACTGTAACATTTTCACAACCAACACATTTTCCATTGTATAATTGTTCAATAACACTACGTTTTTTGATCCATTCCATAACCCTAAACTTATAATTTTTAATATGATCTGTCTTATTTGTTTTAACATATTCATATGCTAATTTATTAATGACTTCAGCATTGAATTCAAATAAATTATCTTTTAATATAACCTCCTTGTATTCATTGAAAATTTCACTATTTTCATTTGAATGACAATTTTTACATAAAATAATTACTTTCTCTTTTTCAAAAAGATCTAATAAATTTTTCCAATTTTTTCTTCTATTTTTTCTCCAAGTAGTTTTTTTTAATTCTGGTTTAGTATGATGAAAATCAAGAACTGGTAGAACTATAAAATTAGTATTACATTTAACACATTTCCCTATTTGTTGTTTGTTTGATAAATTTATTACGATTAAGAATTTATTTCTAAAGAATTCTGATGCATCCTTATTCTTCTTACATTCTTTGCAAATACTTCTTAAACCACGACCTTTTAAGCCAAATTCTGTATGTAGTTTGACTTTATGACATTTTCCACATTCTTTTACTTTTCCATCACTTTACAAAGCTTGACGAAAAGGTTTAGCTTTCGATTTTGGCAAAGAATTCTTTTCAGAATCTACTTCAACATCACCATTTTTGTAATATGTAAGTAATAAGGTTTGAATATGATTATATAAATATAAGAAAAAAGAGTGATATCAATTTCTTATATCTTAAAATGTAAAAAATAAAAAATTTAATATATAAAATATTTTAAATTTTACATTCTGTTATTTAACAGAGGTTTATTAAAAGTAAATATGATTTGAATAAAATGAAGCTTCTAACTGATCTAAATTGGGGTTTAATGGAGATTCTCTTTTTAATAATAGTATTTATTGTTGGATTTTTTATCACCTATCTAGCCCTTCCCTATATAATAAAATTCATGGAAAGAAAAAAATATGTAGGTATTGATATACATAAAAATGCCAAACCAGAAATTGCTGAATCTGGAGGGCTTAGTATTATATTTGGTTTTATTTTTGCTTTAATTTTCTTAATTATATTCTTTCCTGGGTTCTTTAAGGAAATCCTAATCTTTCTTCTCACGGTTTTATTAGCGGGATTTATTGGTTTTATTGATGACAGAAAAAAATTACGTTCACGGTATAAAATAATTTTATCAATATTTTCTGGAAGTATCATCTTTTTAGCGAATTTTTTTAATTTTATAATTATAGATTCACCAATTATACCTTTTCTTGATAGAACGAGATTAACAATTATATATCCTTTCTTAATTCCTCTAATAGTAGCGGTTTTTATTAATACAGTAAATATGTTAGAAGGTTATAATGGCGAAGGTTCAGGAACTTGTTTGATCGCTATTTGTTTTCTTTTTATTTGCAGTTTAATATGGAATTCTGCTGAAGGAGTGATTTTTACCGTTCCAGTTCTAGCAGTAATCATACCTTTTTTCTTATACAATAAGTATCCAGCAAAAATCTTCCCCGGAGATATAGGAACATTAAGTATGGGTGCAATGATTGCATGTATTATGTTATTTGGGTCATTAGAAGTTGCTACATTTTGTGCTCTCTTAATACATATATTTAACAGTTTTTATTATATCTATTCTGTACGCGGGTTTTTTGAAAGTAGTGATATTCAAGAAAGTAAAGATGATATAATCTTACTTGAAGAAGATCTCATTAAAGCTTCAGATCAAAAAGATGCAGTATTAACACTGCCTAGATTAATATTAGCTAAGGGACCATTATCAGAACCAGAATTAGTGAAGAACTTTTATGCCATTTCAATAATATGTGGTTTTTTTTCCATACTCTCTATCTTACTCATGCAATTTACCTTAGGTACCTTTGATATTTACATTTTAATAATTATTCTAATCATTCTGTTAGTTCCAACCATTTTAATTTTATATAAATTCCCCAGAATTCGAGGAATAATTATTTTAATGATAATTTTATTAATTTCTATTTTGGGATTCCTAATATTTATTAATATTGTAATTATGCCAATTCCTCTTGAGGATTTAAACCTTGGATGGATAGATATTCCAATTAATCTTTTGATTTCATTTATCCTAATAATTCCTATTTTATTAATATGGTATCTGATTACAATAAAGTATTTCTGGAATGAAATTGATAAAATAGAATAAAAAAAAATCAAAACCAGAATTTAAAAAAATAATATACAGATCAACAGAATATATTAAGCAAATTAGTTAAATAATAAAGGTACTTTCTTTGAAAAAAAAAATTAGATCTTTTCTGTTAATTTCTTATATAATTTGTTCAATTGGTTTTTTCTTGCTATTAAATTCACAAATTCTTAAATTTGAACTATCAGTACTTCTAATTGATTGGACATTTTTAATAACTATACTATTTTATTTACTGACTATTGAAGAATTTTATCAATGGGTTAGAAATGGTAAGAGAAGTGAAATGAGTGATATTGTCGCGATAGTTTTTTTCTTTTTTCTCATTTTTTTCTTCTCAAAAGATTTTTTAACCTCAATTATGGGAGCGTTTTCAATATACTTATGGATTGGTATTTTTGAATTAAAAGATTATCCTGTGTTGAATAAAATCTTAGTAATTTCTCTTGTAACTTATAATGTTATATTTATTGCTGGTCTTTTTTCCTATTATTTAGATGACCCGTTTTATATTAATACTAGTTTCGCATTTTCTTTCTGGATAATTCTTATTCTGGGATTTTTTTTATTTGGAAGAAAATACATAATTGTATGGCGTTTTATGAGTCCTGAATATTTAACTTTGTTTCTTTATATTATCGCATGGCTACTTGTTGTTTTTATTAACCAGTATACACCCCTTAATTTTATAGTGGGTAAACGAATTGGTTCCAATGGATTTAAGATCATTGATTTCTTTTTGAATATTTATTTTATTCTAATTGTTATTAATTGGGTTATATATTTTGTATCAGGTTTTATTCTCGACAAACTTTTAGGTATTGAAAAACTTAATGATGAGCCTATTTTGAAAATTGTGAATAAAATTAAAAATGATATTGGCATTAAAGGTAAAGTAAAAGTTGGTTTTGGAAAATATCCAATTCTAAATGCTATGGCTTATGGTTCTATTATTGATAAAAGGATTGCTATAATAGCTGAAGATATAAATCAAATTCCTAAAGATGAATTAAAAGGCATAGTGGCTCATGAATTGGCACATACAAAGGGAAGACATACACTTATTTTAACTTTAATTACTTCTCTCGATCTTGTTATGAGAATGCTTCTTGGAATTCCTGCTACATATTATGATTACACTTTTGGAAATCCTCAACTTCCCATGATAAGTTTTATATTCTTAAATTTAGCAATATATATACTTCTTTTTATATTTGTTAGAATTTTAGAGGGAAAGGCTGATTTAAAAGCAAAGAAAGCAGGATATGCTAATGACCTAGCAAAAGCCCTCTACAACCTAGAAAGCTTTTATGCAACTGGTCGAGAAATTGGATTGAATACAATGCTCCTAAGCGATGAAAAAATTACAAAAGAGAATCAATTATTGGATTACATGAATACTGCTCTTTATTTAAATCGCTCAATGATTAAACCGTCAAAAGCGTCTCTTTTAGCTAATTTAATTCATTCACATCCACCTAGTTATCATAGAATCGCAGCAATTTTAGGTAGTGAATTGAAGCCTAGTAAAGAAGCAGTTCTCCCATTTATTTGCTTAAAGAAATCTAAACAAAAAAAATATGCTATAAAATTTCATGATGCTAGAGAAAAATTTAAAATTATAGCAAATAATAAATTTAAGGAATTTTTTGAAATTAAAAATGTCTCCTTATTAATGGAAAAGCTTAGAAGAAAAAAGTTATATCAGTTTGATATTGAAAAAAGTTATATTTTTAAAAATCTGATTACAGATGAAATAATTATTGGTCAATTAAAAGATATTCAATTTGTAGATGATATCACTGATCCTGACCGATATGTTATTCTAGATTCAAAAACAACACAAATATATTACTTAAATTCATCCTTATATTCACGTACTCAATATGATTTGAAAGAACAATACTTCTTAAATAATATATTGCCTGTTAGTTTGATTAATATTAAATTAGATGAAACTAATAAAAAAGGACATTATCTCTTCTTAGATAAGGACAATAATAAAATCCAAAAACCAATTAGAAAAACAAAATTACCAAATTCTATTCTTTTTATTAAGAATCTTAAAGATCATGATATTTTTTTTAGGATAAGAGGAGATTTAAGAATTTTTAGATGCGTAAATGTAACTCCAGCTAATAAACTAGATGATTTCAAACTAGAAATGAGTGAATATAAAAATCGAGCTACAAAAACGGTTGAATATTCTCTAAGTGAATTAATTATTCGTCCAAAAAAAATTTATTTCTCTATAAGTAAAAGCTCTAATTTTCGAGAATCTGAAGTAAATATATTAAATTGGCTATTAAAAAAAAAATTACAATCATTTATTTATCTTAAGAAACCTGTGAACAATTTAGAAATCGGTTATATCCTAGGTATGAAAATATTTTCACAGAATATCAAAAATTCTCCTATTTATAAGATGAATAAAGAAGGGGATAGAATTATAATAAAAAATATATTTGGGAATGAAATACAGATTCCTTATAATAAATTAGAATTAATATATTTTGAATATAATAGTGCAATGATTCAAGAAAAATCATCAACAAGTTTTTCAAGTCGTTTAGGATATAAGATATTAAAAAAGTTTAAACCAGATAGAATAATTATGAGTTAAAAAAATTTAATAAAAATGGCTCTTTCAAAAAGGTTATAATGGTACACAAAATTAAATCTATCTTTCATCTTTTACGAGTTCGGCAATACTATAAAAATGTGATGATTTTTGTTGGAATTTTTTTTAGCCAAAGATTATTTGAACTATCACTTTATTTTACTATGATAATAGGATTTATCTTATTATGTTGTGCTTCATCATTTAATTATATAATTAATGATTTACGGGATATTGAAGAAGATAAAACGCATCCAGAAAAGTTGAGAAAAAAACCTCTTGCTTCTGGTGAACTTTCTTTACCGTTTGCTATAATTCTACTAATGATTTTAGCGTTAGTAATAATAAGCTGTCTGATTTTTATAATTCCAAATATCATGTTTATCTTTATGCTAATAATGATAATTATAACTGGTCAATTTTATAATTATCTTTTAAAAAATTATGCGTTTATAGATATTCTCATTTTATCGACAGGTTATTTATGGAGAGCTTTAGCAGGATGCGCGATAATTATTGAATATGTTTCTGCTTGGCTTTTTTTAGCAATCTTTGAGATTGCTTTATTCCTAAGTATTGCTAAAAGAAAAGGAGATTTAATGTTACTAGGAAAAGATAAAGCTATTAAACATAAAAAAGTTTATGACCAATATTCTAGTAAATTATTAGATCAATTTCAAGTTATGACAGCAAGTTCTCTTTTTATTACTTATTCTCTTTACCTCATATTTAAATTCGAATTATACATTCCTGGAAGTGCAAGTCTCATAGAATATATGGTTATTTTCACGATACCAATATCATTATATATAATTATGAGATTCATGTATCTTACATCTGCTAAACCAGAAATCGCTCGTAGTACTGAGAAAGTTTTTTTTGATAAAGGATTCATAATTGCTGCACTTTTGTTATCAATATTTTTATTCCTTTCCTTTTATTTTAACGAAATTGTAGAAATTTTAAATTTATGAAATTTTAAATTTAGTACAAGATTTACCCATTTTTTTCCCCATTACTTCACTTTTATTAAAAATTATTTAATATTTTAATAAAGATTGGAAGGTAGAATTTATACTGAAATTATGGATTTAACCAGATATTACGGGTAATTAAGATTAAATATTAAACAAAAGACAAATTTGAAATATAATGCATTTGAAAAGCATTTTACAAATCTAATTTGATTACCAGTCATATAAGAAAAAAAAAGATAAAACTTATAAGTTTCCAAATTAAAAACAATATTTAACAACAAATCTAAAAAAAAAAATAAAACCACAAATTTAGTAGTGAATTTAATATGGAAATGGAAAAGAAAAATTTAGCTATTATAATTTTAGCTATAGTCCTTGCTGCATCAGGTATTGGTAATATTATACTCGGTGTTCAGCTAGGACTTATTGAAGTAGAAGCACCTGAATATGAAACATTTACTCGTACAGTTCTTTCTGGACCTTCAGTGCTTGATCCAGTTGATTCCTGGGAACAAGCTGCAAACGAAGTTATTAGGCAAGTTGCTGAGACTTTGTGGTATTATAACTGGACTGATATGGGAATGGGTCGTATTAACATGCTTGCCGCAAGTCAAACATGGATAAATACTACGGCCCTTAGTATCACTCTCCGAGAAGGTGTCAGATTTCATGATAATACCCTATTTGATGCTGAAGCAGTTAAGTGGAATATTGACAGAGTGGAATATCTCTGCAATCATACAGGTGAATTGACCTCTGAGGAACGTACAAGTACACCTGCCTCTTTGTATGAAGATCCTGAAGGAAATGCTCTTATCGATACCTTTGAAGTTACTGGGACATACACAGGCATTATTCATTTATTACAACCTTTTTCATCAATTATGGACTTATTGTGTTACGCTGCCAGTTCTATGCTCTCTCCAACAGCCCATGCTGGTGATGAGCATACATTCATTGATCTCGCTACAGGTGATATGGTTGGGACAGGACCTTACAAGTATGATAAATATATTGCTGAACAAGAGATAGTATTTTCTCGATGGGATAAATATTGGGGTGGACCTATGCCACATGAAGGTTTAATTGCTCATTTTGAGAAAATGATCTTTGTTGTTATTGATGATCCAAGTACTCGAAACTATGCTATGTTAGCCCATGATGTTGATTGGTTAACTGGTGCCATCACAGACCTTTTCGGTACATTCAATGATTCGGAAACCATTGACTTTGTAGAATTAGATAATGCAGGTATAGGTATTTCTTACCTTGGGTTCAACAATAAACAGATAAATATAACTTGGAGAAAAGCAATGACTTATGCGTTCAATTATACTTATATGGTTCATGAATATTGGCAAGATCGTGTATTTCAATCCTATGGTTGGGTATCCCCTGGTTATGGTGAATGGTATACTGAAGAGCAAGAATTAC
>JABXKB010000021.1 GCA_013375485.1 Promethearchaeota archaeon | reverse complement strand
GAAACTCCTAAAATTCCCGAGGCTAAAATAATAGGAGATTTTAATTTTAAACCAGATAGATTTACTTCTAGCATTTTTTAAAAGACAATAATGATTATAGTTTTATAATAATTATTAATGAAGGAAAAATAACTTTAAATTAGCTTAATAAAATGAAGTCTTACATAGCAGATACTTTAATTGGAATTTTCGCGTTTGATGAGACTGGAAATATCTTAAATTTCATTGATTTTGATGACGATTATGAGAAAATTATTGAATTTTATAACGCATTAGAGAGTGATATTATTCATAAAGTATTTGAGAATTTTTTATTAGAATTGAAAAATTCAGGTTCTGATGAATTTATTTTTGATAATAAAAAATTAGAATCATTAACTTCAGAGAAATTTGCACTTAAAACCTTTTTTGAAAAGAGATCAATAGAATTTAAAGCATTTCGCTCAAATTTAGAAACCAATTTAAAGAAAATTGGTATAAATAAAACAAGTGAAGAAATTCTTATACAATACAAAAAAGTTAGTGAGGAATTATCAAGGAAGAAGGTTAGTCGAGCAAGCGGACATTCCGATAATGTTATTACTCAAATTATTACTGTTTTAGAGGTAATTAAAAAATCACTCAGTTTATTTTCAAGTCATCTTAGAGAATGGTATGGCTTGCATTTCCCAGAATTAACTGATAAAATTATTGAGGAAAATATCATTTTAGCTGAATTAGTATCAACATTAGGCTCAAGGGAAAATTTTACATTTGAAAATATTGATAAAATCTTTGATTTGAAAGAAAGTAAAATCAAAGCATTGGAACAATACGCTTTAGAATCAATGGGAGCTAATATAGATTTGAATATTCTTCAAAATTACGCTGAACAAATAATTTCTTTAGATACTTACCGTCAGCAATTAGAGAATTATTTGGAAGCTTTAATGGAAGAAAATGCTCCTAACGTTAATACTCTAATTGGCTCATTAATTGGTGCTAAATTAATAGCTAAGGCTGGTGGGCTGCAAAAATTAGCTTATATGCCAGCATCAAGAATTCAATTATTAGGAGCTGAGAAAGCATTATACCGGTTTCTTAAAACCGGCGAAAAAAGACCGAAACACGGACTAATTTTTCAATGGAATCAAATTAGATCTGCTAAACCTTATCACCGTGGTAAAATTGCTAGAGTAGTTGCAGGTAAGGTTGGACTTGCTGCAAAAGTTGATTTTTTTAATGGTGAATTCATGGGAGAGGTTTTGTCTAAAGAAATTGATAAAAAAATAAAAGAAATTGAAAAAAAATATCCAAATCCCCCTAAAAAAGCACAGTCCGTAAAGAGTCAGAAAAAAAAAACAAAAAAGAGAAAATAAGAGAAGACTGTTAAAAAATGTCAAAAATAGAGATAAGAAATCACCCTAAATATAGCAATGTATTTATTTCTGGGCCTCAAGAGAGATTAAGGCTTTATACAAAGAATTTAATTGAGGGAAAAAGAGTATATGGAGAGAAATTAATAAGTTATAAGGGAATAGAATATAGAGAATGGGATCCCTATAGAAGTAAAATAGCGGCTTTAATTTTAGAAAATCCTCTGACAAATTTATTTTCAGATAATTTAAGCTGCCTGTATTTAGGAGCATCATCAGGTACAACTATTTCTCACCTTTCAGATATTATACATTCCGGAATAATTTATGGAGTAGAATTTGCAGAGAGAAGTATGAGGCAATTAATTCAAAATTCGTCTAAAAGACAAAATATTATTCCAATATTAGCTGATGCTCGCTTTCCAGAAAATTATGCTAAATATATTTTTACTAGTGTAGATTTAATATATCAAGATGTTGCTCAACCACGGCAAGCCGAAATTGCGTTAGAGAATTGCAAATATTACTTAAAAGATGATGGTATGTTAATCATTGCCATTAAATCTCAATCTATCGATAGTATTAAAAAATCTGAACGTGTTTATGCCGAAGAAAAAAGAATTCTTGAAAAGGCAGGGCTAAATATTGTAGAAAGTGTAAATATTCATAAATATGCCGCAAATCATATAGTACTCATAGTTAAAAAAGGAACTATTTAAGGAATTCAGTTATTTTCTTATTTGATACTTCTTCATTTATTATTCTTTTTGTAGTATCCCATGATTTCCTTGCGAATTTAGGCGCTTTTTTGTATTTTTTTATAAAATCTCTTAGAAATTTGATCGTTCTAACATCAGAAGGATAACCAGAACCTAAGTTTCCATATTTTTCATGAATTTCTTCAATTAGCTTATCTCTTCTATCTTTAGCTACTATTGAGCTTGCTGAAACTATGGGAAAAATATCATCTGCTTTATGCTTAGAAATGATATCCTTTGGTTGATATTTTAATAGTTTTTTAATAGAGGTTCCAAATCTTTCTTCATTAACATCAGCAGCATCTATATAAATAATATCAGGTTTTAGGTCGTTTATAATTTCGGCCATTTTTAACTCCTCAAGTCGATTCAAGGTAATTTTTTTCAATTCCCTCTCATCAATCTCTTGGGCACCAACGTCTATTATTTTGTGTGAATAACAGCTTTTTTTTAAAATTTCAGCTAGTTTCTTTCTCTTCTGAGGAGATAACTTTTTTGAATCTTTAACCCCAATTTCCGAAAGGAAGTGTAAATTTGATTTAATAAAACAAATACCGCATAAAACCATAGGGCCTAAGACAGAGCCTTTTAGTATAAAATTCGAAGTGAATTAAATTCTACCAGCCTCGTCTATCCCACAAATTAATTCTATTTTATCCTCATGATTCATGGATGAGTTCAATGAACTCTTCTTCATCATCTACTTTTTCTAATTTTTTAATTTTAACAATAGGAATTTTATCTTTTTGAAATGCTTCAGGAATTTTTATTCCATTATCTATAATGAATAATGAGGTTTTGTGGAATAACTCTGTGAACATTTTTAGACATCTAAAACTCATTTCATTAATTTTACCTTGTTCTTCTGATATACCCGAAAAGAGGGGATAAAATCCTTCTGATTCTATTTTATCAGAAGTAGAATATAAAGATAATTTGAAAGGGATAGACCCTTTTTTATACCAATAAGAAGAAAGCCCGATATCTTTAATGATATCTTGAACGTGAGTTTCAAATTCACTTAGTTCCTTTCCTTCAAGAATTTCAATATTATTGATATCATCTTTAATAGGCCATCCAAATATGTTGATTTTTTTAAAAAGATCCTTATCTTCTAATATTTCTAATATTTTTTTGGCTATTCTCTCTGATGGGCGCATAGATTCATTTTCATACGCACATAAGGTTCTTTTCGTTACCCCTAATTTATCAGAGAGTTCTTTTCTTGTAATAGTATGATCTTCTCTCAATGTTTTCATTAAGTTTCCATCTAAAAATACTACCCCTCCACCTCTTCTTGCTAAAATATGGGGATATTTATTATCAAGTATATTCTCAAATGTATTAACGGTGATAAATGGTAAATCTTCTCTTATATAAATTGTATTATCTTCTAATTTTTGATATCTATTCCTAATTCCAATTAATAAAGGTTTTGATTTGAGTATTGTAGATAATGATTTTATATCTCGTATGACACTTGGGTTTAAGTTATCAATATTAGGAAAAATTTTTACGCTAAATACCCAATCATCCTTTTTAAATAAGAGATCAAAACAAAATTTACTTTTTTTAGCTGCAAAATTACCTAATGCTAATGTTTCATAATTAGCTTTCTTTAATAAAAGGTCAATCCTTTGAAGTATCTTTTCTATCATTAAATCTAATCTTTAAAAAACAATATTGTATTAAAAAATTATTCTTTTTTCTATTAAGGAATATTACTTTACAAACATATCGGTTCTACACTGAAGAATTGGAAAATTTAGGAGAGCATCTTATTTTTTATTATTTATTTTAAGAAGATCAGAATCTGTAATTATTCCAATGTAATCATTGTTTTCTCTTACTAAAACCGCCGGATATTGCAGGAGGAGATCAGATATATCCTTTACACTCCATTTTTTATCAATTTCAGGAAATGGTAATTCTTTTATAAGAGAAACATCCATATTGATAATCTGAGGATTATCTGTTATGGATTTCTGTATTTTTTTAGAGGTTATACTTCCTAAATTTAGATTTTTTTTTATTATTGGTAATTGTGAGATTTCATATTTATTCATTAAATCGACAACATCTTTTATCGTAGAGTTAATTGTTATGGAATGGAGATTTCGTGTCATAATATCTTCTGCATGATTTTTTGATTTTTCTCTTATCTTACGTTCATTCTCTAAATATTCGTAAATCCTTTTTAATTTAGAATAAGGAGGATCTACTGCTCCACTTTCTATTCTTGAAATTAAAGATTGAGAGATCTTTAACTTTTCTCCTAAAATTTTTTGACTCATATTTAATTTTTTACGTAAACGCTTAATATCGCTAAAGGATGGTAAGATTTCCATAGTTTAATAAGATAGATATATGCTTTTTATGCATATTATAAGTATAAAATATTTATAAATGATTACATTTTTCATTTAATAAGGAATTTAACTAATAATTAATTTAAAAACATATTTAAAAGAACTATTTATATAATGAAGAAATTGGTTAAACAAAATGTTGAAAATTACTCGTGCTAACTTTTTACCAATCGAAAAAAGTGAATTCCCAGAACTCTGTGAAAGGAAAGGGATTGGACATCCTGACACTGTTTGTGATGCTGTTGCCGATGCTTGTTCTAGAGCTCTGTGTGTTTATTATCTTGAGAATTTTGGAAGGGTGTATCACCATAACGTTGATAAGGCTGCTCTAGTTGGAGGTACCGCGAGACCAGAATATGGTGGAGGTCAAATCATCCAACCACAATATTTTCTAATTGTTGGGCGAGCTATAAATCAGATACTTATAGAATGTGGTGATGGTACAAATAAGCTCGAATATATTCCAATTCCAACTATTTGCATAGAAACTCAGCGTAAAGTATTATCCAATATTTTTAGGAATCTTGATCTAAATAGGGATATCCAGTTTGATTATGCGGTTCGACCAGGATCAATAGATTTGACAGGGGTTTTTGATGAGTCTCATCATTCTGAAGAAGTTCCACTTTCTAATGATACTAGTTTTGGAGTAGGATATGCTCCATATTCTGATGTTGAAAAAATAGCTTTAGAAGCAGAAAGATTAATTAATTCGGATAAATTCAAGGATAAATGTAAAGCTTCAGGGGAAGATATAAAAGTAATGGTGCAGAGAATTGGAAATGAAATCGGAATTACTGTTGCAGCAGCGATGGTTAGTAAATATATTAACGATGCAAGCGAATATGTTAGTTATACTAATCAAATAAAAGAAGCTGTTTTAGACTTAGCAGCAGATATCATCCCAGAACGTGACGTATCATGTCAAGTAAATGTTGCTGACAATATAGAAAAAGGTATTATATATTTGACTATCACTGGCACTTCTGCCGAGGCTGGTGATGATGGAGAAGTAGGACGCGGTAATAGATCTAACGGTCTTATAACTCCTTGCAGAACGATGAGTTTAGAGGCTGTTTGTGGAAAAAACCCGATAAATCACGTAGGAAAATTATATAATATTTTAAGTACAGAAATAGCAAGGGAGATCGTTAAAAGAGGTCAAGGGGATATAATAGAAGCACATGTTAAACTATTATCTCAAATAGGTCGCCCCATAACTGACCCTTGGGTTAATTCTATTGAGTTGATCCCAGCAGAAAATGTGAACTTTAATTCAGTAGAGAAAATAGCAGAAGAAGTTTCAGCTGAAAGACTGAGTAAGGAAAATTTCTTAGATTTAAGAAAGAGACTTATTGCAGGTAAAGTTCAAGTTTTTTAATAAATCAATATTGATAAACAAATTTTTATTTTTTTCTCTTTTTTATTTATTAGGTTTTGTTCATAAGAAGCAATTATTTAAACATTTATTTTAATTCTTCATAAGATAAGAAATTTTTAAAGTGATTTTGAATGGGTTTAGATAAATGGCTCAAACCAGAAGATGAGTCAAAAAAAACGAAGAAAAAAAATGAATCTCCCAATCAAACTATAAAAAGTAAGATTAAAGACACTCAAAAACCTCTTGAAAAACCATCAATTCAGTTAACAAGATATATCCTCATTTGTCCAAATGCAAAATGCAAATACCAAAAAAGAATAATGAAAAAGGAGCTCACTGATGATGATATAACTTGTCCTAGATGCAATAAAAAGATGAAAACTAAGGTAGGGTAAATTTAGTACCAGCCCCAAAAGGCTGATTGATATTAATCATTTTTGTAGGAAGATTTTTTAAATCAAACTCAGATTCACAATTTGGGCAAGTATTAGGTTTTTTGCTGTATTTCAAGATTACGTAAATAATAAAGCCCAAACCTAAAGTTAGGATTACCATAAAACACAAAATTTCATGATAAACATGATCAAAATTTTTTCGACGCAGGGTGACGATTTCTTCACATGTAGGGCAATATATTCTATGAACCATTTTATATTTTCCCTAATCTTTTAATAATATTAAAATTTAATTTTTTGAATAATAATTATTTTTTGGTTAATATAAAATTATCTTCATTTTTTTTCCATTTTTTCGCAGGTCGACCAAAATAAATATAGTTCTTCTTTAAACATTGATTTATTTTAGTATAGCTTCCCATTCCTAAAATAACTCCTTCTTCTAAGATGGTTCCGGGAGCAATTACACTAAATGCACCAATTGTACAACTATCTTTTAATATTACCTTTTTTACGAACAAATAATCTCCCAAAACCATTGAACTCATTACGATTGACCCTTCTCCAAGTATGGTGTTATTACCTATTTCTATAAAATCTGAATCAATAAAACTGTCTAATACACCTGTATTATACGGAATTTTTATATTAAAAATTTTTAATGCTAAGATTTTTGCCCAGGGTAATGGAAAGTAGTTAAATATTTTTAAAACAAAGGACTTTAAATTTCTTCTTAGTAAAAAGAATTTAAAATCTTTATCTTTCGAGGATCTCTGAAAAATTCCTTCTTTTGGTTGATGGATTAAATTAGCTAAAATTAATATTAGTTTTGTAAACAGGAGAAGAAAGTACACAAAACCTAAGTAGTAAATAACAAGTGAGATTGGTAGAAAACATACTATTATTATAGGATCAATCCAAAACGAAAAAAAATTGAAGAAAAACATAAAAATTAGACTAATCGGGAAAATTGAGAGCCAAATTAAGAGTGGATATAACCAATAAAATCTATACTCTTTTATTGGATTTTTAGTCTTAATAGAAGATTTTATGATCGTCATTAAAATTTATCTCTGGTTTTATTAGTTATTAATTTGATTTTATTGAGAGCTAAATCATCCATATCTAGATTAAAGATATTAATTAATCTCTCCTTTGAAATTTTTGTTAATGGGGAATTGAAATAAATAGAATCGGCTGATAAATTATCATTTTTAGTCGTTACTGATAATGGTAATAAAGATACGTTCTCTTGAATTTCTGTACCTGGAGAAATACAACAATTATCTGAGATAGTCACATTATCTCCTATAGTAATCTTTTTTACTGTCAAACTTTTATCCCATAAATGATTAGCTATTAAGGCTTTTCCTAAATATGTATTATTTCCTACTTTCAATAGTTCTTTTGCTAAATAAGAATCTTCTATTACTGTATTTGTTCCAATTTGGCAATTCCCTATAAAATTAAAAGCAAATTTTATTAACCATGGAAAGGGGCTTTTTTGAATTTTCCATTTCACATATCTCAGTATGAAGGAACGTTTGAAGTAACATTTATAATCATTATTTTTGTTTTCCCAGTGAAATACTCCTTCTTTCACAGGATTTAAATATTGGATAAATTTATAAAGTAATTTAGTGAAAAAGATTACAATTAGTAAGTTCATAAAATACACTATTATAAGAAATAAAGGTGTTACGAAAAAAATTACAAGAGAGTTAATATTTTGGAAAATAGAGAAGAAACTGGAACATTGTAAAAAAACAGGAAAAAATAATGTGTTTACAAAGTAAATCGATCCTAGAATTGGAATCAAATTTGAAAAGAAATATAGAGCTCCAAAAGTGAATAAATCGAAATTTAAGTTCTTAACAAATTTCTCGGCTTTTGGTTTATCTGGTAGTAAATTATCATTGAGGTTAATAACTTTTGATAAAACATTATTTATTTCTTGAATCGAATCAATAGAATACTTTTTAGAATCAGAATCTCTTTTAATTTTTTGGTTAAATTTTGTTACTGACATCATTGTTATAGTAGTATTCTTGTATATATGAGTTCCTGGAACAATATAGGAATTTGATCCAATTGTTACGTTATCCTCAATTTTTACTTTCTTAATAATTAGAAATTCTCTAAAAATCATACTGGCTCTTATGGAACTCCCTTTGCCAATACAGACATTTTTCCCATATTCTATAAATTCTGAATCATTGTGAAACCATCTTACATTTAGTTTATCCACTAATGGTAATGGTATAAATTTCGAAATCCATACCGGCCATTTTTTTATTATTGCTCTTAAACTCCAAAAATAATAATCCTTATTGTTGTTATTTCTTTCAAAGATACCTTCCTTAGGTTTATGAATGAGATTGATTATTATTAAAAAGACTTTTGCCAGTAAAATAGAACTAAACACTAGTATGATATATCCAATATAAATCTGAAATGGTAATAGTAAAATGAAGAGATAAAAATCATATTCTATTAGTTTTAAAAATAGATATAATTCTAATAATAATGGAAGTATCGAACCCCAGATGATAGTAACATAAATAATTAGAAAGCTTTTAGATGCTAATGTATTTGTTGTAAATGGGCCATCGTGAATTGAAACAGGTGTAGACAAAACAACATCAAATTAAATTTTTATTCTATAGTACTTAAATTTTTTAAATCAAATGAAATATTGCTATCTCATCTAGAAATAATAAGAAATTATTAAAGATATTATTTAAATCCTCTAAAAACGGGTTTATCTTCATCCTCGGGCTTTTTCTTTTTCTTTTCTCCAGTGGTTAAGATACCCCATGTACTATTGACACCCAAGTCTTTTAATTTCTTACGCTCCTCATCCATTGACATCTCATCTTCATTTTCATCTTCACTCATAGCATAGATCTACAAAATCTTTAACTTTAATTAAATAGTATACTTCAGCTTAATATATTTTACTTAATTTAACATTAATAAGTATAAGAAGAGAATATTAAAGAACTCAAGAAAATAATAAACTAATAGTAATCTCAATAAAAATTTAAATCTTTAATTTTATAATTTAATAAAAAATAATTCTTTGAAATAATAAAATGAGGTAGTAATCATGGCAAATTGTGCTCATTGTGGGGATGAAATAATTGGAGATCCCTTTTATTGTAGTGAGTGTAGATATAATTATTGTTTACGACATAAAGAACCAGAAAATCATGATTGCAGTGTTTTAGGAGATTCTACTAGTTTCCAACAAACTCCAACAACAACTCAAACTTATAGTCAATCCCCTCAAGTAGTTCCCATTTCTCAAGAACAATTACATCAACAGCCTACTACTCCAGGAGTAGTTCGAGGGACTACAGATGGAACATATACCTGGTATCGCCAAGAGAGTCAAATCCCGGTAGATGCATTTGATCCTGATTCAGGACTCAAGTTTAAAGGAATTTTATTTCCTCATAAATCAGAATTATATCATTTTATAATTGGTGTATCTCTGATCTTTATTATTGGTATTTTAAATTTTTATCCTAATTTAGTTAATACGGGATATGAATGGGCATTATTCATGTTGGCAGGTTTTTATGCTACAGCTTTTCTCTTTCACGAATTTGGGCATAGACAAGTAGCCGTTCATTTTGGACTTCAAACAAAATTTAGATTATTAACTTTTGGAATGATATTAACAGTTTCCGGACTAGTATTTGGTTTATATTCCTTAATTTCGGGCGGACCAGGTTTACCATCTTTAGCTCTTCCGGGGGCTGTCGTTGTTTTAGGGCTAAGTAAAATAGATAGAACTACAGGTTTGTGTAAAGCAGCTGGACCTATAGTTAATCTTGTTTATGGTACTATCCTTTTCATAATCTCCTTCATAATCCCAACTTATCCACTCAACCAGTTAATAGGAGTAGCAGCGAGTTTAAATTTCATGCTAGGAACATTTAATATGATTCCCATTGGAATTTTAGACGGGCAAAATATTTGGAAATGGAATAAGAAAGTATACATAGTGCTAGCTGGTTCATTACTTGTACTTTTAATAATTTCTTATATGTTTGTTTATTCTCCAATTGCTACTAACCCATATATTATATAATCGCGGTAGAGGAAATTAATTCATAGGAGATCCGTATTTATTTAGTTACTAAATTCTGAAATTTTTAAGATTAATTAAGAGAAAAGTAAAAAAATAAAAAGTAAAAATTATCAAGGATTATAATTATTCATTATTATACTTTTAAATTTTTTGATAAAGGTATTGAAATAATTTATTGCTTTCTTGGTGAATAGGACTGACTTATTGTGAATTTTGTGGAGGTCAAATCAGTTATTTACCATTTACCTGTAAATACTGTGGTGGAACCGTTTGCAAAAAACATCGATTACCCGAAAATCATGAATGTACTTTTGAGTTAAAACATGTACCTGTAGTCTCTACAACTCCAAGAGAGTCTCAACAAAAATACCAAAAACAATCACAAAAAAAACAAGCATCACGGCTTTATTTAGATAAAGGGCCGAGAACTTTAAAGAAATATTTACGTAGACAAGATAAACAAAGAATAAAATCAATGAAACAAATGCGAGGTTATTCAGATAAAATACGTAAATACAAAGGTACTGATATTTTATTTTTCTCTATTTTAGTTCTATCAGTCTTGGCAATGATATTTAATTTTCTAGAGATTCAGGAATATATATTATTAAGTCTAAACGCAGTTACAACAAAATTTACCTTTTATACATTTATAACATCTCTTTTCGTTGATCCAATTAACCCACTCGACCCATTCTTCTTTTTTTCGATAATGTTCATTTTTATTATGCTATATTTTACATATAAAATAACTAGATTTATTGAAATGGGGATGGGCAAGAGATTTTTATTTAAATTGTTCTTTGTTTCTGGATTTTTTTCGATTGTTTTTTATATTCTTCTGAGACTTGCATTACTTTGGTATTATCCTATAGATGATCCATTATATTTAGATGGGGTGGGATTACTATGGGGTGGGATTTATGGATTAATTACTTTTACAATTTTTCCTAGTATGAATCGAGAAACTAAAGCATATCTTACATTGGTTCGCTTTAGAATGTCGGGAAAATCGTTTTTATTCCTGATTATCTTTTTTAGGTTGTTCATTGGTTTAATATATGGCTTATTTTACTCTTACTTATATTTTCTCTTCTACTTACCTGAATTAGGAGGAATTCTTGGATCATACATAGTATATAAATACCGAATTTTTACTAAGTAGAAGCGGTTCTTTAAACTTTTCATATAAATATTAGTAAAAAATATCAAGGAAAAAAACCTTATTTTTATAATCTGACTCATTCCAAATTTATTTCTATAGGATTGTAATGTCCGAAAAAAAAATTTCTCGAATTATCGAGTTAAATGAAGATTTAATAGAAAATAATGATAAATTGGCTGAAGAAAATAATCAGTTATTAAAACAGAAAAATGTAAGAGCTTTTGATTTTGTTGGAGCAATAGGAGCAGGAAAAACAGCAATTATAGAGGCAATTGTAGAAAGAATTGCAAAAGAATATAGAATTTTTGTTATTAATGGTGATGTTGCTACTCGAATAGATGCTGATAGAATTGAAAAATATGGCGTCCAAACAATTCAGATAAATACTGGTCGAGAATGTGCTTTAAATTCATATCATATATCCCAAGTTTTAAAAAATTATAATTTAGATGAAGTTGATATTCTTTTCATAGAAAACGTGGGTAATCTAATTTGTCCTTCTGATTTTATTTTAGGTACTGAGAAACGAATTGTAATCGTATCGATAACAGAAGGTCCTTGGGTGATTCGGAAGCATCCAATGTTATTTAAATTTTCTGATATTGCTGTTATTAATAAAATTGACTTAAAAGATGTTATTGATGTAGATGTTAAAGAAATGATGAAAGACGCAAAAGAGATTAATCCAAATCTTAAAATTTTTATTACTAGCGCTACATCTGGAGAAAATATCTCCAAACTTATAAATTGTATTTTAAATTAGTTAAATTAAGAATAAAAGCAAAAAAAATATAATTAAATTATTAAACATGAAAGTTCTGATGGATCATGTCATTAAGACAATATAATATGGAGTTAGGATTATTAATTGATAAGATCGTTAAAGTTTATCTAGACAAGGATAAATTCTTTGTTGGTCAATTAAAGGGAGTTTCCGAAGATTCAAATCTAATTTTAATAAATGCTAAAAATGAAAAGAACAAACCATTTCCAAAACTTTTTATTACGAGTTCTTTCTACAACTTTGTGAGTTTAGAAGAAGAACCTTTTCCAATGAAAGCTTTAGCAGATAGAATAGCAACTATATTTTCTAAGGGACATGTAAACTATATTGAAGATCAAAATATAATTTCAATATTAAACGGAAAGATAATTGTTGACGAGAATGAAGTAAGGGGGACTGGCCCTTCAGCAGATCGTGTAAAAAAGATTTTTGACCAATTTAAAATGGATTTAGAAAGTCCAATAGAAGAATAACTTCTTTTTATTTTTTTAAATATTGAAATTTCATCTATTTTCAAATAAATTAAGTAAATTTTGTAATTGTAAATCCTTGATGACATTTTTCATTGTTGCTTTCCCTAAGGGAGTGACTTTAATTATTCCTAACTCATCGAAAACCCTTAAATAATCGTTATTAATTAAAAATTGGACATCAGAGTCCCACAATTCTTTAAAAATCTCTCTTAAATCCTCGGTTTTTATATTTTCATCAACTTCCTTACTTAATGCTATTATCAAGGCTAAAATTCCATACTGTGAAGGAGTAATATTATCATCTTTTCCATCAGAGGTTAGAATATAATATTGCTGATCTAGAAATTTTGTTTTAATAAGTTCAAAACCTACATTTCTCAAATTCAAATAAACATCACTTATAATTTGTTCAAAATTGAGCTCTCTGCTTAAATTTCTAAGATCTTCTTCTCTAATAACTTTTTGAGGATTTGTTAAAATAATTTTAGTAATGTTTTTTACAATTTCATTAATATTGTTCATTTCAGCTAACAATAAAATCAACTCTCTTGTAATGTTTTAATTTTTAAATTTTTAATTTCTTTTTTTAATTCTAAGTTTGAAATGATAAAGATTAAATTAAATCCTGATAGATTAACATCCATTTCGAAAAATGGTAAAATTTTTCTAATTGTTCTATATATTGACCCTGCTTTATTATATTTACTTAAAATTGAAACGTTTGAAAAAATGATATTTTCACTTTTGGCATGAAGTTTAATTGATATATAAAATACAATGATGAAAAAGATTTTTTCTGGAGTAGTTAAGCCATCAAAATTAACTTGTTTTTTATCACCCCTGATGAATTTTATATCAATGAAAAAGTGCTTGTTATCATCATTTATGGTAAATCTTAATTGAGTCATTAAATTAATCTCTAATAGGAATTTATTGGTCAAAGATTCTATTTCGTTAATTGCATCTTCCAATTTTGTAAATTCTTCGAAAAATTTGATAGTTTCCTTTTCATTTATTGTTATAGTAAATTCTGATTTATGATTTTTGATGGTATCATCTACTTCTTTTAATTGTTGAATGATTATAGATAAATCATCAGCATTCTGAGGATTATAATATTCTTTTGGAAAAAATATCTGCTCCAATTCAGCATCTATTTTTTCAATATCTTCCTTAATTACTTGTAGAGGTTTGATTGATTTCATATTAATTAAATCAAGATCCTCAATGAGAGTATTTTCATTATCTCTAATTTCTTTTTTTAATTCAGATTGGAGTTCATCTATTCTTTTTTCTTCATTATTGATTATCTCTAAAATTTTTTCATAATCATTTCTATAACTTTCGAAGATTGGGTTTAAATCTTCTAGTTTTAATTGAGTTTGATTTTTTTTTGATGTAATTTTGGTAATTTCAAATTGAATGTCTTTTGCTTTATTTTGAAAATTTTTTATTTTTTCTGCATTTGTTAAATTGCTTCCAGAGTCATTACTAGCTTTTTTTGACTCTTTTTTTACTTCTTGGGTATCTTCGGTCATTTCTCGTGTGATTCTATTAATTTGATTAAAACATTGTTTTTTTTGAGTAGTAAATTCTAGAACTTTTTTATCAAATTCTTCTATTTTAGTTTTAATCTGATCTACTTGGTTTTTCCTCTGAAGATAATCTTCTTCCAGAAATTTTAATTTATTTTTGTTATTAATTAAGGATTCATTCAATTTTTTTAATAAATCTGTAATGGCTGTTTTATTCCTTGATTTTTTATAATATTTTGATACTTCTAATTCTTTTAATAATAGTTTCTTTCTTTTTAAAAGAGTATTATATCTAAAAATAAGAAGTAAATGCTGTATAATCTCATTGAATTGAGAAGAGATATTAATATTTTTAGAAACTATTTTACGATATTCATGAATATAATCTAATAATTTTAAAGCATTTACTAATGTATGATATATTTTTGATTCTTCTTGTAAAATCTTAATAAATTTTTCAATAGAAATTATATTCAAATCTTCAGAAATTTCAAAAAATAAAGCATTTTTATATTTATTCAATAAATTTTTCTTAATTTTTCCATGAATCAATGTGAATCTGTCTTGAATTGGAACTTCTGTTGAACCGATGGATATATTTAAATTGGTTTTTTGAATGTGTAATCCCCTTTTTATTTTAATTATGGATTGTCAAAATGATCTTTATATTCCTTATACTCCTTTTCTTTTTTCTTCTTTCTTTCTCTTATTATATCAATAGGATCAGTATCATCATCTTTCTGAATCATATATTTTTCATCAAAGCTTTTTTCAAATTGAGATTTAAATTTTTTGATTTTTTCAAAGACCTCTTCACTAATTCCGATTTCTTTTTCCATATTTGTATCAGTAGACACATCTGTTAATTTTTCTCTACTTTTCTTCCGTCTCAATCTCTTAAATTCACTTTCTGAGAGTTTTAAATAATCATCATAGGTTTTCTTTTGTTCCACTTGTTTCTTTTTTAATTTTTCGAACTCTTCTTTCTCTTTTATCCTTTTTCTGATTTCTTTTTTAGAGTCTAATTCTTTTTGAGTAAATTGACTCTCAATAATGTGTAAAAAGTCGTTAAATGCTAAAGTAGGATTCTTTTTGAAAAATTCCTCATAATCTCTTACTATAACTGGATCTGTATCATTAGGGATTTTTTTCAATTCTTTCTCGAGTCTTAGTTGTAACAATTCTTGAAAATAAATTCCTATTTTTTCTACTGATTTCAGAAAAAGAGTATTATGGTTTAATGAATCTAAAAGCTCTAACCATTTTGAAATTTCAATTGAAGGAATAAAAGAAACATTATCAATGATTTTACTAATCATTTTTTCTTCTATAAAAAACAATCCAATAATCTTTGTGAATTCTTCATTTAGGGTAATTTTTTTTAAGTTTTCTTTAAAATTTTCTTTATATTTTTTAATCAAGCGGTCTTGAAAATCCAGAAATTTATTTAGATTTGTTTTTGAAACTAAATTCAATTTATCATTAATATTTTTTAATAATTCTTGTATGATTTCTATTTGAGAAAGAAACTTCTCATCCTTAAATTCTTTTTCAATGACATGAATATTTTTTGTAATTTTTTTAGAGGATTCGTTCAATTGATTAATTTTAATCTGAAGTTCTTCAATTGGGATGGTTAATTCCTTAATTTTATCCAGATCAAATATTTGGTTATTGTTCATAGTATATATTAATACAAATGTAATAGAATTGTTCTATATTCAATTTTCTTTAAATTTCGGGAGGTCCAGATATGCTTCTTTTATTCTCAATAGATCTACTTATACGCTTTGTTTTTTGGTTTGAATCACTTAAAATGTCTTGTCTCTCAACATGAATGGCAGTACCACCAACTAATTTTAAAGAATTATAAAAAATATCATAAGTTAGAAGCTCTGCATTAATTGCTTTTAATAATGCAACTCTTGTTCCCCTTTCAATATCAGACCCAGAATATCCATATGTTAATGCTAAAAGGCTTTCTAATTTATTTTTTTTATAAAATTCTGTCCATAAGATATTTTGATCAAATTCAGAAACAATATGCCCTAGTTTTGACTCTAAATCTTTTGAAATTACGAGAATTTCTTTATATTCATTGTTTAAATTCGAAAAGATAGACTCATCAATTCCAATTTTCGCATTTTCTAGTTTCTTCATGAATGATTCGATAATTTTTTTTCTTAAATGGAAATCTGGGAAATCAAATCTAAAATGAAATGTAAAACGGCGCCAAATTGCCGAATCTAATTGATGCTGATGATTAGTAGCCCCAAAAATTGCAAGTGGGACTCCTTCATAATTTATTTTATCTATAACTTGTAGAAAAGAAATTACTGCTCGCTTGATTTCTCCTACCTCGTGGATATTTGATCTTTCAGAGCCAATGGCGTCGATTTCATCAAAAAATAATATAAAAGCTCCTCGTTCTTTAGCAATTTCAGCTGCGAGTTCAACAACGCCTCGAATATTTTTAATAGTATCTCCAAGTAAAGGTGATACAAGCCTATCAGATTCTACAACACATACGGGGATATCATATTCCTTAGCAAAACCTCTTGTTAAAGAAGTTTTTCCTGTTCCAGGTGGTCCATATAGAAGCACAGTTAGATTTGGAGTTAACTTGGTATTTTTTAATTGTTCAGTAAATTCGTCATACTTTTTTAACGCTTTAAAAAAATCATTTAAAATTTCTTTTTTAGTTTCATTTCCTAAAATATCATCTACTGTTTCTTTAATATCTGAAGGAAAATAAACCGCACCATATTTTCCAAGTCGTTCTTTTATAACATCGTTAGAAAATACAATATTTTCTTCTTTTTCCGTTTTAGGTTTGCTCATTATACTTCAATTTTTTTGTTTTAATTCTTTTTATTTTTATCTTCAAAGTTTTCACAATAATTTGCTATTTCATTAATAAACTCTTTAAGATTATCAATTTGGGATCCAATAAAATTAAAAATTTCCTTTCGATATTGAACTGAATCTCGAATCTTCATCTTATCCAATCCCAAATAATTCGGAAAACATATAAGTTTCATTAAATATGGAAGTACTTTTTCATTTGTTTGCAAATCTTTAAAAATTGCATAGAATATGTTTTCATCAGATAATTTCCATTTTAAAATACTCATATAAAGCAAGAAAGCAAAATTCATTGAAATCCAGTTTATTAATTCTTTTGATAGAAAACCTCGTCTTTGAGAAGCAAAAGCTAAATAATATAATATTAAAGTTTCATTACTAAATCGTGGATAAAATCTTATTGTTCCATCAGATTGCTTATTATCGCGCAAAAAATTATTTTCTAATAATAATTCAACGAAATCTTCCTGTGGAGCTAAAAATATTCCATCAAGCAAACGTAACCCAATACGCTCAGCGATTTTTTCTATAGCTTCTTCTTCAGGATTCGCAATCGAATCAACATAAGGAAGGAATATATCATTTTTTAAGATCATTGGAAGTTCGTGATTTTCCCTTTCTGGAAATTCTCCAAAATTAGGATCTAGGTTATAAAGGGATGTTATATTGTTAATTATTTGGTATACCTTCGGAGATATACCAGGAATTTCGAAATAATCGGAACTTTCCAATTTTTCTCTATAAAATGTATGAGGTTGTAATATATGCCGTTGACATTCATAAAAATCGATAGATTCTTGGAGTAATTTATTATATATAATTTTAAGGTTTGCTCCTCTTGGAAATAATTTGCTTTCAATGAATTTAACCAGTTGGAATAAGTAAGTATTTTCTAAATTTAATTCATCTGGATTTGTTATATGACGCAACACATTTAAAGCATCAACAGATTCATGCAGAAAATCTAAAATGTAATCTTTAATGTCTATTATAGGAATATTATCTCTATATTTGATAATAAAATCTTTAATAATGTCATAAACATTTGATCTATACATGGCAGAAAATTCAGAAAGTGCTCTAACTTTACGTATATTTCTTTTTTCTTCTTCCTGACGAATTTTATCTAAAACTTCAGTATCTAATAATAAATCTGCATCTAAATCTATAATTTTTCTTCTTGTTTCTCTAAGAATAGGACGCATATGACTGATAAAAGTCAGGTATCTTGGTAAGATATCTGTCCATTTCTCTCTTTTTCTCCCTGGTTTTACAGTTCTCGTAGATTTTTTCTTATAACTCATTTTTTTTTCTTAATTTATTTCATTTTTATTGTTCATCATATCCAACTAGAACTTCAGTAAAAATATTAGATATTTCAATAAATATAGGAATCTCAACTCGACACAAATTCCCCAGTATCCATTTGTTTACATCCTTAAGAAGAAATCTTATTTGACTATGGATCTTCTTATTAATTTCTGAATCAATTATTTTAGATAGCCATAATCCTCCTCCTATTCGATATGCAATGATTTTAATGAGAGGTTCAAATAAAGGCTCTAAAACTTGTTTCATCATCCAAGATTTTGGAATAACACTCATATTATTCTCATTAAAATTTGGATCATTTAAAACTGGATTAGTCTCATCAACGCTTAATTTGGGCATGAAACTTAATAATAAAACTAAAGCTAAAATTGCTGAAATTCCATTAATTGTGTAAGAGTCCCCTATTTTTTCAAGATTATCCCTATTAATGGCAATATTTGCTAAAAACATACATATGAAAACATTTCTATCAAAATCTTCTGAAACATAAGCATATCCTAGTTCTTCATCAATGATTAAATATTTTTCTTCAAGAATTTGTATGATCTCATCTGGAAATGTATAGAATACATAAACCTTTTCTTCGCTTCTTCGTACATCTTTTTCAATTACGAGTTCTTTAGACACGAGGCCAAACATGTTAACAAGTTCTTCAAGCTTTTTTTTTACATAATGGCGTGGTTTATTTGGATCTCCAAACATGGCAAAAAATTGATGATCAACGATATGGAAGTCATTTCTCTTACTAAATGCCTCAACTATTCTATCTATTATTGGTCCTTGACTTCCAGATGCTATAGCTTTTGCTTTAGAAGTTACAAATCCATTTAACAGTTCATTAATTATAAAATCTTGCTCATGAGTTCTAGATTTCAAAATTTTTTCAAAAGCTTCTGCGAAATTATTGGTATTGGGGAAAAAAGCATTTTGAATCTTATCATTAATTGATTTTAGAAATATATCTCCATTATTTTTTGGAAAATGAAGCTTCATATTATTTAATCTTTGAATTAAAGCTTCTTTTGCCCCGGGTATGTTCTCTACATCTCTTTTTTGTAGTTCCTCTATTGCTTTTTCAAGTCCATCTTGAAAATTTTTTAACAACTCCTTCCATGTTATATCTTGAGCTTCTGACATACTTTTCCCTTAACTTCTAATACAAATTTTTAATTAATATTCCAATTTAATTCTATTAATATATTATTTAAAGCGTTAATTAGTGGTCTAATAAGTTTTTTATCATAAATATTTGGAGAAGAAATGCCTCTTTGGGTTTTCCACCCCATCTGAGTACCATTTCCCATTTTTCTCTGCCCAAATTTTAAAATATTACTTAAATCTCGTACCCACCAATAGAATCTCAACCATTTTTTATTTGGATTATCCTTAGAATATATTACTGCTAATGCCTTCCATTCACCCATCAGCCATTTAAGAGTTATTCCACTCACAGGTAAGTAATAATTTATTGGAAAATTTGCGTGAAATCGTAGATCGAGGTCTTCTGGGGGAATATTGAAAATAGGTTGATTATAACCTTCTAATATAACAATTTCTCCACAATGCTGACATTCATAATGTGATTTCATTTTGTCCATCTTTTTCTGACATTTAGGACATGTTTTATTTTCAAGAATTCTATATTTTATAATATCTAAACTCTTTTCCTTCTCTAAGTCTTCTTGTGTTTTAGGCTCTTGTTTTCCATATTTCCCTTTCCAACTCCAAATATCATCAAATGATTCATCAATTTTTTCTAAAGCAAGGATTATATTATTTAAAACGTATTTTTCATAGATCTTGAACATACCCGCATGTTGAGAATTTTTCCACCAAGAGAGTCTCACATATTTTTCATCCTTTAAATATGCGCTATGGCAAATTAATACTGCGAACAAGCGATTATCGGTTTTATTTATCGTAATTCCTTTTTCACAAATTTCATATTGTTTATTCAGACTTGCATTTTTATGAAAATATTCACCGTCTTGAAATGCTCCTTCTTCAGTTAATTTTTTCTCCTTAGCTTCTGCTTCCTTATCTTTTTGTTTAATTATTTTTTTACATTGAGGACATTGAAAAATTCCTTCTACTAGAGGTTGCATTTGTATGTTACATGCAGGGCAATTCATTTTTATTCTTCACTACTCATTATTATTAATCTTTCATAGTCTAAATTTAATAATTTTAATTCTTTCTCGGTTATTTTAGAAATTTCTTCATTTATTTTTACTAATTCATTTCGATAGTCTATTAATGAATTTTGAATAATGTCTACAATTTCATCTTCATTGAAAGATATTTTTTCAATAAATTCTAAATATCTATATTTTTTGTTCTTACCCGAATAGTGATTTTTCAAATCTATTAATTTCTTATCTAATTGTTCTATTTGGTTTCTAGTTTTTAATAATGTTAATAATTGGGAATTCCATTTTTGATATATATCATCATTCTTATTTATTTTATCAAAATTAAACTTATCTGAGAGCTCTACTTTCTCATCCTTAAGGTATTGTATAATATCTTTACTTTCTTCTATTGCTTTTGCAATTTTTTTCATTATTGGCTTTGTATTCAATGCTGGTTCAAAAATTTTAATAAATATTTTAATTTTCTCTTGAATTTCATTAAATCTTTGATAAAATCCTTCAATTGTAACTTCAATTTTAATAGCTTGATAAATATTCCCATATTGATCTAAAATATAGTAAAAGTCGTCAGATAAGGTATAATCATGTTCACCAATCCCAAAAATTAATGGATGGATCATACTACTTTTCTCACATCGAACACCCTTTAATCTTGTGAGAGCTAAATTAAAATTCCTTCTTTTTAAAAATTTAAATTTCTTATTTATTATTAAATAAAGTGTGTCATCGGGAACAGAAATTTTATCATTTTCGAGGGTTATTGTTTCTTCTCCTAACTTTAGGATAAAATCATCATCTTTTTGCTGAAACGCTCTCACACTTCGAACATTTTTAATTAAACCTAAATCTATATAAGTCTCAATAAATTCCTCATCCCAAAAATTTACAACATTGCTTTTAAAAATTTCATCTAACATCAGCACTCTTTCATATGACTCTACAACAGCTTTGTCAGTTAAATCTTTAAATAAATCGTTCCTGATGATATACAAAAAAAGAATGATATATCTCATATCTACAATGTCAAGAATGTTATCGATTAAGTTCTTATCGTGTTCTAATGTTAAATTTTTATGTTCCATGCCTAAAATCCACTCCTTATAATTAAAACTGCTAAAATATTTCAGTCAAAAAGAGTATGTAGCATAATAAATCATTCCTAAAAAATTTTACTAATTCCTTCGAAATTTTTAACATAAAAGCAAAAATATTTTAGTTTTCCTTTTCTTTATTCTAATTGAATATAGATCTAATTTTAAGAGAAATTGGTAGTGATATTTATGGGAAGAAGAAAGCGTAAACAAGTTACACCCAAACGTGTAAAAAGAGTGCCGAAAATTTTCACCTGCCCAGAATGAGTGGCTCGAATTCCGAGCTTTCCTCGAATGCGGTGAAAAAAGCGTTAAAGTAACTGACATTAAGAAGAAAGGTGCTTTTGCCACTGTGAAATGTGGAAATTGTGATTTAACTAAAGAAGTTTTAGTCAATTCTATTTCAGAACCTGTAGATGCGTTTGGAGATTTTATTGATATATTTTATGCAGATCAAGAATTACAAAGATTAGAAAGAAGAATAAAAAGATTAATAGAAGATCATGAATGGGGTGAGTTAGTGTTAGCTTATTCTATTTTATCAGATCTTTGTAAAGTAAAAGCCGCGGTATTATTAGAAGAAGAAGATGTTAACTTAGATGAAGTTAATGACTGGAAAATGAAAAGTGAAGAATATAAGAGACTTGAAAAGGATACAATATTAAAATTAGATACAGAAGAATTAGAACGTGGAGTTCGAACTGATGAAGAATCCTTATTTACTGAAAGTGAAACCAAAATAAAGAAAGAACGTAAAATCGAGGATATATTTGACGATCCTGGATTTTTAGAATTTTAAGACTCACTAAACCGCTTTTAATTATTTTGTTGTATTATTCGTATTTTTAATTTTGTGGGAATGTACTTCCAGATTGGTAATTTCAGAAGATAATTAAAAAATTCTCTACGGTTCATTCCTTTTTTTATTATAAGATAACTCCAGTTATGAAAAGCTAATCTATTAAATAATTTCATTAAATTTGTACCAATAGGATTATATTTTGATGCTAAAAAACGAGCAAAATAGGTACCAGGTCTTTTAGTTTGTGGAAGAAACTCGGGATAAACTGATTCGAATAACGGTCTGTTAAATATTTCGTAAATTGCTATAATTGGAAGGAGTTTATCTAAAAGTTCATTGATTATCATCTCATAATTCTCATTATCCATATTAATAATTGATAGTTCCTTTAATTTTTCTAAGGTAAATTTGAAATGTCTTTCTTTAAAGAATAACCACATTTTAGTTATATAGTCTCGTAATTGCGCTAATTTAAGCACAACTTCTTCTTCATCAAAATTGAAATTATATTTTTTTTCATAATTTTCAATAAATCCTAAAACAATTGAATTAACTGATTCTTGTTTATATTCATCAACATTTTCTCTTTCTATTTCAATTAAATTTAAAAAATTTCCTCCTTCTTTAGAATCATGGATTGCGTGCATATAGAGTGGTGTTGTAAACAACAGTTTTCTAATTTTTTCCAATAATGTTTTATAATGGCTATATTTATCAATAATCGGATATTTTTTTGAGAGTTTTTGAGACATTCTAGCGATTTTTTTCGCGAAATGCTTCGATTGTTCCAATCTAAATTTTATTTTATCTGTTTTATTTAATTGACTAATAAGATTGTTTCTCTTTTTCTTATACATATTGATTTTTTTAATTAATAGGTTATTTACATCTAAAAGAAGTTTAACGTAAGAATTGAAATCAACCCCATATTTTTTGACAATTAACCCATGAGTAATTAGAGGGAGGGTTAAGAATGTATTACCATCATGTTTCTCAATTCTCATAGCATGATCTCCAATAGAATAATAAAATGTAGAATTTTGGAGAACTTTATCTATTGATGAAAATTTTCCTAAAATTTTAGATTCAATTTTAAAATATCCATGTAAAAGGGTATCGATTCCTTTATATTCATTATTATAATATTCAGATATCAAAACAGATTCAAATTCGCCTGGATGATGTCTTTTAGATTTTAAACGTTTATTCCCAAGTACGATGGCTTGATTTGCTCTATGAGATACGGTATAAGCCCATTTTAATAACGGATCAAAAATCCGAGTAAGTTTAGATCTGTATCGATAGAATTCTGGACCAAAATTAATTGGAAAACCAAATCCACGCGATGTAGAAAAGATAAATTGAAAAAGATTTCTTGTTTTTTCTCCCTTTAAAAGACCGGGGAATTTAAATTGCATCACTATACGAGGATAAAGTGCTTGAATACCTAAATGCATCCAAGCTTCAAAGAGCATGATGCTATATGGAAATTTAAATGAATCTTTCTGGTTTAAAATATTTTCACTAAAAGAGTCTAGAGCAGTTGGAATTGTGAGGAGCCAATCTCTATTATCTTTTGGTGATTTTAATTCTTCTTTAAATTTTCTTAATATTAATGGTTTTATTTGATTTTGGAGAGTTATTTTTTTTTTGTAATAATTATTCATAACTCTCAAAAAAGAAGTCATTTCAAGTATTTGTCTTTGCAGATCATGCGCTACCCTAACTATTTTATTTTTTGAGGATAGTTCATTAATAGGATCCAATTATTTTAACCAATAAACAGTAGACTTGATGTTTAATTAAGTAGGTTTTTAATACTTTTATTTTTAATTGAAATTAATTTTAAATACTCTTATATCGGAATTAGAAATATTTAGGTTTAAAATCAAATTTATTTTTAAACTAATTTTTAATTAATAGAAAAAGGATTAATTGAATTTGGTACGTGGCAGTGATTCTTAACCAGATTGGCCTTTTCGTTTAGCAAATAGTTGTTTAAGCTCCCCCATTATAGCCCCTCTGAGTGAAACTGGACTTGCTGGACGACTTGGGCCTGGAGCAGGATTTCCTGAACGACTGGGTCCTCCCGGTGGACCACTTGGCGGTGGTGGTGGGGGGCCACCTGGTGCACGTGGACCTACAGGAGCAGATGGTGCGGGAGCAGATGCTCCTGATCTAGGTTGAAACGATGTTATTTGGCTATTTAAAGAATTTATTTGGTTTTGTAAATTCGAGACTTTCTCGTTTACAGAGCCAATAGTTTGATCTACTAAATCTGGTATGCGTAAAACAATTGACATAATTTTCTCAATGATATCGCCAAAAGCATTCAATTTTTCTTCCAAAGGCGCTTTTCGAGTGCTATCTAAGAAACTTGCAAATTCTTCGGCACAC
>JABXKB010000288.1 GCA_013375485.1 Promethearchaeota archaeon | reverse complement strand
TTCTTTCTAAAATGCTCAAAATCGCTGAAATTTTCAAAAACATCTGGATGAATAAGTTCAATTAGAGAAAATAATTCAAATGAATGAAGTTGTAAAGGGGTAGCAGTCAATAAGAGCATACCTTCTGAATTTATACTTAAATTTTTTGCTAATTCATAGGCAAGAGTGTCTCGATAATTACCTGTCATTGCATTGGTTAGATACCTTCTTAGATGATGAGCTTCATCAAAAACTACAATATCCCATGCGATACTTGATAATAGTTCGATATATTTTCTGTTTCGCGCAAATTGAAGTGAACAGATAATTAGGTTATCATAATAAAAAGGATTCTGAAGAAGTTCCGGATGTTTATAACTTCCCTTACGTTTTAACTCTTTAACTTTTTTACCATCATACACAGCGAAATTGATATTAAACTTATTTTGCATTTCAAATTGCCATTGTTTAACTAATGACGCAGGTACTATTATTAAGATACGCTCTGCCAAATCTCTTGCCATCATCTCCTTAATATAAATACCTGCTTCTATTGTTTTTCCAAGACCAACCTCATCAGCTAAGATAATCCTAGGAAAATGTTCCTCAGATAAACGATGTGTAACATTTATCTGGTGAGGCATTAATGATAAGCGTGAATTTGTAATACACTTGATTTGATATGATTTATAATAAGAATAGAATAAATTTGCCCAATATTTAATCAAGAAACTTTTAGGAGGATCAAATTTCTGCTTTGAAATAAGACTTTTTATTGGTGTTTCATACTTAGAATAAATTTCATTTTCAAAAATTTGATATACTTTACCATTTTCCATTAAAAATTCATATGAAATTATTCCATTTTTAATCAGGAAATCTTTTTTATTTATATATCCAATTCCTTGTTTAGTAACTATTTGATCTTCTTTTTCAAAAATATAATGGATGAGATCAATTGGATGGATTATTTTAATTATTTTATTTCTAAAAGAGACTTTATATTTAGTAATAAAATGAGTATCATCCTCATCTAAAGACTTTGAGGTCGGAATTTCTAACTTTTTTATTACTCTTCCTATCCCTAAATCAGGATTTAACCTGTATATAATTAGGTTACCTACATTAAATTTTTGTCCTTGACAATAAATATTAAAGCATTTTGAAAATCTTGATCCTAGTTCTTTTCCACAGAACGGGCAACTATAATTCGGATTTATCTTTAAAATCATTATCTTTATATTGTATTTAATATAAAACCAAGTAAAAATTTTAGTATTTTAAACCAGAAGTGATAAAATATGTCAGAAGTTGGGATTGAACCAACTTACATCGGTAAAAATGAAAATCTTGTTTTTATTGTTCCCAAAGAACTCTTTAATATGAGTTTAGGTCCAGCAGAAGTATTAGATCGTGAATCTGCTAAATTATTTAGTAAATATATTCGAGGGACGTTTAGAGGATTCCAAAAAGCAAGGAAAACAAAATATGGAAATGAAAATAATACAAAAACACAGGTACCCCCTGATTTTTGGGAGAAATTTGAAAAAAGAGCTACTGAGCTTGATGTAGATTTAATAGGATATACTCCCGTAAACGAAAATTATATTTTTAAAGACCTAAAATTGTATGGCAAAAATGCGATTGTTCTTGGGATGGAGCTAGAATGGGAGAAAATAAAAGAAGCCCCAGGAGCTATTTGTGAAATTGAATTATTTAGACTTTATAAAGAATTAGGTGATGTAACTATTAAATTAGCTGAATTTTTGAAAGAACAAGGGTATAAGAGTGAAGCACACCATCCTTTCGGGGGAAAACTTCTATATGGTCCCCATGCTGTAGCAGCTAATTTAGGAATACTGGGAAGAAATGGATTAATTATTACACCTGAATTTGGTCCAAGACAAAGATGGAGTATCATTACTACTGATGCTGATATCCCCAAAACAGAGAAGAAAGATTTTAACGATCTTAAAGAATATTGTGAAAAATGTGGTGCTTGTGTGAGGGGATGTAAAGGGGGATCAGTCTATGAGACGCCAATTGAAAAAGAGAATGGTGTCATCACGCATATAGATCGCTCAAAATGTATTGAGAGTATTTTAGAAAATAATTATTGTAGTTATTGCCTCCGAATATGCTGTCCGGGAATATTGTAATTCCATTTGTCTATTGTAAAACTCCAGTGTTTCTTAACCAAATTTAAAACCATTTTGCTTAATTGAAATCTATTTTTTTTATACTCTTTTAGTTCTTCCAAATAATTTTCAAATTTCAATTTATTCTTCTCTAACCCAGAGAGATTAAATGTATTATAAATCTTTTTTAATTGACCAATTGGGTTAAGTTCTAATTCTTCAAATTTTATCTCAACTAAGTTATTTTTGGATATCAATTTCTTTTCATTAAAATAACACTTCATCATATCTTTATAGATTTTAATAATATTTTCTTGGATGATTTCGCTTGAAACATCCTGAAACATAAATTTTTCCATTGATATTCTATAGAAATGTCTAGTGGATAAATACACAGTATAAGGGTTCCTATATATGTGTATAAATTTAGCTTCAGGGTACGATTCTAATATGAATTTGATTCTGGCAGTATTAGTGGGATTTTTTAGTAAAAGACGTTTTCCTTTCATATTGAATGTAGTTTTTCTAATAAGATAATCATAACTTCGCTTCCATCGATGAGTTACTTTTTTTGAAATATTTTTGAACCGTACGTATTTATAATAAAATTCCATCATTCTTTTTGGAAAATACCAAGCGTTATATAATGTGTGGGGAAATATGTTGCTTAATGCCATTTCGTCTTCTTGAGTTTCATCAATTCCCATTTTAATATTGTCCATAGGACGTGTATCAGGTAAAAACTTATTCATGAAATATTTAAAAAAAGAATTACTCAAAAATGATTTAGGAAAAGAAGCTTCAAGCATAGTAATAAAACCAAATTGTGGGTCTTGACATAATAAATTATGTAGATGAGTTGTGCCACTTCTCCAATGTCCTATGATGAAAATAGGAGGAAACTGAAGTTTAGTTCTCTTTATCTTTCGATTATAGAGAAAATTCTCACGTATACGAAAAAGAATACCAACTATACTGATAGTATTTATGAAAATAACGTGCATTAAATGTTTTATTGGGATAAAACCGTTAGACAATTGCAATTTTAATGCATTTCTAAAAGAACAACCAAAAACTGGGCCCATACGTGTAAAATCGATGGAGGGAAATTTCAATATTTTCACAAATAAGATATATGACTATTCTCTTATCTTTTATGATGCTAAATTTAATTATTATGTAATTATGCACAAAAAGGACTTATATAAATTTTTAATATTCAAAATATAATAGTTATATTCAAATTAAAGCGAGTTTTTTAATAAACAGTATAAAACCTATTTTTCTTGATCTAAAATGACTGAATCTAACGATAAAGTAGCTGATGAGAAAATCAAGGGAACAGCTTCAATAGAGTTGCTTAAAAAAGTAAATACTGCAGCTAATTACTGCTACGATTGCAATCGCTGCAACAGTGTATGTCCAACTGCTTTTCTCAACATTTTTTATCCACGTAGCCTAATTACTGATTTGACTTTCTTAAAACCAGAAGAAGCTTTAAAGAATAATGATATATGGAAATGTTTAACATGTGGACTATGTTCAATTTATTGTCCAATGACCAAAGACAATACTGGAGTTAATTTCAATCAAATAATTAAGGATCTCCGCTCTCTAGCTTCAGAGTATAAACCATTACAAGATGGATTATTAAGCTGTAATCATGAAAGAGTCTATTCAAGTTTACCAAAATTAATGGCTGAAGAAAAAATTAAATTCACCAATAAAATAGGATTTCTGGATGGAACCGGGCTAAACACAACTGATAAAGGGGAAATTGGTTATTTTATGGGGTGTGTTCCGTTCTTAACAGGTGCTGCTCCTTGTGTCGTTGGATGTCCTGCTGGAGTAGACGTTCAAGGTTATGTATCACTAATAGCTGAAGGAAAATTTCAAGAATCTATCGATCTAATAAGAGAAACAAATCCATTACCATACTTATGTGGAAGGATTTGTACTGCTCAATGCGCCTTAAATTGTAACCGTCAAAATTTTGATGATCCCGTTGCTATCCGTGAACTTAAACATTTTGTTTCCAACTGGGAAGCTGAGCATCCTAATCAAAGCAAAATAAAACCTGTTCCGCAGAATAAAGAAAAAGTTGCTATTATTGGTGCAGGACCTGGAGGATTATCAGCGGCATACTTTCTTGCAAGAATGGGATATAAACCAACTATTTTCGAGAAAGGTGATAAAACTGGAGGAGTCGTAAGATATGGTGTTCCACAATACAGACTTTCTGATGAGGCTCTTGACCATGATGTAGAGTTTATAAAAAGTATGGGAGTAGAAATTGTTTTAAATAAAAAATTTGGCTCAGATTTCACATTAGAATATATCTGGAAACTAGATTTTAAAGCATTGTTTATTGCTGTTGGTTTATATGTACCAAAAACACTTAGACTTGAGGGAGAAGATTTAGCTAATGTCCACGTTGCAATTGATTTTCTTTTAGATCGAAAATATAAATGTGCGGAAAACCCAGAAGAATTTAAAGGCAAAAGTTTTGGTATTATTGGAGGAGGTGCTGTTGCTGTAGATGTTGGGGAAACAGCTCTTCGGTTGGGAGCAACCAAAGCAGATCTTGTCGATATTTTAACTGAAGAAGCTTTAAAAACCGTACTCGATGACTTACATGATGCTGAGAGAGAAGTGATGGAATACCATTTTGAGACATCAACAACGAATATCACCCAAGAACCAGATGGAAAATTAGCATTAAATTGTTATAAAATTGAATGGGGTGATCCTGATCCTGAAACAGGAAGGAGAGCCTTAAATAAGATTGAAGGTTCAGAATTTAAAATTGTTGTTGATTATATTGTCATTGCTATTGGTCAAGGACTTGATCTAGAACCTATTAATACTGCTACAGATAATCAATTAAAGATTGAAAGAGGCAAAATTGTTGTAGATGAATTTACTTATGAAACAGGGATTCCCGGGGTTTTTGCTGGTGGTGACATAATTAATAATTCGTTAATGTGTGCTGTCGATGCCATTGGAGATGGAAGAGAAGCGGCATTTACAATTGATCGTTATCTCAGAGGTCTTGATTTAAAAGAAGGAAGGATAAGAAAGAATGATTTAAAACGATCTACAATACCTAAAAAATACATTCAAACACAATCATGTCAAGAAATGAATTTTATGCCTGGTAATGAAAGACTTGTTTGTTTTGATGAAATGGAATTGGGATTTACTGAAGATCAAGCAAAACGAGAGGCTAATAGATGTCTAAACTGTAATATGTGTTGTAATTATGACCAGAAACCAGAAGATTTGGAAAAAGCACTTGATGCTTCTGGAATTATGATATGTGACTATGGGAATCAAGATAATTGGCGATCAATAAATGCTCCTGATTATTTGGAAATCCCAAAAAGCATAATTGGAATCTTAAATCAAAATAATATAGTTCCGGTTGTTTTACCAGAAGAAAAATGCTGTGGACATGATATCCTTTGGCGAGGAGATGTTGATAACTTTAAAAAATTAGCTGAATATAATGTAAAACTTTTCAAGGACGCGGGTGTTAAAACGCTTATCTTTAATTGTGCAGAAGGATATTATACGTGGAAGTATGAATATAAAAATCTATTTAAAGGTCGCGATGAGTTCGATTTTAAGATTTATCATATAACTGAATATATTTTAAAGGAGAAGTTATTTGAAAATATAACATTTCCAAGTTTCAATTCAATAAAAGTAACGTACCATGATCCTTGTAGACTTGGACGGATGAGTAATGTTTTTGACGCTCCACGTGAAGTATTGAAGCAAATTCCATCTATAGAATTAGTTGAAATGGAGGATACAATGCAGGATGCTGAATGCTGTGGAGTTTCTGCTTACATTTCTTGCAACGAAGATTCAAAACAATTACAGGAGAAAAAGATTAATCAAGCAATAGAGACTGGGGCAGAATACTTAATCACAGCATGTCCAAAATGTATCGCTCATTTAAATTGTTATCTAAATGAACATAAAGAATTAAAAAATAAAATACAGATTATTGATCTCGTAAGTTTTCTCGGAAAATTACTCTTTTTAGTGTAAAAAATTTTTATTATCT
>JABXKB010000287.1 GCA_013375485.1 Promethearchaeota archaeon | reverse complement strand
AATACAGAAGAAAGAAAGATAGGTACAAATATTACCGGTAAAGGGCATCTTATTATCTGTCCTGTTCCAATAGGAGGTACTGGAGCGTTAGTTTGTTATATAAACCCTCAAGCGGGTCCTAGAGACGCTCTCTTCGCAACTCAAGAGTATGCTCTAAAATTAAAGGATTTTGTTTAAATTTTTTTTATATTTTTTATACTGTCCAACAGACTGCATTAAAGCTCGATGGTTTAATTTAGAAATTCTATTTCTTTCTTAATTTTTTTCGAAAAAGTCACTATTAAGATCTTGTTGTTAAATGATTAATTTATAAAAGTTCGAAAATCAATATATTTCTCTTAACTGATTTATAATCTTTTGGAAAATTTTGTTATTAAAAGGTAATTCCATATTTTTTTTAGTAAATTGATTTTCAATAGATCTTTTTCCAAAAGAAATAAAAACAGAAATAACTGTTTATTAATCATTATCTAAAATATATTTAGAAAACCTAAGGGTAGAAATATAACATACTCAATGTATTCGAATGATGATAGAGGAAACAGAAGTATCTCTCTTAGAAAGAGCAAAGGTTGAGGAAAAAAATTATAATTGGGTGGAAGCAGTAATATTATACGATACTCTTGTTAAATCTTATTTAGACAACAAATCAGCGATTGAATTAGCGGAGGTATATAAAAAACTTGGTTACGCTTACTTTAGGGCAGCAGAGAATTCAGAAATCTCAGAAGAATTTCAAGAAAGATATAAAAATTGTATTAAAGCTTATGAAGAAGCTGCCGATATTTATAAACAAACCGAAATCAGAGCTGATGAATTGAATTGCATGGCAAATGCTTTCTTCTACAAAGGATTTATAGAAAATTCTCTAGTGGATGCAAAAAATTCTTGCTACAAAGCCTATGAACTTTTCATTGAGTCAAGCGAGATTTATTCTAAAGAAAATAACCAAGAAAGTTTTGTGAGAACCTTAAGCCGAGCTGCATTGGCTTTAAGTCTAACTGCAGCTCTTACCAGCAACAATAATGAAATTCAGCAATTTATAAAAAAAGGAAGAAAAATTGTAAAGAAAGCTTGGAGACTTTCAAAAACAGTTGGAAGTCTTCCATCCATTGCCGAATCATTGTGGGCTGATAATTTATTTGCATGTTGTGAAACCTTTACGACAGATTTTAAATTGGATGAAAACTGGGAGGTGTATATCAAGGAATTACTTTACAGGGTTGACGAAAGTTTAAAACTTGCCGATAGTTGTGATGACTATAGATTCCGTGGATTAATTTACGCTCTAGTCGGTGAGATTTATGGTTTCTATGGAGTTCAGTTTGTTGAGGATGAAATAATACAAAGGAAGACCATTAATAAGGGATTAAAATTACTCGAAAAGGGCTTACAATTTGCTAAAATAGCAAAAGATAACCAAATAATACTTTGGTCATTGTTTTGGTTGGATTGGTGGGCATGGCTTGGGGGCAGGTATGATTACATTCAAAAGAGAATAGTCACTGATCTTAATGAGTTTATAAAAATAGGAGAAATTTATGGAAACTCATTTAATATTTTAATTCGGTATGCATTTGTTTGGCCTGCCCTCTATTATAGCAATTTTGCGCAGAGAAGTTTTTTCACTCCAGCTCAGAGAAAAATCCACGCTAAACAAGGGATAAAATATGCTAAAGAATCTATGAAGATTTTTCCACTCTCATTTTGGGCTCCAATGTCATATCAGGTAATGACTTGGTCATACTCTCAATTAACGATTCTTGCTATAAAAAAGGATGAACAAGGTAAATATGCACAGAAAATGCTGCATTACGCAAAGCAAGCTGAAGCAATTTCTAAAAAATACAATGGAGGAGGTTCTCGAGCTGCTGGCTATTCATCTTTATACAAAGCTTACAAAACACTCGCTGAAATTAATGAAAATAAAGAAGAAAAAATTAAAATGCTATCAACTGCCGTAGATGCATCTAAAATGAGCATCGGACACGCTGTAGAATCCCGAACGGGCACAATAGCAGCCTTTCTGCGATTAGCTCTCCTCTATGAAGAACTTTATCTCATAAGCGGAGAATTAGATTCATTAATGGAAGCTAAAGAGATTTTACTAAATGTTAATAAGGAAAGCATTGATAGAAGATACAATTCATTCACAGCCGCTTCACACGAATATATTGCACGCATAGAAGATCGACTGGGCAATCACACGGCTTCTGCGGAACACTATAAAAGGGCTCAAAAAGCTTACGGAAAGTCACTTGAAACCATTGAATACAAACCCTTGAAAAAAAGAGTCAATGAAAAAATTGAATATGCCCATGCTTGGAATCTAATCGAAAAGGCAAAATCATACAATAAAAGAGAAAGTCACTTAAAAGCTAAAGAATGCTACGAAAAAGCGTGTGAAATTCTAAAAAGAATAACAAGGTACAATTACGAAGCACTCTACTTTTCAGCATGGATATCACAAGAGGAAGCAGAGCATCTCAGTAAACAAGAAAAACATAATGAAGCCATTGAGAGTTTCGAAAAAACCAAAAAAATCTTTTATAATGCTATAAAGACGCTAGAAAAATCCTTTATACAATCTAAAGATAAAATTGAAAAAGAAAGAATCAAGAAACTTGAGAATATAGCCAAAATAAGGATGAATTATTGCTCAGCCAGAATAAACCTTGAAAAAGCAAAGATCTTAGGAAAAAAAGGAGAACATATTGATGCTGCAGAAAAATTTTCTTCAGCAGCTTCTCAAATTAGAGATATTTGCACTCTATTTATAATTAAACGAGAACAAGAGGAACTTAAAGCAGTTTATTATCTCTGTAAAGCCTGGGAGAAAATGGAATTCGCTGAAAATTATTTAGAACCAGAAAGATATGCAGAAGCAGCAGATCTTTTCTCAAAGGCAAGCCAAACCTTTCCTGATAATAAAATGAAATTGCTAGCGTCTGGGAATTGTGCTTTCTGTAATGCTTTAAAACTAGGATGTAAATTTGATGAGTCTTATGACTCAGAAACTAAAGTAAAATTGTATCCAAACATTAAAGCAATGTTAAGAGGAGCTGCAACTTCTTATGAAAAGGGAGGTTTTAAAAATGGAGCAGACTGGGCTTTAGCTACTTCTACTTATTTTGATGGTGTATGGTATATAATTAAAGCAGATGAAGAGATGGAATTAAAAGAGAAAGAAAGACTTCTTAAATTAGGAGAGCAAATCCTAAAATCAACAGCAGATCTTTTCGGTAAAGCAGGTTACGAAGATAAACAAAATGAAGTATTGAATCGTATTGGATTGATTGAAAAGGAAGAAAAGATTTTGTTTTCTGCTTTAAATTCAATTAAAAAACCTGAGATTTCTGGAAGCACAACTGGTATAATTGCTCCAGCTTGTCCTATAGAAATCAGTCAATCTCCTAGATTAAGTGAAGTACGTCAAATCACAGATAATATATTAAGAAGATATGTAGAAGAGAAAACTGAAAGGAAAAAATATGAAATAATATATACAGATTTTCTTAAGCAGGACTTAACAATCCAAAAAAGTCAATTTAGAATAGGTATTGCTCAAATTGGTTTATCAAAAACTGGAGAAATTATAACAGAATTTTTTGAAGAGAAATCTTCTGGTCTGTTGGGATTTAAAAAAGATAAAATAAAAACTGTGATAAGTAATGTTAAAAAAATGGTTGATAATGCTGGTAAACATAAAATTGATGTTCTAATTTTTCCAGAAATGACTATAGATTTAAACTATATAGAATTTTTGGAAGAGATATCAAATCTCGCCAAGAAATATAACATGTATATCATTCCAGGTTCCTATCACGACCAAGAAACAAAACAAAATATAAGTATGGTTATCTCTCCTGAAAGAGTTCTATGGAAACAAGAAAAACATATTCCAGCTATAATTCACTTTAAAGATAAAAAATTTAAAGAAGCTATAGAAACCACCTCAAGACCTCGAAAAATACTAGTCTGTAATACTGAATACGGAAGAATTGCTATCGCTATATGTCGAGACTTTTTAGATATGGATTTAAGAGTAGAATTAAAGAATTTCGAACCTGCTGTAGACATTATTTTAAATCCGGCATTTACTCCTGTAACCGCTGACTTTAAAGCAGCTCATTTTGATGCACGTAGATCTATATATGCTTACTGCTTCTTCGCCAATGTCGCTGAATTTGGTGATTCGCTAATCTATACCCCCGAGAAAGATCGTACTGAAAGAAACATTCCAGCAAAAGAAGAAGGTTTGATATATAAAGATATTGACCTCTTCAAATTACGTTCAGAGCGCAAAAAGTGGGAAAAAGAGCAAAATAGAGAAAGATTGTTTATTCAAAGCACAAGATAGGAGATTTCGATTTCTTAACTCACAGAAATGTAAAAAAACAAAAAATGAATTAACTGATTATTAATTATTCCTATAAGTTAATACGAAAAATTGAGGACGATATAAACCCCCAAGCAGGACCAAGAGATGCTCTCTTTGCAGCTCAAGAGTATGCTATAAAATTAAATGATTTATTGTAAAACTTTTCAATTTTTTTTATTTTATTGAAGACTAGTAATTAGTTAAAAGATTTTTCAAAGTAGATTTAATTATATTTATTTCATTCTTTTTAGAATTTTTTGAAGAAAGAAAAATTGATACGAATATTATAGGAAAAGATCATGTTATTATTGTGTCAATTCCTCCCCGTGGTGGAATAGGTGCATTAAATTGTTCTGAGTCTCACCAAAAATATGTAAAGAGATTAAATTCATTAATTTAATCTTAATTACTTCTTATTATTAAGGGAAATAACTCAACATATTTGTTGCTACCCTGTAAAAAACCTAAAATCTCATGTTTCTTAGTCTCTTCTAAGCAAAACCATACTAATTATAATTAGTTATGGCAAAATGAATCGACCTTAAATTTATAAACATTGAACAAAATGTATAACTCAAATAATAAATTTATAGTAAAGAAATCAAAACAATGTTATTTCAAAACGTATTCGAAATACTTTCATATCTTTTTTCTTATTCTCCAAATTTTATTTTTCTAGGTTTCAATATTGCAATACTAGTTTTTGCAAGCTTTATATATAAGAGAAATTCATATAAATATGGGCGTTTTTTAATGATCTCATCTATAATTTCGATAGTTTTGACAATTACATATATTTCTATTAATTATCGGAATTTGCTTGATATATTGAAAAATGAGCTTGGATTTTCTGCGGCAGTTATTATTTATGGTATCTTGAGTTGGACATTCTTTGGGCTAGAAATTGTTAGTTCAGTATATTTGTTTTTATCAGTTTATCATATATATAAAACTCATGAAAAGAACAGAGTTGAATAAAGATATAAAGTTAAATTATAGGATTTTTTATTTTTTTTTTAGAAATTATTTAAACCAGTATCTATATTCTCCCAAAAATTAGTTAATAAATTCAGTAGAGCTTTTTTAATTTTTAAAACTTCCTGTTTTTTAGATTCTTTAAATACAATATTTCTTTCAAACTCAGGAGGATCATATCTTTCTTTAAAAAGAGCCTTAAGTATGGCGTATACACAGTAAGGTAAACCTATAATGCTATATCCTCCTTCTAGTATAAATGCAATTTTCCCTTCACAGATATCTTCAGCAATTTTCAATATTTTTTCTGTAAATTTATAATATGCAATACTGGTTAAAAAACAATTTCCAATTGGGTCAACAAAGTACATATCAAATCCCGCAGCAATTATGATAAGACCTGGTTTAAATTCTCTTAATAAGAGCTCGATTAAATCAAAACATTCGTAAAAGTCCTCATTTCCTATTCCCCCTGGAACTGGAAAATTAATATTTTTTCCTACTCCATCTTCATGTCCTAATTCATTAATAAATCCAATATCTCCTTCTATAAAGTCATATTCATGAATGGAGAAATAAAGAACACTTGGATCTCCATAAAAGTATTGAGCTAGACCATCTCCAAAATGATTATCAATATCAATTATAGCAATCTTTTCATTATAATTGAGTCTTTCACGTAAATAAAGAATTGAATTTGCTATATTATTAAAAATACAGAGACCAGATCCACTTTCTCGTAAAGCGTGATGACCAGGAGGTCTAATAAGAGCGAATGATTGCGTCACTCTCTTATCAATAACCGATTCAATTGCTTGGATTGCTCCTCCTATTGCCTTTTTA
>JABXKB010000286.1 GCA_013375485.1 Promethearchaeota archaeon | reverse complement strand
GTATAAAGATAAAGAAATTAGAATAGAGAAATTAAAACACGAAAGAAGAAAGAATAAATTCTTATTAGAGGGATTACTGGGCACTATTTTGTTTTTTGGTATTAGTCTAGCGAGTCGAATCATTCTAAACCTATTTTTTGTTATGATAATGTTTGGAATTGTATTTCCTTTAATCTGGGCAAAATGTACTAAATCATGGGAATTTATAGGATTTACAAAAAAAAATCTCAGAAAGGCAATTTTTTGGGGTTTGGGGGCAGGTGGTGTATTTATGATTTATCAATATCTCATAACACTTGGAAATCATTCATTTCCATCATTGTTAGGTTTACAATTAATTTTTGGAATCCCTATTTGGGTATTTGTACTCAGTCCTTTTCAAGAATTCTTTTTTAGAGGTTGGATACAACCAAGATTTCAAAAATCTATGGGAAAATGGATCGGACTAATATTAACCTCTTTATTTTTCACTTTTTGGCACTTCCTTCCAACGTTTGAGGGAACATCTACTTCGACTATTAAAATAACTACTATTGAGGGAATTTTAACTACAATAGGTTTAGGTGTTATGTTTGGATACATTTTTCAACGTACCGAAAATATAGTTGCACCTTGGCTTGCTCATGCTTTAGCAGGAATAATTATGATATTATTAGGTTTCATAACTTTTATTACAATAAATCCATGAGGTGTGTAATAAATTTTTTTGATATAGTTGCAAACTTTTTTTGTCAAAAACACTTTTAAATTAACGATTCTAATAAAAATTGGTGATTAAACATATGTCAATTCATTCGGAAGATGTTGTAATTCACGCGATTAGTCACAAAATACGGAGAGAGATAATGGAACTTTTAAAAGAAGGTTCCAAAACTTTTTCCGAACTTCTAAATCATTTTGATATCTCAACTGGAAAATTAAATTATCATCTAAATCAGATTAAAGGTTTTATTCGTAAGGATCCTAAAAAAAATTATAATATTACTCACCTTGGATTAAAAGCTTTAGAAATTTTGGAAGCAATACGTAAAGAATTCACTGAAATAGAACGACCCTTATTAAAAGAAGCGTTTATCTCTCAGAAAGATTCTGCAAAACCTCTTATCCTTCAAGGGATTAATTTAGGAATTGGTGGATTGATTTTTATGGTATCAGTAACTATTTTTTTATTTGTAGTTTTTCTAATGGATCCAAATGCTCCGATTTTTGTTTTGCCTATTATCATTGTAATGTTATTGGGAGAAATTATTGGTTTAACATGGGTAATCCGTATTAGAACTTCTGCTCCTGCTTTCATTGAACGTTTTAATAGACATTTGAGAGAAAGTAAATCATAATGCCTTTTAAGTTAAAAGAGGTCATTCATACCGAAAAAACTTTTAAAACTTTTTTCACTTCTAATCACCTCTCAGAAATCTCATACCTAGGCAATGTAATGAATATATCTCTGGATATATTTTGAGAAGTATTTAAATGGGAATAATTTTTAATTAATTATTTTAGTCTCTTTACAAAAAATTTGACTTAGGAAAATAATATTGATATTTTAAGATTTATAGAATAAACAATTTAGGAGTAGACTCAGTTAAGTCTTTTTGAATAGGATAAACGCTTAAATCTAAACGAAGAATTATACTATTTTCTTTTAATATTGTAAAAACATGTAAATTTAATCATGGGTGTAAAGTTACAAGACCTCGTATGCAGGAAAAAGATCGAACTATCGTACTTGAAAGGAAAGATTATCGCTATCAACGCACCTAATATCATCATGGGATTATTAAATGTCTCTTTTAAGAACGCAGGCGACTTAATAATGGATAGGACGCAACGCCCAATATCCCATTTGTACGGTATTTTATATAGAATCATCTTATATTACAATAAAAGCATCTTACCAATATTCTGCTTCGATGGAAGAGTTTCCGAATTAAAAAGGGTTATTACCAAAGACCAGTTAAACGACTTCCGCTACACTTTTAAAAGTTACCAAGAAGCCATGAAAAAAACGATTATAGATCCGCCAGGTTCATAGTTTTGAGTAAGGAATTTTTTTGGCCAAACATTATAATGGAATCAAGAAAATTGCTAAATTGACTTTTTGAACATTGCTTTAAAATTAAAAAATTAAAATAAGAGATCAATAAATATCTGAAAATTACAAGTATAAAAAATTAACTTTTAGTAGTAATTTCGAGAATCATTTCTGCGACTTGGTTATTATAAATTTCAACATCTTCAAATTCTTCTATTGTTTCACCACAAGTTATAAACGTGTCAGTGATAGCTATTTTTCGAGCTTCAAAAAATTCATTTATTTTCGTTTTTACTTCTTTAAGTTTTTTCTCCTTATCTCCCTCAACTAAATCGATTTTATTTATGCACACATAAATTTTATCTGGGAAAAATCTAACATCATTGAAAAATTCAAATTGGGGTTTAAGATCTCTATCAAGAGAGAAGACAGCTATAATTTGGGTTGCGATACGAGAAATTGTAATTATACCCATTTTCACGACTGCACGTGCTCGATCTCCACCAGGTGCGAAGATTGTATGCGCTTTATTTGTCGCATCTTCCCGAAACACAATTCGGTTAGGGTGAATAGTTTTTGTTTCTTTTTCATTAAGAGAATCCTCTTTTTCTCCTCCTGGAACCGTTGCTTCTCCAGAAAAATCAGCTTTAACAACAGAGCATTTTGTTCCGCCTTTAACCTTTTCGATGTCACCTTTTTTTAAATACCTGACAAATAATCGAAGTATACTGGTTTTTCCGACACTAACATCACCTAGAAGGCCTATATTTACCATTTTTTATGCTTCACCCTCTAACAATTTATTTAATAGTAATTCATAATCAGGGATTAAAAATTGTTCAAGTAAAGCGTTATTATGAGCATTTATAAGTGCTATTAGTATTTCTTTAACATTCTTTGCATTTTTTGAATATTTAATTAAATTTTCTGCAGTAGGATCTCCATTAAATTCTCTTGCGTGTTCCTCAAATCCAAATTTGCTAAGTTCGGGTAGAGCATTAAAAAATCCAAAAGCAGAATAGCCTTGATATTGGTAAAAAATGAAAAATCTTGTTTTGATATTCTTTATAATCTGAGATAAATATGCTGAAGGATAAATTTCTCCTAACGTAAGTTCTTCATCTTGCTTTATTACGAAATAAGGAGAAATTGGAGATACTTGTATTCCATACATTTCTTTTGGAGGAATGGAAATAAACGGTAACTTTTCTGAGACAATTGTCCAGAGATCTTCTCTTTTTTTTTCTAACAATATATCTTTAATTTCATCATACGCAAAATAAAAATCTGCTTGAAGTGCTAATAGCGAACTTAAATATACTGATAAAGAAGCAAAAGTAGCTTCCAATACAGGTCTTCTCCCTCCATTAGCTTCTGACGGTTTAACAGTACCTTTCCAAGCTCTCAATCCAGAATAAGCAAATGATTTCACATCAAAAAAAGCACCTGAAAGAAATAGAAAAGATGGTGCTTCACCTTTTTCACCTGCTAAAAAATCTAACGATTTTGTAATTAACACGCTCTCTAATTTTTCGTCATGAAACTTCGAATGGATTATAGGCATTTGTAGCCAAGTCTTTTTCTTTGCCAATATTAAAACACTTCTATTGATAATTTGGATAAAAATTATAAGAATTGCTGTATAATTAATTTTTTTAATTTAAATAAAACAATATATTATCTCAATATAATTTTATGCTTATTGTTTTAATCAGTTTAAATGAATTCTTCTCAATAATTATATAATTAAATGTGTGAAATTTAAGTATTAGAACTGATTTCTTTAGCAAAAAGTTCTCTCATTTTTGAGGTAATTATATCATATTCATTTATGGATCCCAAATTATTAATAATAATTTGTTCGATCAATTCTGTATTTTTAAAATGTTCATATTTTAAAGTCAAATCTGGATTAATTTCTTTAATTTTAATAAGTCCTCCTTTTAAAAAAATACGTATGAAATCTTCAGAAGTTTCTTTTATCACTCTTTGACCTGGGTCAATTAATTTAATCTCTACTCTATTGAGGTCGTAAAAATTTAAGATACATAATAACTCATCATCTTTCCCGTTTCTTTTTGAAAAAATTTTCCTTTTTATGTTTGTTCCTTCAACTTTCTGTTTAGGAATTTCTTCAACAAAATATTGGTCTTCTTTTGTAATATTAGTTTTTTTAAGGATTTCTTTTGAGTAAAGCTCATCTGCACTATAAAATGATTTTCCAGATATTAGAGAACCCAAGAAGTTTATTACCTCTCGTAATTCATTTATTTCCAATTCTATTTCCGTGAGTTGTTCTTTTTTCTTATAGTAGATATCCTGCAATTTACTGAGCATATGTGATAATTTCTCAATTTCAATTTCACTGTCTTTAGGATCCATTGATTTCATATATATTTTATAAGAACTTAAATTTATTTAAAAATTAGTGCTATAGATTAATTAAGTAATTTATTTTTATGGAAAATTAAAATGGAATTTTTTGAAAATCACAGTAAAAAAGAACTGTATAACTTTTAGTGGTGAAGAAGACTGAAGAAGACCGAAAGGAATACAATGATTATAACTCCAAATTCTTTAGATCCCGAAGTTCAGATTCTTTCTAATGAATTGAAAAGACGAGGTTATAAGGTTCAGTATTTTATCCCGTCAACAATTAAAGTCGGGGTTGGCTTCCACCCTAATTTTTCCAAACAATTTGAAGTTCTTGAGCCTAGAGCCGCATTAGTAAGAGGTTTTGGCGCAGCACACACTCAGAAAATCTTTTTTCGACTTGATATTTTAAGTGCTATAGAAGAATATGATGTGAAATTAATTAATACAAGAGAATCGTTAGAAATCGCGAGCGATAAATTTTTAACTTCAGTTTTTTTAGAAAAATACCAGATTCCTACACCAAAAACAATGATTTGTGAGGATCCACATAAAGCCTTAGAAGCTTTTGATGAATTAGGAGGAGATTGTGTCTTGAAACCCCTATATGGTTCAAAAGGAATTGGAATAACAAGATTAAATGATAAAGCTTTTGCTGAAAATGTAATTTATTCTCTTAGTCAATTAAACCATGTTTTCTATTTACAAAAATTTGTTGAACATCAGAATCGAGATATTAGAATTTTAGTATTAGGAAATAAAGCTATTACTGGTATGTATAGAATAGGTGACAGTTGGAAAACAAATATTTATGCTGGTGCTAAAGCTGAACCTTTAGAATTAACAAATGAATTAAAAAATCTTGCAGTTAAAGCAGCTAAAATAACTAAAACAGAAATTGCAGGAGTTGACATATTAGAAAGTGAAAAAGGATTTTCAGTGCTAGAAGTAAATTCAATTCCTGGATTCACAGCTCTACAAAAAGTTTCGGAAGTAAATATAGCAGAAGAAATTATTAATTATTTTCTTGAAAATACAGAATCTTAGTGTTCTCAATTAAAAACAGGAAAAAAAATTGAAAATTAATTTATATAGTAATCTTATAGTTCTTCAATAATACCAATCAAACCTGCTATTAAGACTAAAACACATGCCCAAATTCCAGCACCAAATACTATTAGTAAAATAGCCAATATGATTAAGACAAGCCAATGAAATGGAATTGGTTCATTCGGTTTAAATCCTACCCAAAATGTTATAACAACTATAACTAAGCCAATAATGAAAATAATGATTCTATCTAAAGCTACTAAAGGATCCACAAATCCATAATTTTCCATCCCTGCAAGCCCTAAAATTAATGTAATTAGTCCCACAAGTGCACCGAGTATCACCAAAACTTTCATTAAACCTTCATTTTTGTACTTCTTTGTCATTTAAGATCATCTTTTTTAATGAATAATTTTTATTAAGATTTTAAATAATAAAAGAATTTAATATTTTCTTTTCTGAAATATTAAATTATTCTTAAAGTGAATAATAAATCTTTATTTAGCATTTAAACCAATCTAATAATTATGATTCTAAAAACTAATCAAGTTAAAAGTAAGTTTTTCGCACATACATATTCTATTATTGCCAGAGACCCTAAAACAGGCAAAATGGGAGTTGGAGTACAAAGCCACTGGTTTTCAGTAGGTAGTGTTGTCTCATGGGGAGAGGCTGGAATTGGTGTAGTTGCAACACAATCACTTGTGAATAAATCTTTTGGATTACGAGGACTTAAAATTCTAAAGCAAGGAAAATCTCCTCAAGAAGCAATAGAG
>JABXKB010000285.1 GCA_013375485.1 Promethearchaeota archaeon | reverse complement strand
ATTGGAAGTGGAGTAGGATTAAGTGTTTTAAATGTTGGAATTCAAATGGGAATGAAATGTGCTCTTGTAGAAAATACTAAAATGGGGGGTACATGTTTGACGAGAGGTTGCATTCCTTCAAAAGTATTGGTCCACCCCGCTGATTTAATTCGAGAGTCTCAACATGCTAAAAAGGTTGGAATTAAATTCAATGTAGAAGATATTGATTGGGATTTAATTACTAAAAGAATGTGGTCACAAATCGATGAGAGTAATATGATGGAACAAGGACTTTCAACTGTTCCAAATTTAAAGGTGTACAAGGGTGTTGGAGAATTCATAGGAGAATATGAGATGATAGTGAGAGACACAAAAAATGGTAAAGAAATAGGACATTTTACAGGTGAACGATTTGTAATTGCATCGGGTGCAAGGTCATTCATACCTCCAATTCAAGGAATTGAAGATATAGACTATATAACAAATGAAAACTTCTTTGGGGATAAATTTCCGAAAAACCCGTGGAAAAGTCTTATAATTATTGGTGGTGGAGTCATTGCAGCAGAATTTGCCCATATATTTTCAGCAATGGGTACAGAGGTGACAATTGTAGAGATGCTTCCACGTTTGGTTATAACTGAAGAACCTGAAATCAGCCAATTACTAGAAAAAAGTTTCAGTAAGCATATGACTGTTTTATTAGATGAAAAAGCAATCAAAGCATATAACAAGAAAAAAGAAAAAGCAGTTTTATTAAAAAATACAAATACAGGTAAAGAAACAGAAATAATAGCAGAAGAAATTCTCATAGCCGCAGGTCGACGTTCAAATGCAGATTTATTAAAAGTTGAAAATACGGGAGTTGAAACTGACGAAAAAGGATGGATAATAACTAATAGATACCTAGAAACAGGTAAAAAAAACATTTGGTGTATTGGTGATGCTAATGGTCTTTATCAATTTAGGCATAAGGCTAATTATGAAGCAGAAATTTGTACAAATAATATTTTCGGACCAGAAGATCAGAAAAGATCAGTAGAATATTCTGCAGTTCCATGGGCGATATTTACATACCCACAAATAGGGCATGTTGGAATGACTCAAGCAGAAGCCATTGAAAAGGGACATGAGATTTACGTAGCTATGAAAAATTATTCCACGGTCGCAAAAGGTTTCGCAATGGGTTTTGAAACGGGTCAAGAAGATGACGGTTTTGTAAAATTAATTGTCGATAAATTATATAGAATATTAGGTGCACATGTAATTGGACCTCATGCGGCTCTTTTAGTTCAGCCTTTTGTATATTTGATGAATTCAGGATTTACTTGCTCTTTACCTGAACTTGGAGATGAGAAGGAAATTCCCAAACTACAAAGAGCATGTCCCGAAGCAGGTTCATTTATGCCCATATATCATTCAATGGTTATACACCCTTCACTCAATGAAGTTACGGGTTGGGTAATCGGCAATTTGAAACCAGTAAACATCAAAATGGAGCATCACGAGCATCATCACAATTAAAACGTCAATAGATACAACCATCAACTATTTAGATTTTTAATCTATTATTAAGATCAGATGGTAATAAAAAACTCTAATTCTGAAAACGATAATACAATTGGACAAATCTTTACTCCAAATTATATTGCCGAATTTATGGTAAATAACATAATAGGTTTTATCGGGTCTTGCGGAAAAAAGCCTCAAACTTTAAGTGTCTTAGAGCCCTCGGTAGGAGAAGGTATCTTCTTGAAAAATCTTTTAGAAAATAACCTTTTCAATATAACTGCTTATGAAATGGATAACAAGTTGAAGGAAACTCTTTTGGAATCTTATCCTAATATAAAATTCAAATTTGAAAATTTCTTAGGTTCAGATCCAAATAAAAAATTCGATCTTATAGTTGGTAATCCGCCATATTTAGGTCAAAATTACAATGCAGATTTATTTCAGGATTATAAAAAAAAATTTCCTATATGTGACAAATATTTTGTAGGAAATATGGATTTATTTTATTATTTTATTCATTTAGGAATAGAGAAGTTGAATCCCGGAGGTATTTTGACATTTATTACAACAAACTACTGGATTACAAAATCTAAAAAAACAGGAATAAAATTATTAAAACCACATGTTTTAAAGGAATGTTATTTCCTTCAATACATAGATTTATCGCATTTAAAACTATTTGAAAGGGCAAAGGGTCAACATAATTGCATTTTTGTCTTACAAAAAAAAACGGAACAAGAAAAAATACAAAAAAAAGATAAAAATATCGAAATAATACATCTACTAAGGAATAAAACATCCAAAAAAAGCAATAAATTGTTAAATGAAAAGATATTTGATGAGTTGATTCACAACAAACGTCCAAATTATATTAAAACTTATACGTCAGCATTAACTAACAGGGATTTAAAGGAAGATGAAAGTTGGAATCTTATTTATCCCAGAGAAGTAAAAAAAGTGGTAGATAAAATTGAAAATTTTTGTAAGAACAACGGAAAAACATCTTTACTAAAAGATTATTTCTTGATTCGTAATGGTTTAATTCTCATTAAAGATTCTATATTTATTTTAAATGAGGAAAAAGAACTAAAAATCAAAAAGGATGAATATTTTATCTTAATTGATGGAAAATATGTGAAGCTTACTGAACTTGAGAAATCTAGACTTAAGAAGATATATAAAAGTAAATCAATTAAAACATACGGATATGATAAAGAAGAATATGCAGGATACATGATATATTTTAATAAAAATGAATTTATTACTAAATCTATACATGAAAGAAATCAGTCACTTAAAAGAAAATATCCTGTTCTTTCTAAATATATTCAACAATTTGAAAATGAATTGAAAGAGATCTTAATAAATGCTAAAGAGAATCCAGATGATTTTTATTTTCCAAGAAGAGGTGCTTTTATTCGAAAATTTGAAGGAAATAATAAAGAAAATCTAATTGATCTTGAACCTTTATATGAAAATGCTGAAAAGATCTTTTTTAAATTTATATCAAAAGAAAATAATTTTGGCTACTCAAACAACTCATACTACGCCACTTCAGATACTTATTTCCTTTGGCCAAAATATCAAAAAGATAAGATTGATTATTTAATAATCCTTGCTTATTTAAATTCCAAAATTATATGGTTCTTATTTAAAGCCAAAAATATTTCTATAAAAAGAAGTAAAACCAAGCTTGAACAGGGATTACCGATACCCAATCTAAGTAATTTCGAAAATAAAGAAAAGAATCCTATACTGAAATTAATAAAAACCGTTACGTACTATCTAATTAGGAAATCTGAAGAAAAATTTAATAAAAATATAGAAAGCTCTATTGAAAAAATATTCAAATCAGATTATTATCCTTCCATTAAATATAATGAATTAAAAGAAAATGCCATTAGAGCATTAAGAAATAATGATAACAAAACCTTACAAAAAACATTAGATCAACTATTATTTCAGTTATTTGATTTGGATGAAAATCTGATAAATAATTTATTAAATGAATATTATGATCTTCAAATTAACTAATCCCTTATGCTTCTCTTCCTTATTTTTAAGAATCGATAGGTTTTTATAGATCAAATTGTATATGTAATATGAACAAGTTCATATTGTCAAGAAAAGATTGACGTATTAAAATCTAAGGTGAGAAATGTATTGGATGATTTTGATGATATTATTGATGAAATTAAAAAGTATTTCAAATTAGATTCTGATATTTTTGATGTTGATTTTTTATTCATTCCAGAATCCAAAAATGATTTAGGATTAAAACCTGAAAATAAGAATGTAAAGGGATTTAAGGTATCATACCATTTTGAATCAGGTATGGAAAAACCTGAAATAAAAATAGAAGGAAATGTTGATGAGAAAAGTATTCGAGAACTTTTAAATGATATAGATATATCAAAATATCCTACACTAAAAAAGATGCTTGAAGCAAAATCAATGAAAGAATATGACACTGAAATGCTTTCTTTAGACTCTCATGAACAAGAGGGGGATTTATACATTTTAGAACCACATGCAGAAATAAATGATTATAAAGACTACACTGAAATTGTTTTTGAAATTCCTGGAATGAGTGAAGAAGATGTTATAATAGAGTTCAGTGAAGGAGGAAATCAGTTATTGTTTAAAGCAGAGAATGAGAATCGAAAATTTATGAAATCTGTTCATTTGCCTTTCATATCTTCACTAAAAGATTATGAAATTGAAGTTAAAAATGGCTTAGCAATTATTGTAGCTAAGAAATCTGATAAATAAAAATTTATAATTGAGTATAATAAATTTAATTGAATTATTGAGTATAATAAAATAGATGTGATAAAAAAGAATGAGTGGGATTACTCGAGAATTTAAAGGAGATGGAAAAAAAGTAAGGATAAAAGATGCTTATAAAGGAGATGCGGGTAGAGGTAGGATAAGAATTGATCCTGATGTCATCGATGAGCTTAACCTAAGAACTGGTGATGTAATTGAGATCTCTCATAATGTGGCAGGAAAGAAAACTGCTGCTTTATTATATCCTGGAAAATTAGAAGATAAAAGTACAAATACGATTAGAATAGATTCTTCATTAAGAAGGAATATTGGTGCTTCTTTAGATGATATAGTAGAAATTCGTAAAATTGAAGCAAGTTTAGCTGATCGGATAACATTTGCAGGGCTAGAAGAATCAGTGATTCTAAGGAGATCTGAACAATTGGTAAGAATGCTGGAAAATCGTGTTATAACAAAAGGAGATATTTTAAGTTTTAATGCTATGGGTCGCAGGATTGATTTCATAGTTACAGATTATTTCCCTAGAGCAGACGCCGTTAGGATTCATCTAGATACTAAAATCTCAATTTCAGAGAAAACTCATAAAGAACTTGAAGAATTAGAGGCAAGAAGAGTTACTTATGAGGATATTGGGGGGTTAGAAGAGGAAATTCAAAAAATACGTGAAATGATTGAATTACCAATTAGACATCCAGAATTATTTAAAAGAATAGGGATAGATCCTCCTAAGGGAGTATTATTGCATGGTCCTCCGGGAACGGGGAAGACTTTACTAGCCAGAGCTGTTGCGTATGAAACTGAAGCACATTTTATTACCATTAGCGGACCTGAAATCATGAGCAAATTTTATGGTCAGAGTGAAGAAAATCTTCGTAAAGTGTTTGAAGAAGCTAAAGAAATGGCACCCTCAATTATATTTATTGATGAGTTAGATTCAATAGCTCCTAAAAGGGGTGAAGTAACTGGTGAAGTTGAAAGAAGGGTAGTTGCTCAACTACTTTCATTATTAGATGGTTTAGAAGGAAGGGGTGAAACCATTGTTATAGGAGCAACTAATAGAGTAAATGATATAGATCCTGCACTTAGACGTCCTGGGAGGTTTGACCGAGAAATCGAGATTGGAGTCCCTGATACAGATGGTAGGTATGAAATTTTATTAATTCACACTCGCGGAATGCCTCTCTATAATGATGTTGATCTTCGGCTTATGGCTGAAAAAACTCATGGATTTGTCGGTGCTGATGTAGAATCATTAGCAAAAGAAGCAGCTATGTTAGCAATAAGAGAAATATTGCCAAAAATTGATTTAGATAAACCTATCCCTCCTGAAGTTTTAAATGATCTTCAAATTATAATGAAAAATTTTGAAACCGCCTTAAATAGTATTGAGCCATCAGCTTTAAGGGAGGTATTAATTAGTCAACCTACTGAAACATGGGATGATATTGGTGGCTTAGAAGAACCAATACAGCAACTAAGGGAAATTATTGAATGGCCTTTAAAATATCCTGATCTATATAGACACTTAAATTCAAAGCCACCTAATGGAATTCTGCTCTTTGGGCCCCCTGGAACTGGGAAAACACTATTAGCTAAAGCTTTAGCTCATGAAACTGAAGTTAATTTTATTTCAGTAAAAGGTCCTGAGTTTTTATCTAAATGGGTTGGTGAAAGTGAAAAAGCAGTAAGAGAAACATTTAGAAAAGCAAGAGCAGCAGCCCCTTGTATTATTTTCTTTGATGAAATTGATGCTATAGCTGGAATGAGGGGTAGATTTGCTAGTTCTCAAGTAACTGAACAAGTAGTTTCACAATTATTAACTGAAATGGATGGTTTAGAAGGGTTAAAGGATGTAATATTACTTGCTGCTACAAATAGGCAGGATATGCTTGATCCTGCATTATTACGATCAGGTAGGTTTGGCAGACATGTTGAGATACCTTTACCAGATAAAGATGCACGTAGTGAAATCTTTAAAATTCATCTTCA
>JABXKB010000284.1 GCA_013375485.1 Promethearchaeota archaeon | reverse complement strand
GCTGTAAATATACTTACCTATAGAGTTAATAGTTCGCGCGACGTTAGGGGGACAACACGCACAACGAAACCATTCAAATCTTTTGTCATTACCGCGTGAAACTAATGGATTGTCGTATGTGTATTCAATTCCATCAATTGATTGTCCCACCAGCATTGCATTATACAATATTAGTTCTATTAAATCAGCATATTTACAATTGCCTGTTATTTGGAGCATTCGCAAATTCCACATCATATTTCCAATTGCAGCGCAGGTTTCAGAATAAGAATTTTCATTTTTTAAAGCGAAATCTTTTTTGAAACCTTCAGTATCCCTTTTAGACCCAATCCCCCCTGTAATATACATTCTAGCTTTGACCATCTTTAACCAAACTCTTCTAAGTGCGAATAATAATTTTTTATCTCCTGTTTCAGAAAAAAGATCTGCCATTCCACAATATAAATACATAGCTCTAACAGCATGACCAACAGGTTCAATAATCTGTCTAACCGGAACATTAGTTTGAATGTACTTCCCATCTAAATACTCTTTTAACAGGATTAATTGACCTTTTAGAGTAAGCTTCGAAACCCATTCAACCACTTCGCTTTTATTGCTGCTGATATCGATTGGTGATTTAGAAGCTCTCTGAAACTCTTGATTTTTTTTCTTAGCTAAGTTCAAAGTAGAAAGCATGTCTAAATATTGATTGACAGCATAAGTTTTAAAATTGGAAATTAAACCCCTTCGATTGAGAAAATCTTCAGCTAGCCTCAAATAATTCGAGTTTTCGGTTAATCTGTATAATTCGATTAAGGCCATTTCGATTTCTTCGTGACCTGGGACTCCTTTTCTTTTCCCATCATGAAAAATTTCTACAAGCAAATTAGCAAAATTTATCGCAACAGTCATTAGCTTATTGCTTCCAGTTGCTTTTTGATGGGCAATTGCAGCTTGAATAAGATGACCCGCACAGTACAATTCATGCATAATATTAAGATTTGTAAATCTTTTGTGCAGAAACCTTGTTGAATAAAAGGTATTAATGTATCCGTCTTGAGTCTGAGAATTTTTAATTAAATCAACGAGTTCATTTACTTTTTTTTCTAAATCGGCATTTTTATGCGTATGTAAGATATAACTTGCAGCTTCCAACCACTTATATAAATCGGAATCAAAATAAAACTCACCGATCTGAACTCCCTTTTTAATTCCTGAAGCAACTTTAAAATTGTCTATGTGAAAATCCTGCTCCAATTTCTCATATTGATGTTGAATTGAAATTTCTCGATTAATCTGTTGTCTTTTTGACCAAAAATCGTCGTTAATATTAACGCATTCAAACGAAATTGGCTTAAGTTTATTAAAAGGGCGAATATTTACGTTAAAAGTCATCTTTGAAAACGGTTTTTTTGAAAAATATAGAAAAAATAATTAAGAATAGAAAATAAAATATTTTAATTATTCAATCCAATAATGTGAAAATCAAATATGTCTGATATAACCTATTTTATAGGAATTATTCTCGCTCTCATAGCGGGGATTATCGTTCAAATTGGAGTTCTTATTCAAAAATATATCATTAACAAGCACTCTAAAGACCCTAAATTTATCAGAAGTCTTGTTAGAAGCCCACTATGGATTTTAGGGTTACTATTACAAGTAATAATTGGAGGACTTGGCTTTTACTTTATAGCAATTATTTTAATAGGACCCGCTCTCGTTCCTGGCCTCATGGCTGTAGGTTTAATCGTGCTTGCAGTAGGCTCCATTAAAATGTTAAATGAAAAACTAGGAATGGAAGAAGTTATTGGAATTTTGCTTATGATAGCTGGTGTTACTTCACTTGGTTTGAGTGAATTAACGATCGATGTTTTTACATTTAATATTTTTGATTCTGGTTTTATATTTAGAATAATAGGTTTTTCGATAGCAATTTTTGTTTTAGCAATAATTATTGAGATATTTCGTAGAAAATACGCTAAAAATAAAGGCTTATTATTAGCAATCGAGGCAGGCCTAATTCTTTCTCTTAATACCGTTTGGGCTAGTCCCGGGAGTACAGTCGTAGCTCATATTGTTGATGGAATTATTATAGAAGAAGAGATAATATTCGGTATTATTATACTTATTATTGTTCTCCTAATTGTAGCTATCGGAATCACTATAGGACAAATTTCACTCAAGTATGGTCAAGCTAATGTGTTGGTTCCATTAACTAATGTTCCAATTCAGGTTATACCTGTAATTACTTTTTTCATTGTATTTCTATCGATTCCCCCCAATGTACTTTCTGTGATCTTCGTAATTTTTGGATTCGCATTAGTAATTACTAGCTCTTTTTTGCTTGCTAAAAAACAAGTTAAGTTTGAGACGATCAGTAATTAAACTAAATCAAATAACCTGATACTTAAGCCCATTTTATCCGATAAGGGAGCATTATATCCCCCTAAATATCTAATATACTTTTGGATTTTTATAAAAAAACTTACATCTTAAGAGGAGGATTTGAATTTCATAAGAAAGTTTCTCCATTCCTATCAGTACCTTCAAAGAATTCTTTCCTCAATTTTTTAATAGTTCTTTTCTTTTTAAAATGAAGAAATGTAAATCCCAAAACTATACTTACTGATATTGTCCCAACGACAAGAGAGATTACTAAAACAAGGTTAAGAGGGGTAAAACCCGCTGATGGTAAAATAAAATCTACTAGTAATCTTATAAATTGATAGTCTGTATTTCCCGTAGACACTACAACGACATTTAAATCAGGAACTACTACAATATATTGTTCGTAAGAACCTCGCGCAGTATACGCATTAAGCCAATTATATGTCCACCACTTATATCCATATCCTGAACCATGACCTTGATCAAACTCAACACCTATAAAAGATGTGGAAGCTTCAGCTATCCAAGAAGCCGGAATAAGTTGAGTACCATCCCAAGTTCCATTATTTAAATATAAAAATCCAAATTTAGCCATGTCTCTTGGCGTGAGATGTAACAAAGTACCTCCATTTGGAATCCCTTGCCTATCTAAATTCCAAGAGTAAGCAATAATATTTAGAGGATCAAATATGCATGTTTTTGCATAATCAAGAGTCCCATTAGGGGTTTCTTTGTCAAGGATAGCTGATAATAAATGTGATCCACCTGAATTATAATTCCATACCTCTCCTGGTTGATGTACCATAGGTTGATCAAGTACATATTGCACCCAATTATAGCTATGTGCCATTTGATAATAATCCACATTGTCAACCCATGCTATTCCTGAAGTCATGGTTAACAAATCTTTAATAGTTATAGCTTCTTTTCGAGAATCCATATTATCAAATGTTCTATTTGGAAAGTAATCAAGTACATAATCGTTAAGTCCACCAATATAACCATCCTCTATTGCAACACCAATAAGAGTAGATGTGAATACCTTTGTGCACGAAAAAATGTGATGTCTAATATTTGCATCGTAAATACGTGAAGGGTATGATTCATAGACTAAATAACCATTCCTTACAATAAGTAAAGAATCTATAAATCCCCCAATATTCTCACTAGCTATGTAATCTTCCATTTCTTGCAGTTTTTGGGAAGATAATCCTTGAGTTTCTGGTAGGGAAGTTCTCCAACCTGCTGTTGGCCAATAATCAGGAGCCTGTTCTTGTAATTTTAAATTATTGGTCAACAATACTTTATTTGAACTTTGAACATAAAATGAGCTTAGTACCGATGAAGTAAACAATATGTAAATTGAAATAAAAAAAATGATATAGCCTTTCTTGAAAAGGGTCTTCAATATTATCCACTCAATAAATACTAATAGTATTTTCTAATTCAAGTCAACTTAAAACATTTTCGCCAAAAATTAACTTATGACTGAATTCTCAACATATTGAACCCCTTGGAATTCATTACACCTAGAATTTTTTTCTTTTTGGTTTTAATTAATAGAGGGAATCATATCCACATTCCATCTGATGCAAGTATAATAGTCTTCCTTAAAATTTTGCTTATTTTTAGATTTGTTTATATTCTTTTTTTAAAAACAAAAAATAAAATTGAACAATTTACTTTCTTTTTGTTGTAAAGAAAGCTAAAAGTCCAAAGATTAGCCCGTTAAATAGACTTCCACCAACAACAATAAACAATGCACCACCTCCGAGAAATTCACTAGTGATAACTAGTTGATAGGAAACATGGTTAAACATTAGAATCATCGAAACAATCATACTAACTATTGAGGTCAAAAATACACCTAAAAACGAATGAATCCTCTTCTCTCCAACTCTTCCCGCAACTATCGCTGCAATCAAAGGAACAACAAGAATAATAATGTCCAAAAACAAACTAAATAGCATATCATTAACAATATGATAAGCAAATCTATCTATAGTTAACCAAATCGCGTGCCCCATCGAACAGAAGAGATGATGAATAAGACTAGATGAGGCTCCTACCGTAAACATACTGATAACACCATCAAATTGTCCAAAACTAGCATAAAGAATGATCACTAATAATATGTTTGAGGCCACTAAAGCTAGTAAACTAAACAAAAACGCTTTTAATAAACTCACGAGTATCCTCCTTGATATGTTTTTTTTAGATTATTCATTAAATGAGCTATAATCTTATTTAAACCTTCTCTGAATTTAATTCGGGATGTTAATCCAATATAAGCTATTAAAATTAATCAGTACATCAGAGATAGAAATTATGGTATTGTTTAAAAGAGAATTTCTGGATCTAAAAAGGGAAATCTTCTTTAAAGAGGAGAAAACTAAATAATAAGATTATTAGCTAAGATAAATCTTATTTCAGAAAGGAGTGTTAACTAGAATGTGTATATATTTCACCAAATAGGGTTATATTACTATTGATTACCAGATCAACCTTATCATTTGAAGTCAATTATTGATCAAATATAGTGATCCGATATTGCTAGTAAAAAGAAGTCCCATAATAGATCAAAACCATAGCTATCGCGTTAAAATATGTGAACACGCTCCAAAATGAGCGATATAACTGGTTATCTATCCAAGTGTTATATAAAGCAACTGGATACTGGATCATTACCATCCAAATTAACCCAATAAGTAAATTATCCTTTTAATCCGTGTTGGTATGAAAAAAAAAGAAAAGTTAAAGTTGGGCTATGCTAAATACCTCTAGAAACACACTAGAGTAATCATCTCCAAAAGGGAAATAAAGAAAAAAAGTAAGAATTAAAGAAAAGAAGTTTAGTTATAGTTGTGTTGTTTTTTCCTCGCTCTTGCTACCAAAAACGCAGAAACTATCCCCATCGCCCCAAGAACTGTAAAGACATCGTACGACGGAATTCCGGGTTCCACGTGACCTGGGACGTAAGCGATATTGTGTTTGACTTCGTTGTTAAAACTTGAGGCTAGCATAATTAAGTCCGTGTAATCGCCCGAAGCTTTAGGTGGGGTGGGCGTGCCTAAGTTAATCGGAATCGAGCCCGAAATAGTGTTGTTTTGAATTACATTACCGGAGGATCCAACCTGGGACACAATAAATTCCGTTCCGGTGTAGTCGCCCGCAAATACGTTAAATGTAATCTTTGAATCGTTTATAAACATAAAATCAATGCCTACATTCACGGGATACCCAAAAAGAGAGCTGTTTAATAGATTCTGCCTAATTTCCGTTCCTAAGCAATTAAAAAGCTGGATTCCCACGTAGCAGTTAATTACGAGGTTTTTAACTACCGTGCAATTATCAACATGTTGAAGCTTCATAGCCCTATTAGGCCCGTAAAGGTCTTGGTTGTGTTCTATTACGTTGTAAAAAACCGTGTTGTTGTGGCTAAAATCGTTCACGAAAACTGCTTGATGATGGTACTTAAACGTGTTGTTGTAGATAATACCGTTCTGAGCGTAAGCTAAGTAAATTCCCGAATTGAACTCGTCGGTTCCTGATTTGATAAAGTAGCAACCTCTCACGATAAAATACGCCGTCGATCGATAAATGGACAAGCAATTTGCCGAGTGTTGTTTACCTGAAGTCTCAGCAATGTTCATTTCCCCGTCGTAATATACGTTTTCGATAATGTATGGATCGTTCAGTGTTCCCGAACCAGTACACCACGGATTCTCCGCAGCAGTCTTGCTCCAATTGTAGTTTGGATCGGAATCGTCGATAATAATAGGACTCCCTGAAAGGTTATAATAACCCGAAGTCTTTGGAGCGCTCGAACTTAAGTCCCGAGGGTTAAACCCCAACACTCCAGATATGTCCATCTTAGGTGCTGGAGCGGTTTGAG
>JABXKB010000283.1 GCA_013375485.1 Promethearchaeota archaeon | reverse complement strand
AAACGTAATCCAAGAATTGCTGTCCTATTTGGTAAAGAAGAATATGAAAAAGTAGTAGAATCTGGAACCAAGGAACATATAGTGGAGAATCTTAAGTGGTTCAGTCAATGGATTGATGAGCTTAAGCAATTAGATATTGAAAAATTAAATTTCGAAAATAAAATTTCACTAAAAGCTATGGAATATTATCATAATATTAACCTGTTTAAACATGAGGATTTTCCATTATGGAAAAAAGATCCTAATGGATTAGCGTATTTTCAAGAGATTCTTTACCTTTTATTTCAGCGAAAAGGACCAACTACAGATTTAGCAGAAACTCTCATCATACATATAACAAATTTACCTAACTATTTAGAGGAATTTCAATCTCGTTTTGATAATACTCCAATTCCAGTTGTATGGAGAGATTTAGCCTTAGAAACAATTGAAACAACTCCTAAAATTTTAAAAACTGTTGCTGAAGCTTATAGTGAGACATCAGAAGTTACTCCTTCTCTTAAAAACAAACTTCTAGAAGCCTTTAAAGAGGTTGAATCAGTTATCCAAAACCATGTAAAATGGATAAAAAATTTACCTGTTGATACAGGCGAATTTGCCTGGGCTCTAGGACCTGAAAAATTCGACAAGCTATTGAGTTTACGGAAACTTCCTTGGGATCGAAAGACACTTATATCAAAAGGGAATAAGTTATTCAGCTTGGGATTTAAAAAAATAAAACGAATTCTTAAAGAATTGTATCCTAACAAAACTCTTAGTGAGGGAATTAAAGAATTTTTCGAAGAAGATTTAATCCCTTCTTTTCAAGAAGTACTTGAATACACTCAGAGTGAAGCAGAACGAGCAAAAGAGTTCATAAAAAACCATAATCTTGCTACAATTCCACAAGATAAGTTGTTAATTATCGAAACACCCCCCCATATAGTACCAATCCTCCCTGGTGCTGCTTATGAACAAGCTCCTTATTTTAATAGAGAACAACCTGGAATTTTTATGATTAGTCCTACACAAAAAGAATTTCAATCTTATACATATATACCATTTTGGATGGTTCATGAAGCTTATCCTGGACATCATTTGGATTTCGCTACCAATAACGCTTTTGCACCTCTCATACGACTATTAGGGGTCTCTATGGAAACTGCTGAAGGATGGGCTATTTATTGTGAGGAAATGATGCTACAAGAAGGGTTTTATAAAAATCATAAAAAATCTCAGCAATTAATTTCAGGAGTTCAAGTACAGGAAGCGATGAACCTCATTTTGGATATCCAATTACACTGTAGGCAACGATCCATTTCAGATGCTATTAAAACTAAAATGAATATATTGTCATTAAGAGAGGTTGCAGCAAGAGGGACTGTCGTTGAGATTACACGTGCCCCAGGCTATCCATTATCATATCTCGTTGGAAAACTCCTTATTAATGATTTGCGTCAGGAAGTGGAAGAAAAAATGGGGGACAATTTCAATTTAAAATTTTTTCATGATACTATTCTTAGAAGTGGGGATTTACCTTATTACTTATTAAAAGAATATTTTGAAGAAAAAATTAAAAATTTATAGGAACCATTAGCATAAATCTGCTAATTATTATTTCTATTTCTTTCAGTTATATGACTAAAGAGCTTTTAATAAAGATAGATAAATATTAATTGAGATTCGATCATTCATTTAATGAAGAAAAATAATCTTATAATTGAAATTAGTTTATTGAAATGATAGAAATGATAATTGAAAAGAGAATTGAAATAGATCCTGAAATATGTCATGGCAAACCTCGTATAAAAGGAACAAGAATAATGATTTCAGTTATTCTTGAATGGTTAGAAGCGGGAAAAACATTTGATGAAATTATCGATGCATACCCTGAATTATCTAAAGAGGATATATCTGCTACAGTTAGATATGCAAGAAAAATAATCGAGGAAGAGAAAAGTGCCTCAATCTCATGACGCTAAATTTTTGTTAGATGAAAATGTTTCTAATAATTTAAGGAGGTTATTAATCTCAAAAGGATATGACGTTATTACAGTTCAAGAATTGAACAAAAGAGGAGCGAAAAATAGCGAACTCTTAGAATTAGCAAGAAAAAAAAATCGAATTCTTATCACTTATGATAAGGATTTTATTGAATTTAAGCATGAGAGTGAAAATTACTTAGTTCTAATTGATATTCATCCTTTAATTGATGAAAATGTGCTTCCAAACTTTGAAAAGTTTCTTAAATCATTTTCTTTTGAAAAATTAACGGAAAATATCGTTATTTTGAAAGAAGATGGCATTGTTCTTAAAAAAAAAATAAATTAAATTTCTTATTAGAAAAATGTAAGAAATTTTGATTTATACTAAAATATCTTAGTCTTTTTCAACAACAGGAGCATATAGATCTAAATGGAGATTTTCCTCTCCGATTTCAGGATAATTAACATGGAGTTCTAATCCAGTTATTCCGTGTTCTACTTTATCGTTATCATAGTAATTAAGCAATCCTCTACATTTTGGATGTAAACTATATTTATCATTGTTAGATATCCATTCTATTAAAGCTTGCCAGCCATTGCCTATATTATTGGCGCCTTTAACAGAGACTACTGCATATAATCCTCCCCCAACATTCTTAATACTAAGAGTATCTTCTACTTTAAAATCTTCCGGAATTATTACCCAAATTTCATATCCATAGGGTTTTTCTTTAGAGGCTATTTGCTCTCCTTTTTCATTAAATTTAGGAAGCGGGTTATTAAAACCAAAAACTAAATGTTCTAATGGATCTATGGAAATTCCAACTTTTCTTATCCATTCTTCTAGTTTTTGATGGGTTTTAATCTCAGGGTCTCCAATGAATTCTCCCCATGAATGAAAGGATATAACTCGCATTCGAGGTAATTTAACCAATTTAACAAACACATTATTTCACCTAAAAGTTACTAAGATTAATTATAAATATAATCTATTACTTAAGATTCTTTAAGATCTACACAGTATCAAATTTGAAATTTTCATTCTTGGTTTCAATGATTGCAAAATCTATAAACTATAGAAAAGCTAATATTTCAGATTTAAGTGGAATTGTAAAAGTCAAGGTTGACACGTGGAAAACTACATATCGAGGCATAATTTCAGAAGAATACCTTCAAAGTTTGTCTTATGAAGATAAAGAAAAAAATTGGAGACAAAGATTAGAAAATCCAACACATGGAGCAATTATATACGTCGCCGAGACAGATCAAAATGAGATAGTAGGATTTGCTTTAGCAACTCTAGAAAAATGTAATCCTATAGTAGCTTTACTCCAAGTAGAGAGATTTAAAGGGGAATTATGTGCAATTTACGTTCTGGAGGTATTCCAGCATAAAAAAATTGGAACTGAATTAGTTCATTTAGTAATAAAATATTTTAAAGTGAATAATATTGATAGTATGATTACATGGGTACTAAAAGAAAATCCTTCACGTAGATTCTATGAAAAATTAGGAGAAAAATTTCTTGGAGAACAATCTATTGAAGTAGGAGGAATAAGGTATATTGAAATTGCATATTGATGGGAGAATATTGAAGTAATTCTTTCAAAGATTTAAACTTTTTTACGTGCTCTTATTGAAAACATCATAGGAACAGTGAATTCTAAATTTATGAACTCCCAATATCCATCTTCCCTTCTTTTCATATCAGGGTGTATATTATGAAATGTAAATGGAAATTCATGTAAAAATTTAATTTGTAGACTAATTCTGATTAAAGCAATAGTAAGGAAATAAATAATTATAAAAAAAAAGTTATTTTTTGCGATTTGTATAAACTGTGAGTCCTATTATACTGATTATCATTATAAATAAATATAAATTTCCAAAAGGGATATCCCTTTCTTGATCCTCTTGTGTTATTGAAAATGATACACTTGTAAACATTATTTCCCAACCTGAACCCCATACTCCCGTTGTAAAATCTTCCCATACCACATATAATTGATTATTATACCATACACAATGAGGATCATAACTATCATAATCATTCCAATAAATTCCCATAAATCCATCAGAAATAACAGTAATATCAGACCATCCCGTTGTTTCTGAATAGCTGGCATACATTATTTCTACATCTGAACCCCACACACCATTAGTATAATCCTCCCATACGATATGAATCGTTCCATTATCAGCTACTGCAATATCAGGATCAAAACTGAAACCATTATTCCAATATATACCATCATACCCATCAGAAATCACAGTAATATTAGACCAACCTAATGCTTCCGAATAGTTAGCATACATTATTTCTGTATCTGTACCCCATACACCACTAGTATAATCCTCCCATACAGCATGAATTATCCCATCCTCATCTATTGCGATTTTAGGCCTCTGACTACCTCCATTATTCCAGTAAATACCATCATACCCATCAGAAACAATTGTAACATTAGACCATCCCGTTGCTTCTGAATAGTTAACATACATTATTTCTGTATCTGAACCCCATATACCATCAGTATAATCCTCCCATACCACATGAATTATCCCATTCTTATCTACTGCGATATCCGGATTGATGCTACTTTTTTTATTCCAATAGATACCATCATATCCATCAGAAATGATTGTAATATTGGACCATCCTTTTAGTTCTGAATAGCTAGCATGCATTATTTCTGTATCTATAGACCCCCAATTCATAATATCATCAACGTCACTATAATTATCGGTCCATATACCTTCAGTATCATCCCCCCATACTACATGAATCGTTTCATTTTCACCTATTGCAATTTTAGGAGACCGGCTAGCTTGATCATTCCAATAGACACCATTATATCCATCAGAAATAATTGTAACATTCGACCATCCCATTGCTTCTGAATAGTTAACATACATTATTTCTGAATCAGTTCCCCATATACCATCAGTAGCATCATACCATACCACATGAATCATTCCATTATCATCTATTGCCATATCAGGTTTAAAACTAAATTCATCATTCCAATATGTACCATCATATCCATCAGAAATGATTGTAACATTCGACCAACCATCTATATCTGTATATCTAGCAAACATAATTTCATCATCGCCTATTCCACCACCCCATAGACCTGCAGTGCTATCCCACCATACCGCATAAATTGTACCATTTTCCCCTACTTCGATATCAGGATCTTCACTCCGCCCATCATTCCAGTAGATACCATTATATCCATCAGAAATCACTGTTGCATTTGAATAATCAACATCACTAAGATTAAGATGTTGAGAATCATAATTCATATTAGTTGTATAGAAAGATATGATTGTCTGCATTATGATCAATGTACTCATTATAAAAATGAATCCAGAAATAATCAAAAATGAGACTAATTTATATTTTTTTTCCAAAATTTCGACCTAAAAATATCTATATGATATTAAATTAATTTCATTGTCATTTAAAATTTCTTGAATGGATATTAAATTGAGAATTGAATATCTTAATTTTTCTTATGTGCTTTAATTGAAAACATCATAGGAACAGTGAATTCTAAATCTGTGAACTCCCAATAACCATCTTCTCTTCTTTTCATATCAGGGTGTATATTATGAAAGGTAAATGGAAATTCATGTAAAAATTCAATTTTTAAATTTGCATTTATTAAAGCATTCATTATTGTACTCATACTATGAAGCCAATCGTAAGATTCTCGATTCTTTAGTTTTGCTGAAGGATCTGCATACGCGCCATCCTCATTCCAATATATTGGTTTTCCCTCAGAAAAGTAATTATAACCTACTTTAAATGCATCTTGGTGTTCGTCAATAAGAAGACCAAATGGATGGTTATCTATAATATAAAATATTCCCCCCTCTTTTAAATAAATGCTTATGATTTGAGCCCATTTAACAATGTCTGGCAACCAGCAAATGGCTCCATATGAAGTATAGACAATATCAAATTTCTCATTCAAAACATTTGGTATATCATAAAAATTTGATAAAATAAATCTCGCGGGTATTTTTAACTCATTACTTAAAGTTCTTGCCATCGCAATAGCTTTATCTGAAAAATCTACGCCAGTAACTTCAACACCTAATCTCGCCCATGAAAGTGTATCCATCCCAAAATGACATTGTAAGTGTAGTAAAGATTTTCCCTTAACTTCTCCTAATTCTTTAAGTTCTATTGAAAGTAGAGAAGTTTTACCTGATTTAAATCCTTCTAAATCATATGATTTGGATTTAACATTTATATCTACGAGCTCATTCCATCTTTTTAGATTTGTTTCGAAAAATTTATCATTATTCAAAATAAAATCCTGAGAGTTTTTAATTTAATTTATAAAATTTACAGAAACATGATTTACTTAAATTTATACAT
>JABXKB010000282.1 GCA_013375485.1 Promethearchaeota archaeon | reverse complement strand
CAAAAAATAGGGTTAATTTCTTGATTACTTAATTTCTTCAAATATCTTTTTAGATCGCTTCAAATCCTCTTCCATTTCAGGATCAGTTAAAGAAGGGGCTTGAATCTTTTCACGTTCAACATATTCCATCATTTTATAAATCGATACTTTTGCTAAGGTAGCCGCCTCTGCCATGCTTACTAATCCCTTCCGATATTTCTCACCACTCTCTTTTAATCGATATTCTTGAATTTGGGCAAGAAGAAATTTTCGAATTAAAGATGAACGATCTATACGTTCTCTTTCAGAGATCTCGTTTAATTCTTCAACTTCCTTCTCATCTAATCTAGTTGAAACAACATCAGTCATTTTTTATTTTCCTCCATTTCTTGAAGTTTTTTCATATAGAACAAAATGGATTTTGGTTTTGTTGCATTTACTGATTCTAATTTATTTAATATTAGTAAAAAATCCTTTTTTATTAATCGGTTTTGATTTAACTTTTCAAAATAGAAGTTATCAATCCTCATTGCTTTTAAATTCTCATTAAGGAATTTCTTATAGGCCTTATCGTCAGATGTCAGACAAATTCCTTCTTCCATCGCTAACAGATAACAACTAGTTTCTCCAGGATCAATAAAGCGGAATAAGTCTTTTGATACTTCAATAGATATGACAGGAACTCTGTTTTCGTTTAAAATTTCTTCAGCTTCAATAGCATCAGGATAGTTGTTTGCTTTACCATTAATTACTACTTCTTGATATACACTCGAATCTATTACAACTGGAAACTCCACTATTTCCATAAAATGATTGAATAATTTTGCTTTAATTAAGTATATCAGAGTACACGCATCTAAAATCCATCTCATTATAAAAATATATACAACAACATATTTATAAAACTTACGATTGTATACAATAAATATAACTTAACAGTTATGTTGATTTAAAAGCTACAATTCGAGCTTCAGAAGAAATTCGTGAAACGGTTATCAAATTTAAATTAAAAGGTGGGACTTCAATTTAGGTTAAAGAAAAGGAACATAGAAGTACATAATAATATTTCTACGTTGTAAAAAAGAGAATTACAAAAGAATTAATCCATTTAAGAATCAAAAAATTTATTAAAAATATGAGATTTACTCATATTTTTTCAAATACTTTAAAATCTCTTTCTTAAATAAGCCGAAATCAAGGAGTCCTTTTTTAATATCTTTGAATGCAACTTCATCATCAATCCTTCCATAACGATGCACTAAAAAATTTCGAAATCCCTTCATCTCCTTGACTTTTTCACCTATATTTTTTGATATAATATTATTATTAATTAAAGAGATAATAATATCATCTCTATTAGAGGGTATTCCTAATTTTAAATCCGTATTAATCACAGAGCAAATACTAATAACCTCTTGAATTGAGGTCTCAACTCTTTTATAAATACCATCTTTAATAAGACCCAATGCTTTAAATGAGTTTACATTATCAGGAAGATTATCTTTCACTAACTCAATATTCTCTTCAATAATTTTAAGTTTGGCCTTAATAATATCAATTCTCAAAATTATCACCGATTAATATAATCTAAATAAAATGGATAAAATTCTTCATATTCATCAATAGTCTCATTAGCAATCTCATACAACCTTTCTTCTTTCCTCATATATAGAATTTCACCTTTTAAAACCTCAATCTGAACATATAATGGTAATAATTGAAAGATCTGGATATCAAGATCTCCATTAAACTTTTTTAATAATTCCAAACGAATTTTAGGGAGTCTATTTCTCTCTTCATCAATATATAAACAAATATCAATATCACTATCTTCTAAATGATATGAACTAAGCGAAGATCCATACAAAATAACAAACTCAATTTTAGGAAAAATTTTTGTTACTTTTAATTCTTCTAATAATACATTAATTCTTTCTTTAATCTCGCTTTTCATACTAAAATTATATCTTAATTAAAATATATAATCATCGCTAATGGAACAATTGGAATTTAATTAACTAATAGAATACGTTTAAAATTTGGTATCTAACTCATTTATTAATATTTGAGACAATTGTTCCAGAGCCTCTTAATAAAGATATAGGATTAATTTTGAATTTCAATTTACTTGTTTGTGTAGGTGGAAAAGAAAGAACAATCTTATATACTTTTTTCAATTAAAAATTAAGAAAAATTAGGATTAGATTTATTCTTTAGAAATTTTTAAATTCTGAATTATATTGAGCCTTCACTTAAAGGGATAAATCAATCATAATAACCGTGAAATACCTGAAATTAAATATAAAAAAGAAGATTTTATTGACTAGGATTTCATGCGTTTCGCAAGAGTTGGTGATGTAGATATTAAAATTATTCCAACTATGAGAAATGTAATTGACAAGGGCAAAAACCCGTCATCGGCAAATAGCATAATAAAGACCGCAATCAACGTAAGTATAATACCAATTACAAAAGTTATGCTGAATAAAGTTTTTTGTTTCATAATAACTAAAAGGAAGATTAAACAGCCTAATATTATTTCCACTTTGTACAAGAGGGATTAACAAAAGAATTAATATATTTTATAATCAAAAATTTTATATTAGAATTTTTAGGAGTATCAAACGAACTTTCTCTGTATAAAATTACCAGATTGGACAGAGTTTATATTTAATAGTAATTTATTAGGTTAAAAATTTAATAATGGAGAGATTCCGTAAAAATATATAGGGCAGTTTATAGGACAAATCTCGAAGATAATTTTGGAAGCAAGTAGCTAAAAAGATTATGTTATTTATTCATTTAATGCTAGGATTTTTTTTATGTCTATGTAATGAATACATGTTATTCACTTTAACATAATTGTAAAATTTTAAATATCATTCTAGTACTATTTTAATTTGTTCAAATTCAATTTTAAAAAATAGAATAAGGTGATAACGTTTGGTTATAATAATTTCAACTACAAAATTTCCTTTATCTAAAGGAAAAGAGGTAGCAGAAAGATATATTGAAGTTTCAAAAAAATATCCTCTTGATAAATCCTTAGAGAAGCAAATACTACCCTTAGCTGTAAGAATTAGAGGTAATGATGCTGAATCTATTTCTATTTCTGAAGTGAAGGAAGGAAAATTAGAAGAGGTATTAAAAAGAGCAACAGAGCAACAGTTATTATACATGGATATCGAAGGAATAAAATTTAAGGTAGATACATTTTTTTCTGGTGTAGAAGCTTTACCAATGATAGGATTTAAGATGCCTGAGTAAAAAGAGAACAATCTAAGGTGATAATAATAGCTTTTTCTTTCAAAGCCAGCTTTGTTACTTCACCATTCTGAATACTCAAAAAATTTATTAAGTCTATAGTTATGGTTAATATGGTAAAAGAAGCAAGATTAACCTGGTGATTAAAACAATTAATGGTAATAGTATCCAAAAAAATGATGACATCTTATATGAAGAATGGGTTCCAGCAGGAAAATTTGTAAAAGCTGTAATCCTTTTTGCATGTTTATTAATTCTTTCTCTCGGTATTATAATTACTGCTTTCAGACCCAAAGAATTGGCGTTCATAGGTATTATATTCGGTGCGGTAAGTTTATTTATTTTTCTTATGTATTGGAACTTTAGAGGCCTAAAAATTACCCTAACCAATAACCAACTTGAAATAGCATATGGCATTTTTAACCATAAAAGAATTCCCCTAAATAATATTACCAGTTGTGATATAACTAAAGCACGTTTTAGAACTTACGGTGGAGTAGGAATTCGATTTGGAGTAGATGGTTCATGGGCTTATAACACAGATTTCGGAGAAGCTGTAAAATTAACCTTTCAATCTGGCAGACCATTCGTTTTCTCTACAAGAAATCCACAAAAAATATGCACTCTGATACACGAATTAGCAAATTAATAATAACTTTCAAACTATTAAATACTAACACTAAACATTACAACAGGATAGATTAGGCATATTTGAATAAGTAATGAATAGTAACAACCTTTTCTGGTGAAGTTAACTAAACTTTTTTTATAAATCTAACTTTATTGATTAATTCCTCTGTGGTTATTACTTCAATTTCCTCTTGACCTTCTTTTAGTCTTTTATCTTTTGACCATATTTTAGAATCTATTGCTAGTGCGCAAGCTAGGTAAACCGTATCTTTTGGATCCGGAGTAAACTTCTCTACTTTTTCTATAAATAGCGTAATCACATTTTGAGGAATAATTTCTATCTCTTCCTTAAATATATTTAAATATTGAGCAAAATCTTCCTTAGAACGATTTGTTTTCTCAAGTATATATTCCTCATATTTTGTAAATTCATCAAATAGAAACTCTGGAGCAAATAAATTTAATTTATCACTAAGTAATAGTTCCGCAGTTAAACTTTCTTTTATCATTGAAGCAAATAAATTATTGGCATCTACAACCAATTTCAAAGTTAAGCCCTCTTATAACGTTTCACCAATAGTTGATTTACTTCTTGTCCTAATTTCAAGGCCTCCTCAACAGTAATATCACTGTCCATTCTGAAACCTTTCAGAAAACTTAACTGAGCTATTTTTTTCTTTATAGAATCTCTCGCAACTTCTGACCAATTAATTTCTGGAAATTTTTCCATTTCTTTTTTAAGGTCTTCTGGAATCGATAATGTTATATTCGCCATTTTTAAAATAAATATTCTTTTTATATTATGTGAAATTATGTGAACACACATATTAATATTTTTCTATTTACTTTCCAATCCAACCTCTCTAGACTATTTTTTTAAAAAATAGACAGAAAACCTCAAAACCTAATTCATGAATTACATCTTTAATAGAAATAGGAACGTTTTCATCAAGAAGAGAATTCAAAAATTAAACATATGTCTACTTTTCGTTTTTTCACATATATTGCATTTAAATCTGACCAATTAACTCTAAAATTTCCTTTCTGTGGGACAATAGATTCAATATTCACAAATGAAATATAAAATCTTGATATTAGAGCCAAAAAATGTAAATATCCTAGGAGAATCAGGGGGAGTGAAGAATTTTTAAAAAATAGATTAATACGTAAAGGGTTAGGAGGTTTTGATTCATTTGAAGATATAAAATATTTTAAAAGAAATTACTCAAAAATCCTTAATAGTAGCACTAAAGAAGAACGCAATAAGCTAAATACTGTTATAAAAGCTTTGAAAAATGATGAAGAAAAACTTCTAAAAGAGTTAGAAAAGAAGAAATTAGAACTACAGGAGTCTCTAATTAAAGAAAAAGAAGAATTAGTGCCAAAATCTTTAGATTCAAAAGGAAAAAAGTGCCTTAAAAAAATTGATTAAATTTTAGAGAAAAAATTAGATAAGCCTTTCAAGAAAGATATCAAACAAATAAAGAAAACTGAAAAAGAACATTTAATAAAAGAGAAGAATCTGGAAAAATCAGTGGAGAAAAGTGTTAAACATTTAAATAAAACATATTTATTTTTCTTCTATTCCATCATCATTATTTAGATTGAAATCTCTAATTCTTTACTCTCTTTTGTTATTTTGATAATATATTGAAGAGAGAACGCTTCAATGAGACATGAATTTAATTACGATTAAATTTATTATTTACCCATCATTAAAGAAAAATGTTTTATAGATAGTTATATTTTTTATACATAGTTGTATAACCCTATAAAAAGAGATTTATCCAAGAATCAAATAAAAATTCTTAAGTTGTATTAATAAATTAGTTTCGAATAAAAAGATGATTTTTCATTATGAGAAAAGATGAAGAAATCAATATTTATCTTGATAAAATTGAAGAACTTGAAGATATTATAATGAGATTAGAAACTCTTATCCCAGTGGAAGATGTTCAAAAGAAAAGTAGAAAAAAGAGAATAATGGATTCAAAACTCGCTATTGAACTCGATGAAAAAGTTAAAAAACTTAGAGAATTAAAGGATAAAATGGGTTTCTTAAGAAAAGAAAATTCACAACTCCGACAAGATTTAGAAAAAATAAAGTTTGCTAATAGTAGCTCATCTAGGATTAAAATTGAGGATTTAAGACCTGAACCAATCCTAAATGATTTGGTAAAAGATTTACAAGATATAGTGAATAATCAGAGATTAATAATTAGTAAATTAAAAACTAGTAAAGTTGATAAGGACGATATTCTTGAAAAATTAAGAGATAAAGAAGAAGAAATTAAACTTCTAAAGTCAGAAATCTCACAATTAAATCATAAAAAAAAAGAATTTAAATGGTTCTAATTTTTTAATTTGTTAATTATCACTCTCGAACTAAGTAAGCAATGAAAGATCGAGATACTCCAGAGATAATAAGCTGTGAATTAATAACTTTATAACCTGCTCTTAGCGCATCGTTCACTTTTTCTTCAAATGTACTC
>JABXKB010000281.1 GCA_013375485.1 Promethearchaeota archaeon | reverse complement strand
CTGGTGCAGGAGCAGTAATGTTGGTTGGATTTATCCTTTTTTATCTAATTTCCTTTGAAATATATTTTTGGATTTTTGTGGGAGACACATTTTGGGGTGTTTTATACCCTTTTTTTGGCGTTTATGGACAATTGATTGCAGCTGCATTTATGGCTCCCGCTTTCTTCCTCGCGAGAAAAACTTCACAGTACAGTGACCCATTAATAATAGAAGATCACCAAGTAAAAGTGTATGGTTTGCTAAAAACGATTATAGAAACTAAACAATTACAAGAAAGCGAAAGAAATAGATTGAAAAACGAATTAGAAGTCATTTCACTTCGTCTTAAAGGAGTAGCAACTTTGAAAAGTAATATTATAGAATTAACGCCTGACGATAAAAGTCGCATGAATATTGATGATTCTTTGTTATACTTTCAACGAGCACTAGAATTGAGTTCAAGCGCTCAGCAAAATATCTCGAGGATGGATTTACAGTTAGTGAAACAAGTTATAGAAGAACGAGATAAAAACAAAGCTTTAAAATATTTAAAGGAAATCATTTCTCATACAACTGTCCTGCTTGGAGAGATTGTTAAAGTGTTCAATTAGTAATTAATTAAAAATAAATTAAAATGTAAAAGATTAGTGATTTTCAATTGATATATAATGAAAATACCGTTTCAAAATCCCAACAAAGAATAGCTCAAAGATTTATCGATTCTGTTTTAGAGGGATCGCAGTTAGAGCAACCTCCCAATTACGTGATTAGAGGGCTTAATTCAAATGAAGAAATTGTGAAGTTGGAATTCCAAAAATTCGAAAAGAATGAGAAAGAAATCAAAAAAATTGACAGAGAGATCAAATCTCTCCAAAACTATTTAGGAAACTTCGCTAAGGTCGACTTTGAATTTAAGGAAAATCCGAAGAAATTAATATGCATGAGCGATATCAGGAATACATCAAACGGGACTATCCCCATCTATAAATGGGCCGGTATTTTAGATTTTCCTATAGCAAGTTCCTTTATTTTTGGACGAGTAGCCAAATCCGAAAAACATGGTGGCGGTAATTACTACTTTGCACCAATTGAAAATCTAAAATCTAAAATCACTGATGCTCTTGAAAAACTAGAAGAGAAAGTTCCTGATTTAATTCCATCTAAAATTATTGAGTTCATTCCGTTTATGGAATTAATGGGGAGCTTTAAGTTTGTTATAGAAGTGCGGGATCAGTTAAAAAAAAAATCAAATGTAATAAAAACAGATATGACAACGACGAATCTAGTAGATACATTGAATGAACAAACAGAATTAATAAAGACGTTGAAAAAAATAGCGCATTTTGGCACGACTGAATGGTTCAATGTCAGATTTGTGAGTGAGGTCGATGTTTCAACCCTTTTTATCCCTTATAAGGAGGCAACCTACTTTCATATTCATCAATTTGTTGATACTCCAAAAAAGGAATTTAGCGCAATAAATGCTTTATTACTGTCTTTAGAGCAACTTAATAAGTAAATTTTTAAATTAAGATTCCAAATTCAAATTTAATTAGTTGGTGAGATAAATATGGATTTATTTGATGGGATGTTTATCGTTTCAGGATTTACTTTTTTCGTTTCGATGATTAGTGCTATACTATTGATGGCCAATGATAAAATGAAGACCGTTAAGATATTTGGCGTAATCCTCGCAGTTTTGATGCTTCCAATCATCGCCATTTTGATAAATTATATTGCAATTGGTAAAGGTCTAATATTTATCATCTTTTGCGTTTTAATTCTCACTTATCTAGCGGCAGAATTCTTACTTGATATGGTTTTCAAAATCGATTTTAGGTCAAAAACGAGTACACATGTTCCTTATATCATAGTGGAATGGGCTGCAGCCTTTTCTTTCTTGTATGGCACTATATATCTTGATAGAACGATAGGATGGATAATTGGATTCTTTTTCTGGGTATTCATTGTTGTTTTGATTTATTACATCGTCAAGCGAAGAAAAAATAATAAAAAGTAATTAAAAAAAAATTATTTATTAAAAGAGCTTTTCCTCAAAACTCATTGATACTACTCCCATTTCATCCCCATCATAGCGTAGCTATCGGAAACCCCTATTAATGGTTCAAAAAGATATCTGAAACCCTCAACATTAAGGAAAGGCATAAAATATTTGGTAACTTCTCCCATCGCTTCTTCCGCTTTACCTCTCTCTGTATAAATGAGATGATATTGTTTAATACCGTCTGTTCCTCCCGATGTATTATAAACTCTCCATTTAGTAACGAATGGTATCTCTCTCGATTGTTTCAAATATAACTTTGCCATGTCAGGATTTTTGTCTGGTGGATACCAAACCGTCAGCATATAGATGCCCATTTTTTATTACCTCTACTGATAATTAAGTTAGATTTCTTGGTAGGAAAAAGTAGTTTAGGTAACTATTTATATTTTGACTTTTTTGTGGAATATTTCTACTTATACAAAAAAAAGATAAAATGACAAAATGCAAAATTCATTCCCTATTAAAATTAATTGCAATCACACTTTATTAAGAGAATGAATAGTTTCTTTATCTTTATTGATGAAATAGTGCCATGTATTACGAGACATCAAACACGTATCATTTTCTCCAATTGCCTTCAGAAGTTTAATCCTCAGCTTCCTAGCTTCGATATCGGCTGGTTTTGATTGTATTAACACATCCAGTACCTCTAATGCAAGTTGCGATTGCCCTTTACTAAAAAGCTCTTCGACTCTATTAATAATTTTCTCTGAATCCCAAATAAGCCCAAAAATCTCGTTCATTACTTCTTTCTCAGGTCGTGGAAGTAAATGAGCGGGATTATGGTCAAAATATCCGTGATACCATCTATACACATTATATACGAAAAATTCAGGTCGAGAATAGAAAGTCCTTAAATATGGACTCTTCTTGAGATGGTCTGGAATTTTCACGGCGTGGATCATTTCCGAGATGTGCATGTCTTGATTGATATATTCTACTATCTGATCGTGCATTGAACGAATGACTTCGATGTTTACGTCTAACGCTGCTATGGCTTCATTCCCTTTAAAATGAGTAGCTGCTCCATTACAAAACACATGCTCAGGTTCGAGCGCTCGAACTCGTTCAAGCTCTTTAGCCCAACTCAATGCAAATCTAGTTGGTTTCCAAGGATTTCCTACGTTCGGAAATTGATTTCCTATTATTAAATCTCCAATAAAAGCGGCTTTAAGCTCTGGAATGAAAACCCAACAGACATCATCGGTTTCAGCGATTGCTGTGTGGAGTTCGAATGTTTTCCCTCCCAGGGTAAATATCATGTCTCCTAAAAAAGTCTTGGTCGGGCGCACTAGTTTTCTTGCGGGTTTATCGGTTTCAGGGATGTTAAACTGCATTGCAGCAATGCGAGCTCGGTAGGGCGCTAACATTTCGTATCTGTCGAGACGATCTGGCAAAAATTTATTAGCAATAATCTCAGGATTATCTTTCATAAAAGCCTTTGTTCCACCTACATGATCATAATGTCCATGCGTGTAAATAATGAACTGGATTTTTCCCTTAATTCGCTCCATCACCCTTTCAGCTGCCTTTGGATAAAGTAGCGTGTCTATTAAAACAACTCCGTCCTTAGTATCAATCCAAGCACATCCGGCGATTGGAAGAGCTGCGGTATGAACATCCTCGAGTGGATCTTTAAAAATAGGCTCTCTCAGATTTAGGACGTTTATTCCCCCAATATTACCCTTTTTATGTGATTTTGGCTGTAAATATTCTTCTTTCACTTTTAATCCCCTTCTCATTAATATAATGTTATAAGAAATTTTAAATTTTTCAATCGAAAAATGCTTATACAATTTCCAAGGGTAGAAATGGTAAATCTTTTATTGAATTCGATACTTTTTTTCTTCAGCTAAATTACGGATTGATGTGAGAAAAATAGTTCTTTTAATAATTAGTGGAATTTACGCAATAATAATTGGAATAGGGATCATTGGACTTTGGTTAATGTTGTTTCTAACAAAACAGATACCAGAATTAACAACCGAACCTGTGAGAATAAAGTTTCATATTACTGCTGAAATGACCATGGGGATTCTCTGTTTATTAAGCGGTATTTTTCTTTTTATTAGCTTCTCCTGGGCTCTTTATATCTTCATTCTGGCAATGGGATTTGTTATGTATGCCGTGATCAATGCAGCAGGATACTACGGACAAAAAAAACAGTGGTCATTTGTAATTATGTTTGGAATAATTCTAATTTCGTCAGCTATTCTCGTGATATTGAATTTATTCACTTTATTTTAAACTAAAACTAATACATAGCTCTATTTTAATTCTATTAATCCAAAACCAGATTCAATTAGTTGTTTTAGTTTCGTTATAAAACGAGCGGCAGGAGCACCATCTACCACATCGTGATTAAATAGCACCGTAATTGTTAAAAATTCTCTAATCTCAATTTTATCTTTTACAACTCCCGGTTTTTTTGTAATTCCTCCAATCGCGAAAGCTAAAGGATGGGAAGTAGTTGGAATTGGCCATCCATAGAGTCTGCCAAACATTCCAATGGCTGTAACCATAATTGTACCCATTAATTCCTTAACTCTCAAAGGATTTTTCATCAACCTTTTGATTAAAAATCTCCTTATAGATTTCGGAAGACTAGTATATAATTTAACCCATTTTTTTATTGAACTCTCTCCAAGTACGGTAGCCCCATCAACTTCCTCTTTTTGCGCTAGCCTAATTTCTTCATGAATTTGTTTGACATCCTTCACATTTACCTTTCTCAGAACGACCGGCATCGCAACGCTTACTCCTTTAGTAACCCTTTCGACGGGTACAGATATATCAACATCATCAAATGATATTATTTTCCGCTTACCTTTCATCATTGAATGAACTTCTTTAAATTCACTTGCTGCAGTTCCGATACATTTTAGTAGCCATGCTGTGAACGAGATCTTTAAATTAGTTTCTTTTTCATAATCATTTATGAGTTGCCGTCCATCCGTTACATCAACTTCAATTAATCCCTTTACATAATGTTTATTATCTCCAATTGAGAGAAAATCAAGCGTTGGAATTCTATCTTTAGGAAATTTAGATATCTTATAGGAACCGATAATTTCTTCTTCCTTCGTCATTCTAATCAATTATAAATGTTCTTAGATTTTATTATTTTTTAATCCATAAATGGATTTAATTTGGGAAATTTACTTCTAAAATAAAAAGAGCAAGTTAAAATTTCAAATTTAATTTATCGTATTGTATGGAAATTATTGCAATGGGAGAACTACGCGAGTTTTTTACGTTAAATTTGCCTAAATTCGAGGATCCCGTCATTTTTATTAGTTCTGAATTTATTCCCGGATGTCTTAAGTGCAACAGTAGTACAAATGTATATTACATCAAACTTACTGAAAGAAATTTGATTTCAAGGGAAGGAAATCTTGAAAAAGCCGAAAAACACAAGTTTCCTATCGATATCTATGTCCAATATCGAGTTCTAAAAGGAAAACCCAAGCAATTTGTCGTAGGCACCAAGAAATCAAAGGATAAGCTTGAAATGGTGCTCCTTCGAATAACTGATTAGTAAGTCAGTATTAAAAACATAACAATGATGAGCCTAATTATGTCATAAAACCCATTCCTGCATTATGACTATACAAAAATGAAAAATTAGGGTAAAAGTTAAATATTGAAATTATTGTCAATATATTGGATCGATTTTTATTTTATAGGAAGTGAGCTTGATGAGAGTTAAATTATGCTTTAAATGTAAGCAATACATACCTATCCGAGAGAATGATTTTAATAACACTAGAGACTTATCACTCTTTGACAAAGCTCACGCGGGTCATCCCACTCAGACCGTGAACGAAGAAGAAGTCGCTAATTATGAAAGATGGACTGCAACATAGATTAAGAACTCCGTCTTTAAATTTATTTTATTCAGAAGCTTTAGCAAGGCTTTATTAAATATCTCAGGTTCCTTAGTGTGAGTTCTATTTTTAATATTTTCTGAATCAATAATTCAACATATTTCGAATATTTGAGTTTATTTTTATTTATAATCCATTTTTTATAAACAAAAATGTTATAAACTTATATATAATCTAGATCTCGAATCATTAAGAAGGTGTTTGAAAATGTTTAAGAAATTTATGGATAATTTAACAAATGCATTAGGAATTACAAGCAATAAGATTAGTGAGTTAATTAAAGGAAGCAATCAGTATATTAACGCAGTAGAAAATGTCACAAAGGAAATTAAAAAAACTGTTGCTGCATTAAAAGGGTACGCTGAAACGGAGACTCCTTCTTTAGGGCAGGCAGTAGGGTCGTTAGCTTCTACATTTGAGATTATCGAAAAGGAAAGTACGGAAAAAGTCAAAAGAC
>JABXKB010000280.1 GCA_013375485.1 Promethearchaeota archaeon | reverse complement strand
TTATTATATTTTAAAGAGTGAGTAGGATGGTAGAAGAAGGAGAAAAAAGAAAGATTTTCAAAAAACATTCTATAGTATTAGTCATCTTTCAGGTTATATTAGTAGCACTAGTATATAATTTATATAATCTAAGGAATACTGAAATTGGAATCCAGAACTTTTCGATGGAAAAATTATTTATCTTGGTTTTCGCGTTCACTGTAATGTTTGGAGTATTTGTTGCTGGATATTTATTAAACGGGTTGTTCAAGTCTAACATTGTAACTACAAATTTTGTAAAAAAAATCAATTACAAAGTACTAATGATAATATTATTTATCATGATGATCATCGGTGCAGCTTGTTTTTTAATGGAATTATCTTTGGTCGGTGGGGAAATATCAGCACTCACATGGGGAAGCTTTATTTTAGGACTAATAGGGCTAGTAATTCTTGGAATAACATTATTTATAGGAATTTTTTTGATAATTAACGAGATTGAAGAATCATTATAAAAATTAAAAAAAAGTTTTTTCAATTTATCATAATTTTTTTAATTTTTCATTTCTTATAATCAACAACATTAAGTAGTATTAAAATTAACGAGCTATATAAAAAATTAACATGAACGAAAATTTAAAACCTAAAAGTAATATTATTAGTCAATCTATAAATGGATATCAACCTCTTTTTCTTTATCGACCTAAAGATAAAGAATATTGGGTTAAAAAACGAAAAGAGGGTTTAACTCAATGCTATTTGAAAGGAAAGGGAGAATTGATACCTTGGGAGGGTGAAAAAATCTTAAAAGTTTTTGATAATGTTACTTTAAATATAAAGGATGATACATTTAAATCAAAATTCAAAAAAATGCGCGTTGCTAAGCGTGCACCTAATAAATGGAGATTATTTTTCACAACAGAACGAATTGTAGCGACTATTCCATATGGAAAAACCCTAAAGATAGGTGATATCGTTGATCTATTTACCACGACATTTAAACGCCAATCACATAAAAAACATTACATTGTAGCTCATTTCCCGCATTCTATGCTAGCTGGGATAGTATTAAGGTTAAAACAAGGAAAACCTAACTGTGAACATATAGCATTTGTTTATAAAAATAAATTGAAAAATAGAATTGTTAATTATACGTTATATTTTTTTAATTATGGTTCACAGAAACAATCTGAGGAGTTTTGTTTAAAATTTAAAAATTCGGCTTGTAAACTCCAATTAAAGTTGCTGAAATTAGTGAAAGATTTATCTCTATTATCTCAGGCTGAAGTATCAAGAATCAGATCTGAAATAACAAGAAATTTAGACAAGAAAGATTTTGATATGAGAGAGAATAGAGAGAAATTCAAAGACATAACTATTAAGACTTTGTATATTGGTGGAATTCCATTACCAATCTTTCCTAGAATCACAAGTTAATATCCATAATTTAAAGAGATGAATCTAAAGAGAAGAGACCGATCTTTTTTCTTTATTTTTCTTATTTTTAATGATATTTAAAATAAATACTACATGTTCCTTCTTGAAAAACCATACACAGTTCAATAGGATTGAGAGGAGTATATTTTTCTCGAAATAATTTACATTCAGTTGAAGTTATCTTTCCGACCATAACTAAATGGTAATTACAGCCCGGAGGGATGTCTTGGGACTTTTCAATCTGAACATCAAACTAAATTCTTTTAATCATAGCTTCTTTTTTTTTATTATGAGTAAAAAAAAAGAGAGCTCAAATGTAATCCGTTTGGCACATGGAGCTGGCGGCGTTTTACAAGAAGAATTAATTCAATTCATTACAAAAAATATACCTTATAAGAATGTTAATAATGGTATTGGTGTTGAGGAATTGGATGATGGAGCAACAATTCCCTTATCTAATTATGACAAAGAAATTGTAATTACCGCTGACGGGCATACTGTCTATCCTTTGTTTTTTCCGGGTGGAGACTTAGGGAAATTAAGTGTTTGTGGAACAGTTAATGATCTCATAATGATGGGCGCAGAGCCATTAGCTTTAACATCTATGATAATCATTGAGGAAGGCTTTTTATTCGAGACGTTAGAAAAAATTGTAAATTCAATGAATTCAATAGCAAAAAAGGCGAATATTGCAATCATTGCTGGAGACACTAAAGTTATGCCGAGGGGAACTTTAAATGAAATAATAATTGCAACGACAGGTATAGGGATTAAAGATAAAAAAATAAAAATTTTAGATAATCGTTTAAAAGCGGGAGATAAAATTATTATAACTGGCAGTATTGGAGATCATGGAACAGCGTTAATGGCTTCTCGAGAAGGGTTAAATATTTCTACCGATTTAAAATCAGATATTTCATTATTATTAGAAATTCATAATGTTATCAAGTATGAAATTAATAATAATTTTATTCATGCTATGAAAGATCCTACGCGTGGAGGAATTGCAGCTGCTTTAAATGATTGGGCTGTGAAATCATATGTAAGTATCTGGATTGATGAGGAAAGAATCCCTCTTAAAAAACAAGTTACAGCTATATGTGATATGTTGGGATTAGATCCTTACAACATAGCAAGTGAAGGAAGAGCTCTTATAGCAGTTGATCCAGAACATTCTAAAAAAGTATTAGAAAAAATAAAATCAACTGAGATTGGAAAAGATGCTGAAATAATTGGGGAAGTAAAATTAGATAATCCTAAGAGAGTATTTTTAAAAACAATAGTAGGGGGAACACGATTTATTGATATGCCGTTAGGTGAACCAATTCCTCGAATCTGTTAACCATTAGAATTCTATTTTTTAATAATTTTAGTTATCTGATTTTCTAAATCAATTATATCTTCTTTTGCTGTTTTCCACACATCTTCTAAATTCACACCCATATATCCATGGATTAATTTATCTCGCATACCTGCTATATCTTTCCAAGAGATACTTGGATATTCCTTACAAAAGTCTTCAGTTAGATTTTTTGTAGCTTCTCCAATTACTTCTAATTCTCTTATAACAGCACTTTGATAAAGATGAGAATTTAAGAATCCTTTGAAATCTAAGTTTTTAATAAATTCTTTTATATGGTTAATTGCATCCAATATATGTTTCAAATAAACCTGATTATCTTTGATCATTTATATATCACGGTTGCTTCTTTTCTAATGATATCTATGAGATATGGGCTTATAGACTTTTCAGTTAATAGATCTACTTTTATTCCTAAAGAATCTGATAATTCAAATTCAATTCCAACGAATTTAATAAGTCCCATTGGTTGTTCAAATTCCACAATAATATCTAAATCACTTTCTGGTGTCGCTTCTCCTCTTACATAAGATCCAAATATTGAAATCTTTTTAGCGCCATGCTTTTTGAGAATTGTGATTATTTTATCTCTAATTGCTTCTGTAAATCTTAAATTATTTGTCATAATTTGGAATTTTTATTATATGTTAGGAATATTTTTATTTTTACTTTATATTTCTATAATAGTTCTGATTATTTAATTTAATACTCTGTATTATAATTTTTATTATTTGAACAATAATTTACACTAATATATAGTTAAAATGGACATTCCGGGAATCAAAATTTTAAGAAGTAAAGCTTTTACAAATAAAATCATAAAATCAATTAATGAATTAGTTAAAGAAATAAGCAAGCCAGTTAAATTTATGCACGTATGTGGAACCCATGAACATACAATTTCTAAATATGGTCTAAGAACATTATTACCTAAAGAAATTGAGGTTTTATCAGGTCCAGGATGTCCAGTTTGTATTTGTCCAGCAGCAGATATTGATAAAGCAGTTGAGCTTGGAAAACAGATTGATACGATTATAACTACTTTTGGAGATATGATCCGCGTTCCAGCAACTAATATTTCTTTAGCGGAATTAAAAGCCAAAGGTGCTGATATCCGTGTTGTGTATGGACCAAATGATGCAGTAAAGATTGCCAAAGAAAATCCGGATAAAGAAGTTATATTTTTTGCCATAGGATTTGAAACCACGGTTCCTTTAATTGGATATGAAATACAATCTGGACCTCCGCCAAATTTTTCAATAATTTGTGCTCATAAATTAATACCCGCTGCCTTAGAACTTTTAATGAGTCAATCTCAATTAAAATTAGACGGTTTTATATCTCCCGGTCATGTTTCTACCATAATAGGATTAAAACCATATGAAATATTTTCCCAGGGATATAAAATACCTAATGTGATATCAGGCTTCGAACCAAATGATGTATTACTCTCAATTTTAATGCTTTTAAGGCAAGTGAGAGATAAAAAATATGATACAATGAATGAATATTCAAGGATTGTAAAGCCTGAAGGAAATATTATTGCCCAAAAAATAATAGAAGATGTGTTTAAGCCTGTTTCATCCCCATGGAGAGGAATTGGAAGAGTTTATGATGGAGGATTAGTTATTCAGGATAAATATAAACAGTTTGATGCAGATAAAAAATTTGATATAAAAATTAAAAAATCTCAAGATATTCCGCCTGGGTGTTCATGTCATTTAATAATGGTTGGAAAACTCTATCCATATGAATGCAAGTTGTTTAGAAGAGAATGCACACCTGTTAATCCAGTAGGGCCATGTATGGTTTCAATGGAAGGGACATGTAGTATCTATTATAAATACTATAGTGAAGAAAAATCTTAAAAAGACCATGGAAAAGATGTGTTATATTTTTCAGATCCCCACGCATCTGTAGCAGGGAAATTACAACGATATCCTTTTTCATAATTCTTGTTATAATACGTTTTCACATGTCTTCCAAATACGATTTTGTCAAAATCTGCTCTGGTTAATCTTTGAGATTTGTTATTTTCAGTAAAATTTTTAGTACTATATTCAAGACTGCATTTCCAAAAATTGGTCTTTTCTTTAAGAAAAGATGCTTTTTCCCCCTGATCTTCTTGAACCCAAGCGATAAAACAGACATCTTCTTTAGCTTCTAAGCAGTTGTTCAAATATCTTAACCTAGACTCGAAACCCTCTTCGCTTGCTGCCCAATATCCGCCCCAATAACTTACAAGCACAAGTAAAATACGCCCCTTTAATTCTTTAACTGTTGGCCATTTATAATTATTTTTTCTGAAATCTTTAAAAGTAAAAAGTGTATTAGGATTGAATGAATCTATTATAATTTTATTCATTTTCTTGATTCCATAAAGTTCTTCGGGTTGATTATTCGAATCAGTAATTCCATCTTTTAATTCAATAAATAGTGTGATAGGGGCATGCTCTTTATTTTGTTCATTTGACCAATCATCTAACACTTTTAGCCAGTTAGAAAATAGAAGATCAGTAGGATTACCATCCTCACTAAGGAGTACATCAATATGATTTTGTAAGTGATAAATCTCAAAATCCTCTAATTCCTGTATTTTATCATCATGTAAATCATATTCAAGACCTCTAACACCGTTGTTTAGTTGTTCTCTTATAGAAAGTGTATAAGAATTATGACTTGTTTTGAAGAATGCTTTATGATAAGGTATATCCCATACTTCTTTTTTTATTGTCATTTTATTATCTTATTACTTAATTTATTGTTTGAATCTAAAACTAAAGCTTAATTTAAAAATACTTATCATAATAAAATATTTATTTCTTATTTAGTGTTTATTTAATTTAATTAGATTTTAAAATAAATGTGAAAACATGAATTTGGATAATTGAACGATCATACTACTATAGAAATTACTATTACCGGAATTGTTCAAGGAGTAGGTTTTAGACCATTTTTATATAATTTAGCTTATTCACTAAATCTTAAAGGTTATATTTTAAACCGAGGAAATGCTGGTGTAAGGTTGGTTTTACAAGGTAACTCACAAAATATTAAACAATTTTTAGAAGATATTGAAACTAAGAAACCAAAGATCTCATTTATTGAGGATATTGAGATAAATTACTTAGATTTTCAAGAAGAATTTAATGAACTAGAGATAAGAAGGAGTGAACAAGGACGTGGAGTTAGTTTAACACTTCCACCAGATATAGCAATCTGTAATGAATGCTTGAATGATATGAATGATCCTCAAAAAAGCAAATATTATAAATACCCTTTTATCGCATGTGCTGTGTGTGGTCCTAGATATACTACAGTAACCGAATTGCCTTATGATAGAGAAAGGAGTACAATGCTTAAGTTCCCTTTCTGTCAGCAAGCTTACCCTGAATCCTGTGTTCAAGAATATTCAGATTTTAAGAATCGTAGGTTTCATGCTCAAACTTTTGCTTGCTCAGTTTGTGGACCTCATTATAATTTGTATAATAAACAGAGGGAAATTATTGATAGTGATTCAATAGATTCTATTTTACAGAGGATTGCCAAGATGATTAATGAAGGAGAAATTGTTGCTGTAAAAGGTGTTGGAGGAACACATCTAGTTTGTTTAGCTAATGATGA
>JABXKB010000279.1 GCA_013375485.1 Promethearchaeota archaeon | reverse complement strand
TAGATTTCTGTTCTTTATTGTTGGTACAATATTAGTCTTAATTAAGAGTGATTTCTCACGTATGTATTCTCCTGCTTCAAAAGTACCTTTGCAAAATATTTCCTCTTTTGAAACTTGAAGTTCTTTGGCACAAGGAGGATTAGTGATTAATCTAATCCCACTCCAAAAAATATCAGCCTTATCTTCAAAGTTGAATTTAACCTGTACACTAAGTTTATCCCCAATAAAAACGCTTCCTTTATTTAAATCGGTTAGCTCTAACTTTACCAAATCCAAACAGATATCATGATGTTTATTCTATTAATTTTATAAAAAGATAGAATTTTATAAAAACTTTTTATTATTAAATAAGAAATATGGAAATAACGATTCTCCCTTTTACTAGATAATTCGTTGTTCAAGAATGTCAATTTTATAATCAATATTAAGAATCTAAATAGTAAATAATTTGAATCATTTTGAATTATAGCATTTAAGATTAAGTATCATAATGATTTTGAGCAATGAAAGATAAACTCAATGGTATGATCAAAGCTATTCTATTTGATCTAGATGGAACATTGTTAGACGTTGATTTAGATAAATTTATTCCGCAATACTTAAATTTATTAGCACAGAGTGTAGCTCATCTTATTCCCCCTAAAAAATTTATTTCTAAAATTCTAATGGCGTCAAAAGCCGTAGAAGAAAATAACGGTAAACATACAAATGACGATGTTTATACTGAAGTATGTTTTCCTTTAGAAGGATATTCACGTAAAGAAATTCAACCGTTCATCGATAAGTTCTATGAGCAGGATTTCATAAAACTTCGTGAATATACTAAAAAAAAACCTGAAGCAAGGTCTTTAGTTCAATCTGTTTTCGATAAAGGTTATGATGTTGTAATTGCAACCACACCTCTCCTTCCAGCAACAGCTATTGATCAACGTTTAGAATGGGCTGGTGTAGCCGACTTTCCCTATCGTTTAATAACTACAATCGAAAATAGCTATGCTACTAAATCCGTAACTCACTTACTTTATTATGAACAGATTTTAAATAAAATTGGTTATCCCGCAAAAGCTTGTTTGATGGTAGGGGACGAAGATAAGGATTTAGTCTCAAAACGTATAGGTATCCATACTTTCCTAATAAATAGCCGACAAACTAAATTAGGGATCGACATACCTGAACCTGATTATCAGGGTACACTCGAGGATCTTAAACAATTACTTTAAAAAAATTAGTCAGTCTTTTTCCAAGTATAAGCAAGTTTGCTCATATTATATATTGATGGAGGAGGCTCCTCTAATAACACCTTACCAAGACATTTCGCACATAAATACACTTCTTTGTTTTTATCAGTAAAGAAGCACATATATAAATTTTCTTGACGAAGACATCCTCCGCACCTCATATTCATCTAATATTCTCTTATAAAAGAATAAAAATATTATTATTAAATTCTCAATAAAGAAACATTGAAAAATTTTCATCAATGTTTAAAGTAATATTAATTACTCTAAAGAAGGCAATGGTGGGACAATATCATCCTTCCATTCTTCAACCACGGGTGAATCCCACCAATGGGGAGGTATCTCTGAATAAACAGCAAATTTTTTCAAACCTTTTTCAAAACTCTTAATATTTTTCCTTGGAGTTCTAATATCTTTTGAGTCGGGGTAAAAATATGCACCATATCCTCCATCTTTTGTTCCCAAATTGCGAATCATATGCCATACTTCTCTTTCCACCTCTTCAGGTGTTCCCTGAGTGTAAATTGATTGTATATTAACACATCCCCAAAACATTATTTTTCCACGATAAGGTTTTAAATCATGATAACCACTCATTCTCGGACTATCTAATTCTATTGCATCTAATCCCCATTTTGTTAAGAGTCCTAGCAAGGGATCTATTTTTCCACAACAATGCATATGTACTTCAATACCTAAGTCATGAGCTCTATCAATGATCGTACAATAAGCGTCCTCATAAATTTTTTCGAAAGTTTTTGGACTAAAAAATGGACCTTTTTGTTCCCCTAAATCATCTACTAACCATATTCCATCAGGATTTAAATTATATTTTATAGAATAATTTAAAACTTCAACATGATAATCCGCAACTACTTGTAAAGCGCGTTTTAATTCTTGAGGATTTTTTTTATGATCTACAAGATATCGATTAAATCCCCGCATAGCAGAGATTAATTGAGAAGGCCCATGACAGTTGAAAAGCAAGATTAAATATCGTATATCTTGAAGACTTTCCTTCACTTTTAATGCTAACTTATATCTGCTCTTATCATGTGCATCTAGCTTGTAAATTGAGAGGTAATTGTCAAAATCATCCCAATTAAGAAGAGATGGTCTACCAGGATGCCCTTGATCGTGATCATTTCCTTTCATGTTCCAAATACAACCCCACTCATCGATCTCTTCATGTGGTATTGTTTTCCAATTGATCCCGTCATACTCTGGGTTCTGGGTTGCCCATTTTGGATGGTTCCAATAATATCCACTTCTCACATGTGGAAATAATCCTTCCTCTCCTTCATTCCATCCAGGATTCCAATTTTCAGAGTGAATTACTGGAAGTGGAATCACGTCACCAGAGACTTTATTAAAAATTGGCACTTGATCCGGTTTATTAAAGTATAAAGCTGCTTTAACTCTTTCTTTGGGGTTCATATAATATCCCTTTAAATTATAATCACGAAATTAATAGATTTCTTAAAAACATAATGAAAATTACTCTATAGACAAAAATATTACATTTATAATCATATACACTGAATTTTGATATATAGTTTTTTATTTGTAAACCCTATACTTTTTTTATCTTAGAGTAGAGGTTTAATTAGTAAAAAATTTGTTAAGTAGTTAAGTATTAGCGACGATCAAATTAGTTCAAAATATATTCGATTTATATTACATAAATCCATTAAGTTATATTATTGATTACCTTATATCTAAAACAGTCTTGTACGTGATCATTCACCATCCCAATAGCCTGCATAAAAGCATAGCAAATTGTAGGACCTACAAATTTGAATCCTCTTTTCTTCAAATCCATACTCATCTGTGTAGAATGCTCAGTTTTGGATGGAAGATCTGAAAGATCTTTAAATTTATTATCTATTGTTTTATTATTAACAAAGTTCCATATGTATTTGTTAAATGTACCATATTCTTTTTGGACCTTTAAGAATGCCTTAGCATTAGTGATAACCGCTACAATTTTAAGTCGATTTCTTATTATCCCCTCGTTATTCATTAATTCTTCGACTTTTTGCTCGGAATATTTCGCAATTTTACTATAATCAAAACTGTCAAATGCTTTTCTGAAATTCTCACGCTTTCGCAGGATAGTACTCCAACTTAAACCAGCTTGGGCACCTTCTAATATTAAAAATTCGAAAAGCAGTTGATCATCATGAATAGGAGTACCCCACTCTTTATCATGATATTCTGTCATTAGTGGATCGTGAGTAGCCCACGCACATCTCTTTACCATTTTATTAAATAGTTGGTAATATCAAATAAAATTTTTATTATTAAAAATTGAATTTCATTATATCCTACTTTTTAAATCCGAAGGAATGTTTCTTAAAAACCTTTATAACATATTGTGAATTGCGAATATTATTTTATTCATTTTCTCTAAGAATATTCGATATAAGTAATACTCATAATGATAAGGCTTAGCAGAAATCCTAGGCCGAGCACATAAATGAAAAACTGAAAACGGAGAATAGATTAGTATATAGTAGAAAATAGGAACAAATGGGGATAGAATAACCAAATTATTTACATATTAAATTGAAATATAAAATATAAATGTAATAATTAAACTCAGACTTAAGATAAGTGAATACATGAAATTAGTTTTGCTATTATATTGTTTTTTAATCATTTCGGTTATTTTTACTCTTTTATATATTTTACAGGTATTCACTCTCCTAGGAGAATAATTCATATATAAATTGATGGAATTATCATAGGGAATTAGACTCTGCTGTGAATATACTTCGGTTTTTGTAAAAAAAGTATAAATATATAAAATTTCTGGTAACAAAAGTGCTCCCAATACAGGATTTACATTTAACAAGTAAAATAGAAAGAATAGGCAACTAAAAATGAGCGTATAACAATAATAAATGTAAAGAGGATTATTCTTAATGAATTTAAAAAGGGTAACAACAATCAAGAAACTTGAAAGAAAAATGCCAATAGTAGAAATAAGGATATTTTTGGATAAAATTGTCAAAGGAAATACAATTATCAGAAAATTCATAAATGCTAGGCAAATATCAATATAATTTACAAATCCTTTTTTGAATATATAAGTTAAATTACTATCCATGATATACTCTGAGAATTTTATTGATTTCGTATATTTTCATTAAATTCTTAAGAAATAATGAGTATTTAAACAATTTAAATCTTTTGCCTAAAAAAATAGAGAAATAATAAAAAATTTATCTTTTAATCTGTGTGAGCAGATATGATTAAATCTGCAAATAATTTCATGTCATTTAGCAACATGTTTAATTTATCTTGAGATTCTCTGTCTAATTCTCCAGATCTCATTACAATTACAGAAATTATGTATTTAAAGATGTGTAATTCAATTTCCTTACCATCACCGTCCCGTCCTCCAAACTTTGCAGAATCTGCCATAAAAATGTTTTCCCGAATTGTATTACACGCATTAATGAAATCTCTTAAGTCTCCTCTTAATGTTAAACCACTACTAACTCCTTGAACATTATGAACGATTACATTGCCCGATATATCAGCAATAATAACTTTTGCTTTAATTTCATCAAGTTGTTTTTCTGTCTTTTCTACATGAGCCTTTAATTCCGCATACTCCGAAATCAAAATATCCCTGAAAACCTTTGCTAATTTGTCTTCTTCATAAATACTTGTAAGCATATAATCAAAATCATAATCTTTAAACATATTTAAAAAGACATCTTTTGCATTTTTCACATTAGTATCAAGAAGCTCCTTCTGAAAATCCTCAGTATCATATTTATGGAGAAATAAGAAGATCTTAGGTCTTTCATTATTTTTCCGATAGAGATCTAATAGTTTTAAAAAATATTCTTTTGCATCATTAAATACTTTTGGGTCATGTAAATCAACGATGGGAATAAGAACATCAGTTCCCCTAAATATTTCGGGTTTTTCTAAATATTCTTTAATAAATTGATCTTGTCCGCCAAAATCAAAGATTCCTACTTGTAATCCAAGGAATGGATGCCGTCGAGTTTCATAAAGTATTGTTGGTGCTAAACCTTTTGTTTCTTCTGGTCTTTTAGCAGCAAAAGCAACAGAATATACGCTTGTTTTACCGCAACCTGATAAGCCTACGAGTGATATTTTCAACTTGTTTCTACACCTTTATTTTTTCCTTTATTGTTTAATGTTTTTTATAATAATTTATTTCATTTAACTTTTTTAATAAAATTTAATTTAGATTTTTATTCTTTAGTTCCTATTTTTAATGTTCTGGAATAGATCTTTCCAAATTCTTCAGTTAATGCTTCTACTAGTATATTGAATTTAATCGGTTCTCCATCTTGTACATCTAAGGGATATCCTATTTCAATCGTTTCAAATGGAAATAATTCTTTGATGGTTGTTATCCATGGACTTTTTTCAAATACTTCCTCTACGGTAACAATTCGAATTTTCATATCTTCTAATACATATCCTATAGTATTTGTTAAAGATATGATCAGAATTTTGTCTTCTTCATTTAATTCTTTTGAGACTCTAAGAAATTTCCTAGCACCGAGGGGAGGTGAAACTTCCGCTTGTGCTTTTTCTGGTTTTGTTTCTATTCTTGGTTCTTCTACATCTGCATCCCTTACAATAAACACTTTTCGTTTTCTTACCGTATATTGTGAAACTTTTTTGAGTTTTGCTAAAAATAATACAGCATTCAAATTAATCACATTGAAAGGTTCTATTTTGATATAACCCTTTTCAGCAGCATCTTCCATGATCTCAGCACCTATACCACTTCTTGCGAAAACTGTGTTTTTATTTGCACCACTACCAACTGAACCAACAGAAATGTCTGCATTTTCAGCAGTTAAGTCTATGCAGAAATTACAACTTGAGGATTTAAACTTATCCAATTGTCTAATTGTATATGATTTAACTGGTTCTCCTTGTGGATCATAATATAAGTGAAATTTACCCTTGTTTATGTCCATCTTTTGTACTTTTGATAAATCAATACCTTCTTTCTCAAAGAATGGATAAATAGCCTCAGGAGCAAATGAATCCATACAAAATAATCCAATCTTTAAAACATGACATCGCATGAAATATTTTAACATACCAGTAGGACTGTCGAACATTTTGGACACAGCATCTATATTACACGGAGTACCCACGAATGC
>JABXKB010000278.1 GCA_013375485.1 Promethearchaeota archaeon | reverse complement strand
AGCACCTAAAGCCGCTTTCGTAAAACTCGTAGCCATTGAGAAGAAATATACTATACCTTCATCTCTCACAGGAAGTATAGAGGATAATTCCGAGTTTGGGATGCTTAGGCAATTAATGGCGATATCCACTTCTTTACCATCATTTATACTGAGAACTTCATCTAAAATATTTGTAGGATTTAAGACATTTGCGATAATAACTTCATGGCAAAAATCAGTGGCTATAAGGAATTCCGCTCTAGCTTTATTTCTAGCTTGTCCTATGACTTTTCCTTTGTTTCCAACCATTTTTTTAGCCATATACGAACACATGAGTCCAGATTTACCCGTAGCACCGAGAATTAGAACTGTATCTCCTTCTTTTACAAGTTTCTTTACTTGGGCGGGAGCTCCAGCAACATCTAGTGCAGCGAGGGCTAATGTATTCTCCATATCTCCCGGTAATTTTGCGTAAATCCCGCTTTCAAATAAAACAGCTTTTCCCTCAATCTCAACCCGGTCGATTTCTGGATTAATTTTTAAAATCTTTTCAATTTTTAGAGGAGTTAATGAAAGAGAGACTAATGTTGCAATCTTATCTCCAACTTTTAAATCAATTCTGTCTCGCAACTCACTACCAATTTTCTCTACTTTTCCTATTAGCATTCCACCGGAACCAGTAACTGGATTCTGCATTTTACCTCGTTCTTGAACAATTTCCAGGATTTTGGATTTTATTTTTTCAATACTTCCTCCCGCTTCTTCGTTTAGTTGAGTAAAGCTTGCGGAATCGATGTTTAAATAATCGACATCTACTAATATTTCGTTGTCGAATATCGTCATATCGTTAGAAATTTTAAGCGCTGGTTGTGGTAAGGAACCTACAGGGTCAATTACTCTATGAGTTCCGTATTTATTCCCTCTCTTCATTTTGATATATCCCTGACTTATTTTAGTTCATTTAAAAGGTATTTATACAAGATGTGTTAAGAATGCTTACCTCATTAATTTTTCATTTATTAGATTTTCCACAGCATTGACAAAATTTTTCGAATCAACATCAAAATCATGTTATTGAATGTCTCCGCGTTGCTATGCCAACTTCAAATAAACGCCGCTTTTTAGCAATTTGTTTAGCGAAGAGTGGAGTTAATAACGCAATTTGCAGAGCTCCTACCAGTAAAAATGGTAGCGAAGAAATAAACTTGTTAAGAATGATCAAATCGTATCTGCGATTATTTATATCGTGCCAATTATGCACTTCTGAGATTGAGGGATTCCAAATTATGCTTAAAATTAATTTAATTACCTCAATAATAACTATGTATAGTCCTATTACGACAACAATTTTTAGATATGATCCTTGACGGTATATTTTTGTTTTTAAGAGAGTAGAATTGTTATCTCGTATGTTATACGTAAAGATCATAAATATAAAATTAGAAGTTAAAAGAATTGAAATAAGCCTTGAATATATCAATACAAACACACTACTAACGGTAATAGGGTGTAGTAGTAGTATTATGAGCAGTAGACTGAAATAATAAATAACATAGTATGAAATTGGTATTATGACAATAAAAACTATCCATACCAAAATTATTCTATAGTTTAACGCGTTTTTAAAGTTTTTAACGAAGGAAGATTCACCCTTAGTGTATTTTTCATAAAGGTACATTGCAATAGAGGAAAAAGCTATAGTCGAGAAAGACCTTAGAAAAAAGTTCTCAAAGAAATTTTCCACTATTAAGAAGTACGAAAAAATGGTATAATATGAGGTATTAATCCAAGCTAAATCAGCTAAGAGGTAGGAATTAATAAAAATTGGGATGATGTTAAAGCAGAAAAAGAAAGGAATTATTGTCAAAGCATTTTTAAAAAATAATTTAAAACCATCAATAAGGAGCTGAGGGAAGTTTTTAGCCAGAATTTGGTTTTTTGTCAATATCATAATCTAATATAATTTTTTTGATATAAAAATGTTGTAACAAAACTTAAAAGATAACTTTCTTAAAAGAAGAATATAGACAAAAATCAAACTTCACTATAATTATGAACGAAATGGATATATATTCTCAGAAAAAACATAATGACATTTTAAAAATAAAATCAGTTATTCCAAAAGAAGAGAGAATTTTGTTTGTATCAGAAAAAATAACAAACAAACGACTGGTCTTAACGATAAGAATTCTGATATTTGTAGGGGTAATATTATTTTACAACATGTTGTTCGATTTTTTTTCCTTTAGTTGGTACGTGGGATCCATAGGAACTACAATCTTTAATTTATTATTTTTCGGGATTTTTTGTTTCATGGGATATATATTTGGGGCGAAAACATTCAATTATAGAAAGGATTACTATCTTATTTTAACGGAAAAAAAGTTCTACCTCTATTTATTTTCAGCAAGACGCAATTCTCCCGTGCTTGTTCCGAGAAATCTAAACGAAATTCGTTATGTTACGATAAAAAGACGGTTATTTCGACAAAGTGCTATTCTAGTTTTGTATGAACTCAAGAATGTTGAGATCGAGAAAGCTAAGTTCAGAAGAATAAAAGATTTCCGGACTCTGAAGAAATATTTCGATTCAGTCTATTTCCATTTTGCAGATGTTAAAGAAGATTGGATTTCAAAAGTTAAATACAAAATACCAGTGACACTAAACATATCAAAAGAGAAATACGAGTTAGTAAACGAGAGAGTGAAAAATGTCAATAAGTATTTTATAATATCAACCCCTATTGCCATCTTAATTGGCATATTTTTATGGTTGATTTTTAGTGATATTGTGGTAAAAATCCTTGCTCTATTAACATATCTGCTTTTCGGTTCGTGTGTTTTTGGAGTTCTGGGTGTTATCTACTTAATGCTATTGGTTCAATTGAAGAGGTGTTCCTCATTAACTGATTATATGATCGTTAAGCCCGATGAAATTGAATACAACGATATTAAAGTCGAATTTAGCAAAGATAGGATTTTTACAGCTAACTATTTAAGTAGTAGGAATACAACCCAATATAGCAAAAAACCGCAGTCTAGTATTTACACCATTGAAATCAACGAGATTCAAACTTTCAACAATAAAAAATATTTCGGTCCAATAGAGGATTTTCATAATTATTTTAAATTTATATATTTTCACCTGTTAAAGTGGAAAAGCAATAATGGCCATTTGTTTTCTAAAGAGGAACTATATGAAAATGAAATAAAAAGATAATTTATTTTCTAACTCTTTATTTTTTTTCGTAAAACATGAGCTTCCTTAAAATTAGGAGCGATTTTTAGACATTCGTCGCAATAGACAAGAGCCTCATCAGTTTTTCCTTGAGAGAATAGAACTTCCGCATAATAATATGGAGCTCTTACATAATCGCGGTTTTTTTTCATTGCTTTTTTGATTAAATTTAAGGCTTCTTCGTGATTTCCCCGCTTATATTCGATATAACCAAGGTGGTTCCAAGGATTTGCGTATTTATAGTTGATTTTAATTGCTTTACTCAATGCATCGGTGGCTTTTTCATATTCTCCTGTTTTGCTAAATTGAATTGAATTTAATAATAAGAATCGATAACTTTAAACTTAAACTTAAAAAATATCCAAAACAGTTAACTTTTTTAGTTTACGGTGCATAGAATAGTTTATAGAATACATTTTAGCTATTATAGCTATCAATAGAAAAAGCACTCAATAGTGAATTGATATGGCATTTATAAAAAGAGATGGAATTAATCTATTGAGTTTAGTCTTTGTAGATGGATCAAATGACACTTTTGTTATTAGATCGGATGATGTAAAGAATTTTCCTTTACTTTTTTCACATCATCTACATCATAAATAATTCCGATGAATTAAGGTAGTATATTTACTCGATTATTCATTGGAATTGAATCGAACTGAAATCTAATTCAGTTTTGGGGGAATATTATGTTAATATTAAAAATTGAAATGAAGGATATGGAATTGGTTGGAGGAATTACCCAGTTTATTAAAGAAGTATTTTTAAAACGGAATTGGGATGTTTTTTTAACTTTAGTTATAAAAGTCAATAAGCAAGATTTCGATATACTGAACATGAATAATAATTTGAAAGAAATTTCTCAGAATCTAGATTTAAGATTAGAAATAGACGATGGTCAGAATGAGATGAAAAAGCTGGTATATAAAAGAGGTTATAAAACCATTATTCTATCATCACCTAACCACTATGAAATCATCTATTTTAATTCAAAAATGAATTATTCATTAATAGACGATAGTTTGCTAAATATTCTCGATTTTGATAAAGGGCATGGACTAATTCCGACAATAGTGCAAGATCAGGACAATACCGTGTTAATGCTTGCATACTCTTCTAAAGAATCGTTAAAACAAACAATAAACACTCGGAAGGCAACTTATTTCAGTAGATCAAGAAACAAACTATGGATAAAGGGAGAGGAATCTGGGAATAGTCAAGAAGTAAAAAAAATTCTTTTTGACTGTGATAAGGATGCTCTCATGTTTAAAGTTGAACAAACGGGATATGCGTGCCACACAGGAACATACTCTTGTTTTGCGGATAAAGAATTTTCATTAAGCGTTCTCTATGATATAATCAACAACAGAATAGAGAATTCTACAGTATCAGATTCTTATACTAAGCGGCTAGCGGAAGACAACAAATTATTACTTTCAAAAATCAAGGAAGAAAGCTTAGAAGTGATAAATTTTACTGATAGAAATAATCTTATCTGGGAAATTGCTGACTTAGCTTATTTTATCTTAGTTTTAATGGCATCAAAAAAAATAAATCTCCTCGAAATAGTAAATGAATTAAGGAGGCGGAATAAATGAATAAAGAGGAAAAAAAAATTAATAATAAATCAAGGAAAGTGAGATTAGCGCTACCCTCCAAAGGGAGAATGGAAGAAGAAACCCAAGATTTCTTGAATGAATGTGGGTTTAACATAAAAAGGAATAGCAGACAATATATCGGCTCTATAAGTGAACCCATGGAACTCCAGTTGGTGTATCAACGACAAGTAGATATTATCAGAGGAGTGCTTAATGGTTCTTTAGAGCTTGGAATAGTTGGTTATGATTTAGTCCTCGAGCATTTACCTGGCGAAAGTAAAGAATTAGTCGTAATACATGATGCATTAAATTTTGGAAAATGTAGTCTTGAAATTGCTGTTCCTGAAGATTGGTTGGAATCTTCAATTGAGGAAATAAAACTGAAAGGAGAAATCACAAAAATTAGGGTTGCAACTAAGTTTCCAAAGCTTACTCAGCAGTTCTTGATCTTACATGAAATTGATTTTGAGATTGTGAAAGGCAACGGTTCTCTTGAAGTATATCCGGAGCTTGATTACAGTGATATAGTCGTTGATCTTGTATCTACTGGAAAAACTCTAAAAGATAATAGATTAAAAAGAATAGATGGGGGGAAATTAATGACTTCCGAGGCGGTACTAATAGGCAATCGCCCTGCTTTAGGAGACAAAGCTGTTTTAAAGGTTACTCGCGAATTAGTTGAGTATTTTGAAGCGACTCTAAGGGCAAAAAATTATGTCTCTGTTTTCATAAACATGAGAGGAGAAGACCCAAAAAATATAGCTGAAAGGATGTTTGCTAAGGAAGGTTTAGAGGGACTTCAGGGTCCTACTATATCACCTATTATTTCTTCTGAAAGTGGTTCTTGGTTTGCAGTTCATATAATTGTAGATAAAAGGAAATTAACTGAAACTATACGCGCACTGAGAGAAATTGGCGGAAGTGGAGTAGTCGTTAGCCCGACTTTATTCATTTTTGAGGAAGAACCAAAACGATATAAGCAATTATTAAAAAATTTGGAGGATAATTGATGATTCCGATTTATTCTTTGGAGGACGCAAAAAAAACGATATTAATGAGGAAATCAATACTCGATACACCAGCATCCCCACAGGTAAATGATCAGATCATGAAGCTTTTTGGAAGAGCTTTAACTTTACAGGAGGTTGTTAAGACAATTATCGATGACGTCGTTAAGAAAAGAGATCAAGCACTTATAGAGTGGACTAAGAAATTAGATAGTAGCGATATCTCCACCTCAATTGAGATTAGGAGTAAACAGATGGATGAAGCACTAAGAATCATCGATCCAGAAACAAAAGAAGTTTTAACTAAAACAAGAGATAGAATTCTAGCTTTTCACCGGAAACAACCTATATCTTCTTGGACTACAAACGAATTAGGGGGAAGCTTAGGTCAAATAATAACTCCCATCCAAATAGTAGGATTTTACGTTCCAGGGGGGTCGACTCCGCTTCCATCTACTATCATTCATAGCGTTTGCCCGGCAATTGTAGCAGGCGTTGAAGAAATAATAATAGTAAGTCCCCCTCCCATTTCTCCCATAATCTTGGCGACTTGTAATTTAATGCGTGAGTTTAACATTAATCTTAGG
>JABXKB010000277.1 GCA_013375485.1 Promethearchaeota archaeon | reverse complement strand
CGTTGGGATGTAATATCTCCAACATTGGTTTTAAAAAAGTAATTACCTTCACCAAGTTTTGTTACTTCATTTACAACAATATTCCACCTAGCATAATCATCATCGTTATCGACAATTTCAAAAATTTTTTCTTGAGATGCTGCAATATCTACAGTTTTTTCTACTTTTGGCATTAATTTAATACCTTTAGCTTATGTTTTATTTTAATGTAAAAAGAGATTGTTTAAAGTTATTAATAAAATTTTTGATTCCTATCTTTATTTTCAATAACACTCAAGATTAAAAAAGCTCTACATTTAAATATCATAGAGAATAATTAATGAATCCTTTTTTATAAAAATCTTTTAAACAAGGATATATGAGAAAGAGGAACTAAATTCCTTTTCTTCTTCTTTTAATTTAAGTAGCTTATATCACTCAATTCTTTCAAGTTTAAAGATTACGGGTCTTGCTCCATCTGTGCAACTAGAATAAATTATTCCTGGCGGAGCCCAGGAAACATCTTCACCAGAATCTAATATTTCTAGGTCTTTTAGTACTGTTTTCCATCCCCATCCACAGAATTTTTCAGGTTTCTCTAAATTTTCTATAATGAATTCCTCCCCCTCATCAAAAATGTAGCAAGTAGGTACTATCTCTCCTCTAGAATTTGTGATTTCATGGCCAAAAACATCCTTTGGATTAAATTTCTTTACTACTGTTACTTTTATTTTTGCCATTCTAAAATCCCTTTCTTTCTGGAATAAGTTAATACTCAAGATTTACAAAAAACACTTAAACACACTCATAAGAATTATAAGTCTTAAGAATGCTAATTAGTAAGTACACATAGTTCAATTAGTATTTGTTAATGCTTCGTTAAAAGATTGTCCGAATGGGGGTAACTTTCTTAAGTTTTGGTATTAATTAAAACCTCTTAGATTTATATTTATTATAATGCAAAAAGAGATTGTTTAAAGCTATTAATAAAAGTTTTGATTTATGATTTTATTTTTAATAATACTCAAAATTAAATTAACTCCACATTTAAGTCTCATAGAGAATAATTATTAATTGCTAACTCAATAAAAATCTAAAAAATATTTAAATATTAGAGAAGGACCTATGATTGATAGTGAAACAGTGTTAAACCAGAAGACCGAATTACTATGTAAAGGATTATATTTAGATAATGAACTAATTACACGATATAAGGAGCAGGGAATTCAAATAGATTTTGGCCGAAAAGGAGGAGCAGGTCCTCTTGGAGGCAGGTATTTTATATTAGAAGATGGAAACACTATGGTAAATGTTGCTCTTTGGAATGATAAAATCAAGACCAATTTAGTATTAAAAGAGAAAAAAGGAGATTTTTTTGAGGTACATGATAATTATAATAACAATCTTTTTGGCAATTTAAAACTTGTTGAAAATCCGAAGTTTTATGAGCTTAAAACTACTGATGGAATTGATATGAACAAAATTGCTTTAGTCCATGGTGTTGATTGCTTGGCAAGTACAATTTATCAAAAATGTATCTATTGGGCTTGTGGTGAACCTTGTAAGTTTTGTGGAATTGAATTGAGTCTACAATATGATTCAACAATAGAAGAAAAAAATGCTAAACAAATGACAGAAGTAATTTCAGCTGCTAAGAAGGAAGGTAGATGTTCTCATATGACCTTGACAAGTGGAACCGATGAGAGTGTTGATAAGGGAGCAAATCGTTATATCGAATTATTAAAGGGTGTAAAAAATGACCATCCAAATCTTCCGCTACACGTACAAATCGAAGCCTTAGAAGATATGAGTTATATTAATAAATTAAAAGAAGCTGGAGCTGACACTATTGGAATTCATATTGAAGTTTTGGATAACAGGTTAAGAAAAGAGATTACTCCCGGTAAATTTAGTATTTCCTATGAATTATATGAAAAGAATTGGAAGCATGCTATTGATATTTATGGGGATAATCAAGTTAGCAGTTATGTTTTGACGGGATTTGGAGAGTCTAAGGCAGATTTTATAAATGATGTTGAAAAAGTTATTTCACTTGGAGTTATTCCTTATATCACACCAGTAAGATCGATTCCGGGTAAAAAAGATTTACCTATTACCAATTACCAAGATTTATTAGAGATATATAAAAATAGTGGAAAACTGATGAGGGAATATGGAGTTAATCCTTTGAAAAATAAAGCTGGTTGTGTAAGATGTGGTGGATGCTCAGCAATTAAAGAAGCTTATATTGAAGCTAAATAAAAATTAGAAAAAAGAATTAAAAAAATATTAGACTTTCTTTCAAAATTATCTCTTAATCTCTTACCTGTGTACCACATTCTCCGCAGTATAGACCGCTCTTATTTACTTTAGCCCCACATAGTGGGCAAAAATTAACAGCATCTGCGGCATCTTGAACGGGAATTGAGACAGGTTTGGTTATGGGAGCGTGAGTAGAAGTTGGAGCAGTAACATAAACGTATTGTGGCTCTACGGTTCTAATCGGTTCTTTACTAATTACTGTTTCCTGATCAGCAATTTTAGATAATGTAAAATACCCAATTAAATGGAATATCCATCCTATTATAATAGGTATGATTAAAAATCCAAGCACCCAAAGGGTAGCTCCAGTTTTTAATTTTTCAGCACCTTCGATTGCATCATTCCCATTCTTTGGAAACATATCTTTATTTTGTACAATGAAAGATTTTAAATTATCCCAAGCACCTATCTCAATACTAGATCCAACTATCATAAGAATAAATCCTATAACAAACAAGATTATAATAGGAAGGAATCTAATAACTGGTGGAAGAGGTGGATATGGAAAATAGGGACCATAAAAACCTATATAAAAAATACCAACTAACATTGCACATGCTATATTTAAAACTATAGCTCCAATAAATTTAACAATACTAGCTGCTAAATATCTTGAACGAAATTCATTAAGATGCGGATTCTTCAGTTCACGATTGATATCATTCAAATCGTTTATTAGTACTATTATTAAAATTAACTGAATAGTAAGAGCTGCAAATGCAATATATGGAATTATTATTAGGATGAAAAGTCCACCTATACTCCGTAATTTTTTCCCAAAATTATTCCATTTCATTTCTAAATTCGAACTTGACATTTGTATATACACTTTACGAATCTTATTTTTTAATTATAATAACAATAATATACTTTTTATTATTTGAGGGGACCAATTTTTAATTTCTCTAAATTTCGGATAGTAATCTTTAATTAAAGAAAAATCATGTTAGAAGTATTGAAGGGTTATATTTCTCCATGTTTTAAAAGAATTTTATGAGAATATATCAATGTGACTATGAAAAATATTATTAAATTTATTAGGGAAGACGCAAAATCTAAATTACAATAAGTTTAAATATTGCTTATTATCTATTTACAAATACATTTTCAAATATTATTTACAAAAAATAATTGAAATAACTCAGCGAACAAAATGATAGAATTACTTTTTAAGATAGGATTCCCATTAGTACTCCTTATACTTCTGATAATAATTTTCATAAGTGGCAGATCTAATAAAAAACCAGACCAAGATTTTATGAGTGGTGATGAGTTTATAAAGGATTGGTTAAAAGATCATGGACAAGCTCATAAGTTGGAAGAATCATTTGCACAAATGAAAAAAGATCCCGCTGGCCTACTGTATATGCCGATGACTTACAAAGGGGCAAAATTCTTTATAAAATGGGGTTTAACTCCGAATAAAGTATCTTTCATGAATTTAATATTATCATTCTTTATTTTTTATAGCGTAATAATGGTTGGTGAAGGCCATACATTAGATTTATTTACGCAACAACCTTTGTATGGATCTTGGTTTTTTGCAATTGCCTTATTGGTTATATTTACTGGAATTATTGATGGGATTGATGGTGCTATTGCAAGGTTATTAGATATAAAGTCGAAAAGTGGTGCTTGGTTAGATAATGTGATAGACAGGGTCAGTGATACATTAATGTTGGTATGTCTAATTCCTACTAGCCTTTCAGTTTTATCCGTTAATGGTTTTAATTTTGATTTTAAATGGATAATCTGGACTAATATATTTCTAATTTTTATTTATGAATATATGAGAGCAAGACACGAAGGGTTAGGCATGCATGAAACAAAGCCATTTGTTGGTGAAAGGATAACTCGAATATTAGTAATTATCACATTTTTTGTAATTTATGGAGCTTCAAGTCTTACAGTGTTATTAACAAATTTGATCAATCCCTCTGCTACCTCAATTTGGTCTGCATCGCATACTGGAATAACCACATGGACAATGTTTATTTTCCAAATTAGTTTATTGGGTATTATGACTTATTCGATAATTGGTTTTGGAAAATATATTTGGAAAAATCTAAAAAAATTGGATAAAGAAATATAAAAAAGAGATTTTAAAAATGAAATTATCAAAACTATTATTATATGGTTCAATTTGCGTTGCAATTTTTGTTCTTTTTCATATGTATTCTCCACCAATTTTTTCATCTGGAGTAAAAAGAGCAATTGATCGATTCATCCTTGATCCTTTAACTTACTGGTGGTTCATATTTCCATTATTTGGATTACTCATGTTGCTAGGATTTATAATTTATTATGGGATGCATTTCTTTGCATCTTTTGGGAGAGGTTATAGAGTTAAAACACCTTATTATGCCGATATAAGTATTTTAATTGCTTCTAAAAATGAAAAAGTATTATTAGAAAGAACATTGAATTCCATTGTTGAATCAGATTATCCAAAAGAAAAAATTCAAATAATTATAATTACTAGCGGTTCAACTGATGGTACAGCGGAATTTTGTAATATTTTTGCTGAAGAGCATAGATTAATCGATATAAAGGTTTTATCTGAAGATCTTCCTAGAAAAGGAAAACCTCCAGCTTTAAATTATGGTTTAAAATATGTAAAAAATGAAATAGTTGTCCTCTATGATTCCGGTTGCATTTTGCTAAAAAACACATTGAAGAATCTTATATTTCCATTTCAAAAGACAAAAATTAATGCAGTTATTGGTCCTGTTTTAGTTAAAAATTGGAAGGATAATAAATTAACAAGAGGAATTCTTCTTGATTATGCTATTGTATCTGGTGGAGGATTATTGTTTGAAACGAAAAATAGATTAGGAGCATCAGCTTATTCATTTGGACGAAATTTTGCTGTTAGTACACAATATCTTTTGAAATATGGAGGTTTCAATGAAGATTCAATGACAGAAGATCTTTACCTTTCCGTACTTTTGAATTTGGATGGAGTACAAATATATTTTTCACCTAAAGCAAAAGTTTATGAATATGTGCCCAATACCTGGGATATTTTAACTAAACAACGCACACGCTGGTTAGCAGGATTTATTTTTGATATGCCTCAGTTAATGTCAATGAAAAGCGAAAATAAAAATGGGAAAACTTTAATTATTTCGAGAAATATGACGATGATGGTTTTAGGAAATATGGATACGTGGATTCCCATTGTAATTATGTTTTCAATCCTTCATTATTTAATTGGAGAATATTATTTATTATTTTGGGATCTTGCTTGCTTATTCTTTCAAGTAGGTTTTTTATTCAATGCTATACGAAAATATGGAGATAAACATTATAGTGTATTATTTTTATTCCTAATCAGTGGCTATATACATCTTTATATGTTTTTACGTCAATTTTCTCTTCCTAAAGAATTAAGTTGGGAAAAAACTCCTATGATATTCGAAAAACAAGAAATAGAAATAAAGGCTTTATCTACTGTATAATATATCACCCCTTAATTTTTTTTTAAAAAAGCACATTTTCTCAAAGAATTTATTTATACTAATTTAATATTATTTAATTAAAGCATTTGAGAATGCTAAATATAATTTTTTAAAGGTGGCGAAATATGTTTTGTCCCAATTGTGGTATCAAAATAGAAAATCCTAATCAAAGATTCTGTAAGAACTGTGGAAGTGAACTTACAGAATTTTCAGAAGAGCTAAGAAAAATATCTAATCCCAATCCAACTCCCCAAGATCTTGGTGTTCAATTTATCCAACAACGGCGGATTAAAAAAAGTGAGCCTCATTCAAAAAGAACTTTAGCCTTCGGAATTGTATCTCTTATAATAGCGGGAACGGCTTTCCAATATGGCGCTAGTTTTATAAGGTTTCCCTTTACAGATTATCTACCTCGATTTGTCCCAACAGTGTTTATAATATTGAGCATATCCCATATTGTAGGTTTAATCTTTGGAATTGCATCCAAAATAAATAATCAACAAGCCAGAGAGTTGGAGTCCATGAATACATTCATTAAAGTTGGAAATGTATTAGGAATTATTGGAATTATCATTAATACAATACTTATGGTAATTTCTTTTGTAATTATTGGTTTATTATGGTAATTTAATACTCTTTACTTACCAGTTTTTTTTCATCTTCTGTTAATTCTCT
>JABXKB010000276.1 GCA_013375485.1 Promethearchaeota archaeon | reverse complement strand
CCATCAGACATCCATAATCTAGCACGAGGTATGACATTAAAAAATGCAGCGGCTAATCTTCCCTATGGTGGGGGAAAAGCAGGAATTGTTGCAGATAGGGGACTCTCTCCTGAGCAACATACTGAAATTGTACGTGGCTTTGCACGATTAATTTCGAGGTATAAGGAGATATATCTTCCAGGACCAGATGTAGGAACTAACGATGCTGATATGAAGACTATTGCTATTGAAAATGGGTTAGACAATGCCCTTTCTAAACCTGCTGATATGGGAGGTAATCGTATTGATGAGCTTGGTGCTGCCGCTGGAGGTGTTATAATAGCTTTACAAACCCTTTTAAATATAATGCCGAGGTTAAGGGTACTCACGCAATTTGCTAATTTGGAAATTCCTAGTACAAAAGATCTGAAGTTATTGATTCAAGGTTTTGGAGCTGTTGGAGCACATGCTGCTCGCATATTGAAAGAACGAGTGCCTGATGCAAAAGTTATAGGTATTAGTGATTTAGAAGGCTATCTCTATAATGAATCTGGATTACCTGTTGAAGAGTTATTTAAATTATGGAAAGAAAAAAAATTAGTAACTAATCTTTATTTTAAAAATCAAATAATCTCAGAAGGATATAAACATCCTACTAAATTTTCTACAAATGCAAATAATTTACTCCTAGAAAATGCATTTTGTATGATTCCAGCAGCTCCTGTTTTTAACTATTTATGTGTTAGAAGCTCTGAAAATCCTTCAATGACAGTTGATCGAATGGGAAATTGGTCAGTGATTATTGAAGGTGCTAATACTTATTCTCCTGATCCAAATAGAAAAGCTGCTCGAATTCGAATGGAACAAATTGTATATCAAGAAAAAGGAGTTATGATTGCGAATGATTATTTAGTTAATTCAGGAGGAGTAATATTTGCTGCCCAAGAAAACATCGTAAGAACCCCAGATCATTTACAAATTCCAGAAGAAATCTTAGGCATTCGTGATGCAGTAGAAAAATGGTTAAAAGATCATTCAAATGAATTTATTAAATTATCAAAACAACGTTTAATAGCAGGTGTAGAATATAGAGAAAATATAATTCATAATAATATGATTGAATTAGTTGATCTACTAACTGCACAACCAGATATGTTACCATGCATCGCTGCTGAACAAATCAGTCTTCAGCGACTTACAGCAAAAGAAAGAGAACGTACATCTAAAGATATTATGATACCAATACCAACAATAGACGTTAAAAGCACAATTCAAGAAGCAGCATCTTTAATTATTAAAGAGGGGAGTGATATCATAGCTGTTCTTTCAAATGATAAACTTGTAGGTGTTGTAACAGATTGGGATATTACTAAAGCTATAGCAGAAGGAATTACTGATGCTACCCTTGATAAAATAATGACAAAGGATGTTATTACAGCTCATCCAAATTTTACAATTTTAGATATAGTACGCGAATTGGAACAATATAAAATCTCAGCAATGCCAGTCGTTGAAGAAGGTATTGTACTAGGAAAAGTTAGTTCCGATCTAATAGCACAACGTTATGTATTAGATTTACTACAATCTGGAGAACCGCATTAATAATTAGAAACTTAAATACAATTTACTAAGAACTTCAGGATCTTAATAATATTTTATAATGTTATATAAAGTGTCTCTCTGTGCTGGTCTTTTTCCCGACTTACTTATTATTTTCACTATTTCCTCTGGAGATATATATTCACCAAATTCAGCTCCTGCACTTTTTGAAATATTTTCCTCCATTAATGTCCCTGAGAAGTCATTAACACCATAATTCAGAGAAACCTGGGCAAAATTTGGTCCTAACTTCACCCAACTGCATTGAATATTATCTATATAGTTATTCAGAAATAATCTTGCTACACAAAATAGTTTTAAATCATCCATTCCATAGCTAGGATTCAAAGGATAATTTTCAAGGTGAGATAAAATTGGATTTTCTTTTACGAAAGGTAAAGGTACAAATTCAGTAAAACCATGACTTTCTCTTTGAATTTCTCTTAGAATTTCTAAATGCTTAACCCTATCAGTGAATTTCTCGATATGTCCATACATTATAGTGGAAGTTGTTGGAATTCGTAATCTATGAGCTGTAGTTATAATATCCTTCCATTGGAAAGTTTTTATCTTATTAGGACAAATTATTTTTCTTACATTATCAACCAATATCTCAGCAGCAGTTCCTGGAATTGAATCTAACCCTGCATTTTTTAATTCCTTCAATGTAACTTCTATTGAATTTTCATATAATTTAGACATGTAAAATATTTCTTGTGGAGAAAAAGCGTGAGTGTGAATATTTGGATCAATTTCCTTAACAGTTTTAAGTATATCCAAATAAAATTCAAAATTTAATTCAGGATTTATACCTCCTTGAATACAAACTTCGGTACATCCAGCATTTTTTGCTTCTTTTACTTTTTCTCTAATTTGATCGATAGTGAGTAAGAACGCGTCAATATTGGTTGCAGGTAAACTGAAAGAACAGAATTTACATTTTTGATAACAAATATTTGTAAAATTAATATTCCTATTTATAACAAAGGTTACAATATTTTGCTTTTTTTCAAAGCAGATCTGATCAGCTACATACTGTAGAGCAAAAAATTCTTTTCCCGTTACATTTAATAACTCCAATGCTTCTTTTGAGCTTAATTCTTCTGAATTTAAAGCCTTCTGTAAAATCAGTTTAATTTTTGGGTTAATCTGTTCAAAAAACTGAGAGTTAGTCATCTAAATTAATATTATTAATAATTTTTTTAATATTTTCTGAACAAAATCCTTCTTTATTTATAAATTTGTTATATATAGGAAGTCTCTCTTTAAGAATATAACCTTTATCTTTACAAATCTTATTTAAATCATCAATTTGAGGCCAGATTTTTTCAGGATTTATATAATCTAACGTAAACGGAGAAATGCCTCCAAAATCATCAACTCCCATATCAATAAAATTCTTTTCAAAACCAGTTATAAGGTTTGGTGGAATTTGAATAGCAATTTCATTTTCCAAAATAATTCGAGCTATTCCAATTATTCTGAGAATGTCATCAATAGCAATAGGTTTTTTAGGTTGATATGGAATTCCTTCTTTTTTTACAAAATTCTGAATTATAACTTCTTGAATATGTCCATATTTATTATGGATATTTTTGATTAAATGTAAATCTTCTATAATATCTTCAATATTTTCTCCAATACCTACTAACAAGCCCGTAGTAAAGGGAATTTTTAATTTTCCAGCATTCCTAATATGTTGTACTCGTTTTTTTGACATTTTTCCAGGAGAATGTTCATGTACTCCTCCTTTATTAAAAAGTTTCATGCTGGTACTTTCGAGCATCAATCCCATACTCGCATTAAATTTTTTTAATTCCTTCATTTCATCATAAGTTAAAAAACCTAAATTGATATGAGGTAAAATATTCAAATCAAGTAAATATGTACAAATGTTTTTTACAAACTCTATAAAATTTGAATAATTTCTTTTCTCTAAATCTTTTTTGACCTCTAGAAAACTTCCAGGACGTTCTCCAGACATAATAAGGGCTTCTTTACAATTGAATTGAAGGGCCTTTTGAATGAATATTTCTATTTGCTCATTACTTAGCAGTACTAAATTATCTTTATCATTTTGCTTAGGATTTTTATAATTGTAATAACAATATCCACATTGATTAACACAATAATTCGAAAGTGAAAGTGTAAAATTTTTAGAATAAGTAATTGCATTACGTTCTTCCTCAGATAATTGAGCTCTTATATCTTTAACCTTTTCTCTTAATTTCTTAATATTCAATGCTTTTAACTGCTTGATTTCGTTTTCACTCATCACTTCTTCCTTTTATAACTTAAAGTAATGTAATAAGTTCTAATTTTCACATCAAAAAGGTCAAATCTAGGTGCACTCCCTATCTTTTCAAATCCAATTCCTTCTACTAAGCTAGTTGCTTCCTTTCCCCCTACAATCCAAGGTGCTATAGTTAACCTTATTTCATCAATTAAATTCTTTTCTATAAAACTCCAGTTCAAAGTACCACCACCTTCTAGTAGTATAGAATTTATTCCAAAATCTTTTAAGATCGATAAAAGCTTTTTTATATTAACACGTTTACCATCTCCCACTTGTATGATCTTAACACCCTTATCTTCATACATTTTTAATTCATTCGATGGAACATTTTCAGTTGTACAAATAATAGTAGGATAAATTTCTTGTCGAAAGGTAATAACATTGGATTCTAATGGAATCGTCAAATTGCTGTCTAAAATAATTCTATAGTATCCCTTATGATTATAATATTTAATGTGTAATTTTGGATTGTCTTTTAAAATTGTTCCCTTACCAACCATTATCGCATCGACTTGAGTTCGGAGTTTATGAACCTCTTTCCAGTCAGTTTTATCTGATAATTCTGAATCTCCCTTTATAGTTGCGATTTTTCCATCTATAGTCATTGCAGCGCTTAGAATGACATATGGCTTGTTAATTTCTTTCAAATACTACCCCTCCTTTAATAAAAGTCTTTATTATATTTTCTGATTTTGTTCTTTGAGTAATTATATCATATATATTATTAGAATCTAATTTAGAAGAAAATAGATTTGGAAAGCCAAGATCGATTAAAAAAAGATCAGCAAATCTTCCTTTTGAAATTGAGCCAAACTCGTGTTCAAGATTAAAGTTTTTTGCAGCATTGACTGTTACCATTTTCAATAAATCTTTAGAAGTAAGCTGAAATTCTTTATTATAACGGCATAATACTCTCGAAATTCGATAAAAGTATCGTATCTCTTCAAATAGATCAGTATTATTTACCATTAAATTATCTGTTCCTAATGATACTGGAATTTTAAACTTTAATATTTCGTTAATTGGGGGAAAACCAGTTCCAAAATATCCATTACAACGAGGACATAAAACAAGAGAAATATTATTTTCAATCATTTTCTCTAAATCTTTTTTAATAAATTTTGTTCCATGGATGATGACATCAACAAAATTATCATTAAATATGTTATTTATTAAATTTTCATTACGAATACTTTCAGCACAATGACAGGCAATAATTTTTTTAAATTTCTGTTTAGCAGATAAAACATATTTTTTATTTGATGAAGAAATTTGTTTATAGCTAGATATTCCAACTCCATCTGCTAAATCAAAAATAGATTCCATTTCACTCTCATCCATAAATCGCCCTAAGGCTAAATAATTAATTGAACTATCTGTAAGTGCTTTTTTTAGAAGATTTACACCTTCGACACCTCCCTCTCTAAAATCAACAAAAAAGGTAATCCCATTTGAAAGCATTTCTAAAACGGCATTTTGAATTCCTTTAATTTTAATGTCTTCAGGGGTTTGTCTTAATAATTTATGTTTAAGTCCGAATGGTGGGGCAACTATCTCTTTTAATTCTTTATTAAAACCTAATTCTTTCGCAAAATTATCCCCAATGTGAATATGTGAGTTTATAAAACCTGGGATCATTAAGACTGTCTGACGATTTGGTGAAATTTCTAAATTTTTACTTATAGTATCATAAGAGAGCCCTATAATTCTTCCATTTTGATCAATTTCTAAATTTACATTCTGCTTTAAATCTAATGTCTCTCCAATTAAAGCATAATTGCTGAATAAGTATTTGTTTGCCATTAATTCATAAACAATGTAAATTATTTTAAATATTTCTAATCCTTTTAAAGAATAATTAGAGTAAATCCTCTATATTCTTTTCATATATCACTTAGAAAAAATATAAGAACTAAATATTTGAAAATTTATTACTTATATAACTCGAATTTCTGACTATGAATATAGGAAAATAATAAATGAAATTATAAAAAATAGTTATAATTTACGTTTTACATAGACTATGAGTACTATTATGCCAATTATGACAAATATTAAATAAGATTCTCCAAAAGGTATATTTGCTGATGGTCGTGGTGGATTTGATATACGTACATACATTGTACTTCCACGATTACTCCATACTACATGGATACCTCCCAAATTATCAACAGCAATATTAGGGCTTGCACTAGAAGCATCATTCCAGTATGAAACATTATATCCATCAGAAATGAAGGTTGCATTAGACCATCCCTTCGCTTCTAGATAGTTGACATACATTATTTCTGTATCATCAAGCCACCATACACCATACAAATCATCCCACCCCTCATAACTCCAGATACCATCCGTTTCATCCTCCCATACTACATTGATACGCCCTAAATCATCTACAGCAATATTAGGATTTGTACTAAATCCATTATTCCAGTATAAACCATCATATCCATCAGAAATGACTGTAGCATTAAGCCACCCTGTTGCTTCTGTATAGGTAGTATACATTATTTCTGTATCATTACCCCATACACCATCAGTATCATCTTCCCATACTACATGGA
>JABXKB010000457.1 GCA_013375485.1 Promethearchaeota archaeon | reverse complement strand
TTGAGTTCTTGTTGAATAATTGTTAGTTTTTATTGATACAAGAGACTTTAAAACATTATACCAATAAAGCGGAACAATTATAAATAAGTAAATAGGAGCTTTGATTACCAAATTGCTTCATTGGATTATTATTGGTAATTTCCTCTGAATCAATTATTCATTGAATAATCGGGGCATCTATTGTCCTTTTTTTTTTTTAATTTTTTCAGATCATATTTATCATCAATATCAAAAAATTGATATTTACTTTCAATATTAAAAGCAATCACTTTCTTTTTATTAGAAATCAAATAATTCAATGTCTCCCAAACAGTAGTAAATGGATTTTGTTCCTTAAAATTTAAGATTTCGTTGATAATATCATAATCAAAACCAAAAAATGGAAGAATTTGGTTAATTATAGCTTCTGGATGAATATTGCTTATTTTCAATTGAGAAATCATTTTTAATACAATTTCAAAACCAGACTTCTTAAGTTCAGCATTAGAGATTACCTTATTTTTTTTATAAATTTCTCTTAATCTTTCTGGTGCTATATTTCGATAAAAAATAAATGGATATTTCTGAATTGTTTCATAATTTTTCGAAATTATGGATAAAATTTCTTTTAATAGGCTTAAATCAAATATAGTATCTCCTGGGATTAATAAGAAATAATTATTATCATTATAAATGGTTTTATTCTTGGTTATAGATAAAAAAGAATATAATGGTCCAAATTTATATTGATTTTCAGAATTAATTATCACTAATTTATTCTGTAAAGAAAGATCCTTTTTTGTTAATGATGAAACAAATTCACTAATTGCACTCCCTAAATGTCCTATTATGATTGCGATTTGTTTAATCCCTAATTTTATTAATTTAAAAATAGTATTTTGGAGGATTGATCCATTCTCTAATCCATTAATTTTCAATAAAGGTTTGGGGTTATCTTTCGTTAATTTTTTAAGTCTTTTCCCCTCCCCAGCACATAAAATAACAAAAGTTAATTTTTCTTTAAGTTTATTCTCTAGTAGTGACAATCTTATTCCCTTCCATATCCAAAATTATTGTGTGCTCTTCTTGAGCAACAGGTTCTCTTGTTTTTTCTAGTAATATGGGATATTTATCTAAAATTTTTTTTCCTATGAAAGTTTCAAGAGTTCTCTGTATTTTATTTTTAGATATTAAGTTATTATTTTCTATCCATCTTGGGGAAAATGGAAGGTGTTTGAAGTTTTTCTCAATTTTATTCATATAAGCTAGGTGCTCATAGGGCATATTTTTTTTTATTCTTTTTACAAATCGATATATATAAGCATCTCTTCCATTTTCAACTTTGCCTATTCCAGAAGTTGCAAAAGGTTCACATGCATAGGCATCTCCAGGCTTTAAAACTTGATTATGCATTTTTTCTTTATAATTTGGGATGAAGGGACCTGCGTGTAAATTATATTGTTTTAATTCGTGACCACCTAGGTTTATTATTGGTCGTAATCCTCGATTTATTATCTTTTGAGCAATAACTTCTCCAAGTTCATATAGCTT
>JABXKB010000275.1 GCA_013375485.1 Promethearchaeota archaeon | reverse complement strand
GGCAATTGATATGGATATGGGATTAGAAGAAAACCTTAATTCAAATATTAGACTTGATTTTGATTTAGATGATAGTACTGGTATGATCAGAGCAACTATAAGGAATATAAACCCGGAAAAATTTATTGCTTTTAATAAGGGTGATATTGTAGAAGTTATGGGTCGGATAAGCAAGTACGGAGAATATATTTCCTTATGGATAGAAATTATGAGAAAAGTTGATGAACCTAATCTTATTTTACTAAGGAATGCTGAAATAATTAAGAAAATAAAATATGGAGAGATCCAAGAAATTCCAGAAATAATTAACTTAGATGCTGGTAGTAAAGATTTCTCAGAAGAAATTGATGTCAAAAATCTATTTGAAAAGGACGGGGTGGTTTCTGAGCATGATGAAATAAAGGAAAAGGTTTATTTAGTTGTTGAAGAGTATTCTGCTAGTGGGAATGGAATAAATTTTGACACATTGAAGCAAGAAATTGAAATTCCCGAGAGTAAATTAAGAAATATCATTAAAGATTTGATCTTAGAATCACGTATTTACGAATCGGATAATGATAATTTTGAGGCATTCTAATTTAATTTGTATTTCTAATTTTTTTGATAATAAAGGAAAACTATTTTTCTTATGCTTGATTTAATATTTATAAAACAAGTTATTAGTGAATTACAGTATGGATATAAATAATTACGATGAACTATTGGATAAGGCTTATGAAAAGATTCCAGAGAATGTTAGAAAATTATCAAGATTTGAAATACCAAAAGTAGAACTTCGGATTGAAAGTAGGAATACATTCATTACAAATTTTAATAAAATTATTAGCACTCTTAATAGAAACAGGAAACATTTTCTTGGAATCTTCCTAAAAAAAGCTGGAACGATGGGGGAAATTAGAGGACAGCAATTGTTTTTAAAAGGGCAATATAAAGATCAAGTATTAAATCGATTGATTGAAAATTATACAAGATCTTACGTTTTATGTAGTATTTGTAATAAGCCGGATACTCAAATTCAACGAGAGGGCAAAAAATTATTTTTGAAATGTACTGCTTGTGGAGCGAGAGAGGAAATTAAAGAAAAATAAGTATAAAGTTCATAGCGATTGATTAATGAAAGTATATCTTAAAGTTCATATTAAAGAAGACATTGAAACTATAGCCTGTTGTGATGCAGAATTACTTAATCAAGTTTTTAAAGAGGGAAATTTGAGAATTGAAATTTCTAACCGATTTTTTGGAGGAAAGCTTATAAATCTCGAAGAAGCAATTTTGATTTTGGAAAATGCATCTTCATTCAACATAGTTGGAGAAAAAATAATAAAAAAAGCAGTTGAGAGAGAAATAATCCAACACTACAAAACCATATGTGGAATTCCTATGGCTTTAAAGATGATATTTTAATGCCAAATCGATTTTGTGCGATATGTGGAAAAACATTGGGAGAAGATGATCCTCATTTTGGAATGTGTCTTGAATGTTATTTAAAAGAACATCCGTTATTCGAATTACCCGATCATTTGTCAGTAAATATTTGTCTTGATTGTGGTAGTTTTTCTAAAAAGGATATATGGATTGAACCTTTAGATAACGAGTTATTTTCTATTATAGAGCAAGTTGTTCAAAGATTCTTCTTAAAATCGTTCTTAAAACAAAATAATATTGACTTCGATCTTTCGTTGAATGAAGATAGTTTTATTTATTCTTCAAAAGATTTACTAACATCACTTGAGGTAGTAATTCAAGGGGTTTTAAGGAAGGATTATAATATAAAACACCAAGAAGCAATAAAATTAACTTTAAATCATATGTTATGTAAAAATTGCTCGAATTTAAGGGGAGGAACATATTTTTTATCAATAATTCAATTACGTGTTAAAGATGAAGAACAATTCGATTTACTGAAGCAAGTTTTAGATGAGATTAACGACTTTGCGGAAAAAACTTTTGAAAATGACCACAAACAATATATTTCAAAAATAGAGAATCAGAAATATGGATTAGATTTATATCTCAGCACAAATGAATTAATGAACTATTTAATCAAGTTCTTGAAGTCAAAATACAACTTTCTACTAAAGCGAACAAAAAAATTAGTAGGGAGAGACACCCAAAAAGGAAAAAACCTCTATAGATTTAAAGCCTTAATCAAATTTTTACCAGTAAGCAATAATGATATCATCTTTATTGAAGGTCAAAATTTTGGGGTTGAAAATATTACAAAAAATAAAGTTATTCTTAGAGGTGAGAATAACACTAAATTGATAAAAGACTATTCTTATTTCTTTAATGAAAAAATAATTAAAAAAAATCTATAGAGGAAAAGCTATTGGAAAAAAATAACAAGGCTACTTCAGAAGAGCATGATGATATATTAGACATTGAAATAGATAAAGAATTTGATACAAATATAGATGAAATTCAAAAAAGAAAAATCGATGCTAAAAGAATTAAGAAAATAGATCAATCAAAAAAAAGAGCAACAATAGAATCTGTTTTTGATGAAAGGACTATTTTTAACTTAAGTAAATTATTAAAAAATGGTCCATTAGAACGTGTAGAAGGGGTTATTTCAGCAGGAAAAGAAGCAAATATTTATTTAGCATATGATTTGAATGGAAAGGAAGTTGCTCTCAAGATCTATAAGATTGATAGTAATACTTCAAAATGGATGAGGAATTATATTATCGGAGATCCCAGATTTAAGAAAATACCTCGAAACATTTCAAAAGTTATTTTTTTGTGGGCAAGCAAAGAGTTCAAAAATCTTAAACGAGCATATAAAGTCGGTTTGAGTGTTCCAAATCCTATATATGTAAAAGATAATATTTTAATCATGGATTATATAGGATTTGAATCAATTCCTGCCCCTATCTTAAAAGATATAAAATCACCTAAAGAACCTATAAAGCTTATGAAGGAAATTTTGGGTTTCATAAAGCAATTATACCAGAAAGCTAAACTAGTACATGGAGATCTTAGCGAGTTTAATATATTATATCATAATCAAAAACCTGTTATAATTGATATTTCTCAAGCTGTATCTATTCACCATCCAAAATCTGAAGTATATTTAGTAAGAGATATAAAAAATATTTTTAAATACTTTGAAAAATTAGGAATAGAAACACTAGATCCTAAAGAGTTTTATTATGAAGTTATAAAGACGGATAATTGAAAAATTATTGGGTATAGAAAATTTATAATATTTATGTATTAAAATGAAGATTGGAAAGAATCGAATTGCTGTTCTGATTGGTCGAGACGGAGAAATAAAAAAAGAAATTGAAAATAAATTAGGAGTTATAATTAATTTAGATAGCAAATCGGGAAATTGTGAGATATTACCAAAACCAGATGATCCAAATTATTTACCATTAAATGTTTTCACAGCTCAAAAAGTAGTTACTGCAATTAATAGAGGCTTTAATCCAATTAAAGCATTGAAATTACTAGAAGATAACTATGAGATTGAGATATTTAATTTATTAAAAATTATTGGAAAATCGGAAAAAAGAATTAAACGCGTAAAAGGACGAATTATCGGAAGGAATGGAGAAATGAGGAAAGCAATTGAAAGATTTGCTGAAAGTTTTATTTCTGTGTATGGAAAAACAGTCTCTATTATCGCAGATTATGATAATTTACAAATCGCTAGAAAAGCAGTGAGTATGTTAATAAATGGAATGCCTCATCATGTTGTTCTAAAATTTTTAGAAAATAAATACAATGAAAAGAAAAAAGAACAATTCAGACAACTGTATAAACCTGAATTTTAATTATCAATTTAGGAACATATTGTTATAAAGATTTGAGGCTTCTTTTATCAGGTCTTTTCCATATATAATATCTTTTAATTCCTCTAATAGATCATTTATACTATTAAGATTTTCGATAGAATATAATTCTTTAAATTCTTCTTTTTGGAAATCTTTAAGAGAGACTTCAAAACTTTTAATTAAATACGTGTTTGCATCATAAGATTTAAAAATTGTAATAAATCGAGGATAAACATTATTCTCTCTTAAGAAAATCGCCCAGCCATCAAAATATAATTCGATTTTATACTCAAAGATATTTTTCCATTTCTGAATTTTAGTTATTATTTCATTTATTTCTGTTTGAATCTCTGGTGAAAACTTATTTTTCATATAACGTAATATATAAAGAATTATAAAAAGTAAAACTAAAAAACATCTTAATCAAAGGCAATTTCCCCTATATTAAAAATATCATCAGATAATCCTAATTTTGAAGATTTATTAGTTTTAGAATTGTAAAGAGTTTGATTTAACGAATATCCACTACCAAAAATTTGAGGAGATTTTATACCAGTTATTAAGAGCATAACTCTTAAAATTCCATCAAATTCATCTGAAACTCGAGCGCCCCAAATTACCATTGAATCGTTCATATCCATTTTTTCTGAAATTTTCTTAGCTACTGAATTTGCTTCTGCTAATGTCATATCATTTCCTCCACAAATATGGATTAAGGCACCTTTTGCACCATTAATACTTACATCTAATAATGGAGTATTAAGCGCATCATTAATAGCATCTTCAACCCGATCCTCTTTTCCACTAGATTCACCAACACCAACAATTGCTACACCTCCAGTACTTAAAATAGTTCTAACATCAGCAAAATCCAAATTGATTAGAGATGGTAAGGAAATTGTTTCTGTAATTCCCTTAACCATAGTAGCTAATACTTCATCTGCAACACTGAAAGCTTCTATAATCGGTAAATTGGGAGCGATTTCTAGCAGTCTATTGTTATCTATTACTACTAATGTATCTACATAACGTTTTAATAGAGTTAAACCTATTTTAGCTTTATCAATACGTCCAATTTCTGTATCAAATGGTAATGTTACTACCCCTACTACGATTGCACCTTCTAATTTTGCGATTTCAGCAATGATAGGAGCACTTCCTGTACCTGTTCCGCCACCTTCTCCACATGTAATAAAGACTAAGTTTGATTCTCTTAAAATTTTAGTCAAATCCTCACGAGATTCTTCAGCTGCAGCTCTACCGATTTCTGGGTTTCCCCCTGCCCCGAGACCTTTCGTTAAATTTTTCCCAATTAGTATTTTAATATGAGATTCAACACTGTCTAAATGTTGACAATCCGTGTTGACAGCTACGCATTTAGCTCCTCTTATACCTATCTTCATTAATCTATTAATTGTGTTATTTCCGGCACCACCGCATCCAAATATTTTAATATTAGCATAACCAAAGTTTTCTACCTGTGGTCGAATTATTTCTCTTTTGCGTGAGTTTTTTATAAATGATTCCATATTTATCAAATTTTAATATAATTTGAAAAAAGAATCATAATGAAAAAATTAGAATTAATGTAATATCGAAATATTATGTAACAAGATAGTATAGAATTCGATTTGAATTTAATTTAATGAAAAATCTCCGTTAATTTTTGGATCAAAGATTTGTGTATAAACGATATCGTTAACAAGAAGAATTTTTGGCAATAAATATGGAAATCTGTTTGAAAATGTAAGACAATAGGCTCCTGTATTTGTAACTAAAACCAAATCTCCTTTTGTTAAGTTTTCAGTGAAAAAATAGTTTTTTGCCAATACATCTTGATCCGTAGGTAATATTCCTGCAATAGAAGTTTTATACTTATGTGGTTCATCAATTTGAGAAACATTATAAAACCTTAGAGAACATCTAGCAAATTTTGGGCAAATATGATTTCCAATATTTAAAAATATCCATCTATTATCACTAACTTTTACAATTTTTGAAATAAATAACCCCGCATCTCCTATAAAATACCTTCCAGGTTCAAAACAAATATTTTTATAGTTAATTTCTAATTGTTTTAGTTCTAACTTAATTTTTCTAGCAATATTTCTTAATTGATCTTGTGGCATAACAGTAGCCTCTGGAAAACCACCTCCAAGATTGATATTATCAATTCTTATACCAAATTTTGATAAAAACTTTAAATTATACGCTATTGCCTTAATATTTGCTCTAAATTGTCTGAAATCGTTCATTTGAGTACTATAATGGGAGAGTATTGATTTTATCTTGATATTTTGATATTTATTAAGTATTTCTTTAATGTGTGAATTTTTATTTTCATCAAATTGAATGCCTAATCTGCTTTTATATTTCTGAGAATTAACTCTGATACAAACATCTTGAACATAATTAAATTTCTTGGCAATTAAATTAATTTTTTTTAGATCAGTTAAGTCATAAATTATTATTTCTTTTACTCGGTTTTTCACACTTGATTCGATTAGTTCTTTTGATAAATAAGGCCCCCCTACTATTATTTTATTAGTTGGAAACCCAAGTTTTAATGCTAATTTCAGCTCTGGTAACCCTATAATTTCTGCTCCAATTCCTTCAGAAAGTACAATTTTGCAAATTTCTGGAAGAAAATTAGCTTTAAATGAGTAAAAACATTG
>JABXKB010000274.1 GCA_013375485.1 Promethearchaeota archaeon | reverse complement strand
CTACTAATACTTTAGTTTTAAGAATTTATTTTAAAAATTAAATTTGAGTATTAGGTAAATTATTTATGTGAAGCAATTACCAATTATCTTTAGTTAAGAATATATATCAAATTAAGTTAAAATAAATTATAAAAATCATCATATTTAGGCGAATAATTTTGACTAAAAATAGAAAAATTAGGTGGAAATCAAGATGTATAGGATTATTAGGTATTCTATTTTGTCTAATTCTCAGTAGTGTTTTATTAAATTTCGATAAAGATTATGATGTATCTATTGAAAATAGCAATGATGATTTTAAGAATGACGTAAAAAGTCCTGTTTTAAAAACTCAAACACTTTCTTCTGATAGTGTTTATAGTGGTGTAGGGAAACCATGGAACGTAACCCATTACGCTAATCGAACAGATTATGATTTATCAGTGAATTTTGCAAATGGTACATATGATTTGGTAGAAATTCCACTAGGAATTGATTGGATTGGGTATAAACTGGATACATCTATAAATAATTTATATGATACTAGAAATTGGAATAATGGAACTTTTGATTTTGGTACTATGAATACGTATAATGTAGATGAAAATGATTCTAGCTACATTTTAAACGATTTTCAAAATTGGACCTTTTATGATGATGATAATATTGTTGGATATACTAATCAAATGTCAGGTAATTATGTGGATAGCATATATGCTGCAGCTGATGGGCATAATTGCCTTGAGTTAAGAATGGATGGTGAATCCATTCCAGGATGGTACGGATATGATGAAGGGGATAAATGTTGGTGGAGTAGTTCCATTTCTATCCCAAGAGGAGCTGTAAGAGATAGCGAACTGCATTTTGAAATTAATCCGAACTACTTAGCGAATTTTAATTCTTGGGATTTCTCAGTTTCTCTTAATGGTCAACAAATATATAGCAGCGGCACATATTCTTTACAAAAATTAGGAGAAGGAAATTGGCATAGTTTCAATATTCCCCAAGAAGTGTGGACAAATCAATCAAATATTTTTTCTTCACCGATAAATGATTCAATCATGTCAATTGAAATTGCGCTTGAATATGTTGCCGATACAGCCCAGTATAGTTCTGGATTTTATCATATTCAATATCAGCAGATTTTTATAGATAACGTTGAATTATGGGTAACAGCAGAACCTAAACCAAGTCAAATTCAATTAAAGTTGAATGATACTAGTGTAAATGATGTCAATTGGGGAAAAGGTTCATTAGAATTGAATGGAAATTGGCAAGGAACCCAAGTTATGGCTAATTTTAGTAGTGAAGATATATGGGAATTAAGTAGCTATACTGTAGATTTAGATGCTACTCTAAATCTCTTTACATTAAAAAGTGCTCCAGAAACAAGTTATGAGACGAATTTTATTTCAGAAGGTACGAAATTTTCAGTGCAAAATAATAGCTTAGTTAATTGGGAGAATTATGCTTATTTTGCAGTTCCTACGGGTTATGAAGAGACAAATATGAGGCTTGAATTTCCAACAGATTTAGATATAAAGTGGGTTTCTGAACCGCAACAACCAAGTGTCAATAGGTTAACTCAATGCGATAATTCTACAGCCGGACTATTATTAATTCCAGTGAATTCGATATCAACTACTCCTGATGGTTTTTGGAAATTTGAAGCAAAATCACCCAATTACTGTGAAAAATTACAAATATTTAAAAATACAACTAGTGTACCTACGGGAAATGACTGGGTTCTGGAAACAGAATTTTTAAGTGGAGATTTTATTAATATAACAGCAAAAATAACAGATTCTTCTTTAGTTGCAGGTTATATTCAACAAACTAAAGCAAGGCTTCAGATTAGATTTCCAAACGGATCAATTTGGACAGATATAAATCAATTACAATCACCAGATTCAAATGGAATAGTTGATTTTGACTATTTTCAAATACCAATTGCTCCACTAAATTATGAAGCTGGAGAGTATGAAGTTATAATTACGTGGAATAATTCATATTGCTCATTTGGATTAAATGAAACAGGGATCATATATAAAAAATTCTCAGTTATACATGAATCTTCATTAGAACCTGACCAAGGAGTGTATTTTATTGAAAATGTTATTGATGATAGAGTCATAAATATAAAAGTATCATTTAACGATAAAGTAGATGATACCGCCATAGAAAATGCTATTGTATACACAAATTTCTCAGATCAAATCCAGTACTTTAGTGAGATAAGTCCAGGATTTTATTTATTCGAATTTAATGCTACTGAAGCGGATCCTGGAAACAATACTTTAACAGTCTATGCAAATGCATCATTCTATGTTAACAATGTATTAAATATTACTGTTGATGTAGTAAAAGAAACAACTCTAACAGTAGAAACTGATTTTTTTACTGTTTCATGGAACCAGAATTTTACAGTTCATTTTAATTATACTGAAAAGAATGATCCTGGGGTAGGAGTAAATACTAGCGACATTTCAATCGACTGGGTTGGATATTATTTAAAACAAACTTCTCCTGGACGTTATGAACTTACTTGTAATACATCTGCTTATAGTGCTCTTACACTTCAATCGTTTATTATTACTATTAATGCTTATAAATACCAAGCTCAATCTGTTTTAATAAGGGTACAAATCAATGAGCTAGGATCAATTTTAGAATTATATTTAAATGGTATCAAAGCAGCTGTAAATGATAAGATAGTAATTGATCTTTATGAGCAAGTAAATATCACAGCAAAATATCGAGATTCTTTATCTTCGAATCATCTGAGTAATGCATCTGTAAGAGTAGTTGGTGGAGGTCTATCAGAAAATTTAACAGAAAATACACAACTTCAACAGTATTCTATAGTTATTAGTGGTTCTGAATTTGGTCAGACGGTAGATACACTAAGTCTTTTTGCGAAAAAGGAAAATTATGATCAACAAATAATACCATTTTTAGTAGAGGTAACTGAAAAAAAGACAGAGTTACAATTATTTTTTAATGGTATCAATAAAACCAACGATCCTTTACTTGAACTTCCCATTAGTGCTCCTCTAAATATATCCATAAAATATACTGATAAAGCAGGAAATCATATGGGAGGAGCAAATGTTGAGTTAATAGGAGATGATTTTGCATTAGATTTTAATGAAAGTATAACTTTAGAACAATACTCATTAATTATAGATACAACGAAGGATCTCTATATTGGAGTAAATATTTTAACTGTTGTAGCTGAAGGAGTGAACATTCAAACTAAAACCATAAACCCACGAATAACTATTAGACGAATTTTCACAGAAATTAATACTATTTCTGGATTTAAGATAATTAATATTCAAGCTGGTGAGAATGCCATGTTAAATGTTATTTTAAATAACATAGATTTTGGAGGTCTTATAAAGAATGCTACTGTTAAATATATTTGGGCGTTTGGTACAGGAGATTTGCTGGATAGTAACGATGATGGAATATATTCGGTTGTTCTAAGAAATGTTCCCGTAGGATCGTATTCAGTAGTTATCACCGCTTTTGTAAATGATAATTATTTTTTTGAAAGCTATGAAATCATTATAACAGCAATTACCATAACTAGTGATGATACACTATTTCAAACATTATTCATAATTTCAATTATAGGAGCCTTAGCATTGGGAAGTTATTTTGTCGCGTATCAAAAATATTTAAAATATCCCAAACCAGTAAGAAAAGTTCGGAAATATAGAAAAACTTTAAAACGAAAATCAGCTCCTAGTGGACATATTATTAGTCGAAAAACGGCCTTTAAAGAAATTTATAAAGACGAATTTGAGAAAGTACAAAAACTCAAGGTTTCCCCTGCAGAGTCTGTAGAAAAGATCGAAAAACCTGTTGAGAAAAAGCCTATAGAGAAACCTAAAGAAGAAACTAAAGACTTTTCAAAATAATTATATCAAATATTCTATTTATTTTTTTTAAATTATGAATTTATTTAAAGCATGATAAAATTAATGCATCATGATACTTTCCTTGAAAATGTAGATAGTGTTTTAAAATACCTTCTTTCTTAAAACCACATCTTTCAAATAGAGAAACCGATCTCTGGTTTTCTAAGGCAATATATGCTTCAAGTCGGTTCATTTTCAGATGATGAAAAGCGATTTTTTTAATTAAATTTAAAGATTTTTCTCCTAATCCTTTACCCCAAAAGGAAGGTATTAACCAGACACCGATTTGAGTTCTTTTATGTTGCCAATTAACATTCCAAAGACTTATTGACCCGATTTTAATTAAATCAACATTATGTAATTCAACTATGTAATTAAATTGGAGCAATTTGTCCCAATATCTTAAATAATTTTTAATTAATCCTTTCGAATGTTCTATCGACTTTAATGGCCCCAATGATAAATAAGTTGTCAAATTTTTTTCATTTAAACTTTTAAAAAAGAAATCTATATCATCTTTTGAAATTTTTCTGAGAAAAAGATTTCCATCATTAATTTCTTCAATAATATCAGAGTTTCTTACCATGGTTTAAAATTTAAGGTTTCTATCTGTTATAATAAAAATTTTATATAATAATTCTATCAAAAAAGATAAAATAAACTCAAGAAAAAAAGAAAAAAAAGATTTAAGTACTTATTTAAATCCCTTTAAAGTGTGGTGTATCTTTTACTTTTCTCCTGCCACCACAATTTTTACACGTACTTCCATCTTCCATTTTACCCTTTCCACCACACACAGGACATTTTATTCTCCGATTGAAAGCTAAAATTCCTTCCTTAGCATCCTGACTTCCTGCAAATGTTATCCCAAAACCCATTTGTTCCATCATTATCCCTAATTGAGGATATCGAGTACCAAATTTAACACATTTTTTAATTACAAATAAAGATGTAGTGGGAGCATCCCCTAACCATTTAGCTTTCTCATGAACTAATTTTTCAAATTCTTCACCAGCGGGAGCAATCCAAGATACATAACCCCATTCTACCATTGTTTTGACATCGATATGTTCCCCAAACATTGCCATCCTTAATGCTCTATTAAGCCCAATTCTGGATGCTAATCTTGTAACCCCTCCGTTAGCTGAAAATATCCCTCTGTTTATTTCTGGGATACCGAATACAGACCGATCAGACGCAATAATAATATCACAACATAACGTCAATTCAAAACCTCCACCTAAAGCAAAACCATCAACTGCGGCAATTAAGGGTTTTGTAAATTGTTCCATTTCGTCATAATCTCGATGTCTTATTCTCATCGCTTGACTCATGTGCATTGGGATATTGGGTTTCAACCTTTTATCAAACAATGCTGTTAAATCTGCACCAACAGAAAATGAGGGCTTTTTTGTGATTTCTTTTGTACCTCGTAATACAACTGCTCTTATTGAACCATCCCATTCCATCAATCTTAGTGCTCGAGAAATTTCAGCCACTACATTATCAGTTAAGGCATTCAATCTGTCTGGACGATTTATTGAAATCACAGCATAATTTCCATCAACAGTACCTTCTCTTATAACATTTCCTTCTTCATCTACCGCTGTTGGCCATTCAATTTTTAAATACTGAAATTTTGACTCTTCAGCCATTTTTATTTTCACCTTTAATTTACGAACTATTTTTAAAATTCTTTATTAAATTATTTAAAAAAAATATATGAGATTCATTACTATTTTCGCATTTTTGCAAATTCACCAGACTTCATTAGTGCGCAAGGTCTCAGGTAGTCTTTACCAGTCTTGTCTGCTAATTCTTCTAAGAGTCCACTCCATTTCTCGTAATTATTTTTGCCTGCTGCAAAAGGTCCTGGACTATTCATGCCAGCCATATTTGCATCATCTATAATCTTATAACCAGATGCAATACCTTCTTCTAATATTCGGCATCCTTCATTTAATAAAATAGCCATTGTACTTTCTAATTTGAATAATCCTGCAGGTTCAGCTGCTTTTACTTTTGCTTTAATCCCATCCCTTCCAGCACTCCAATCATAAAATCCTTTACTCGTTTTTGCTCCTAAATTACCAGCTTCTACCATTTCTTTAACAACTTTCGGAGGTTCAAAATCGGGTGAGAGCGTTTCTTTATAATAATTCATTACATGAATCATGGTATCCAAACCAACGTAATCTGCTAATTCACATGGACCCATCGGCATTTTTCCACCTGCATCAGCATCTATTCGTGCCCAATCAATACCTTTTTCTTTAGCTTGATCGTATACCCAGCCAATATATATGTTTGCGGGAGCATTCATCCGATTAACAATAAACCCTGGACCTTCTTTTAAAACAGGTGCAATATATCTGTTACCTCTTAAACAAGGCAAGCTTTTTGCTACATCCATGATCCTTTGAAATGTTTCATCAGAAGTATCCTCACTCTTAATGACTTCAATGCATCTCATTAATGGAACAGGGTTGAAGAAATGTATTCCTGAAACTCTATCTGGAGCACCACAGTCTTTACCAATTTCTGTTATGCTCATTGTGG
>JABXKB010000273.1 GCA_013375485.1 Promethearchaeota archaeon | reverse complement strand
TTCAGGAATTTATGCCAGCAGAGTAGATAAGTCATTATCAGACTTAGTAAGTTCTGCTGACGAACTGCCTAAAAAATTTGTCTTCTTTTGCACTCATGCTAGTACAAACATGTATCAGGATGGATTCAAGGTGGTAAAAAGAAAACTTGCGAAAATCGGCTCTGAAATTATAGCTGTATTTGATTGTATGGGAGATAATATCGGACTACCTGAAGCAAATAGGAAGGCAATGTTAGAGAATCTTCCTCCTGATAAACGGAAACAAGCTGAAGAGCAGCAAAAAAAGCTTAAAGGGTGTCCAAATGATGAAGATCTTGAAAATGCTAAAAAATTCGCCCAATTAATTATTAGAAAGCTATAATAGTCTTTTGTTATTTTCCTTATTCTAACTTTTTTTTAAAATTCTTTATAAAAAATAGAAAACGATTTTTTATTTGAAAGGAAACAATAATGATTAAATTAATTAAATCTAAAAAGAGTGATTTGATAAAATGGGAAGAGGAAAAATTATAGGAATAATTCTAGCAGTTATAATTGCTACAGGTACAGGATTATTTTTCTTAATTGGCTTTTTAACTTATGGTACGCTTCAAACCTCAGGTTCTCGATCTTATGCACCAGTTTCAACGCGATCTCCAGAACCAATTGTAATACGAACAGATATTGGAAATATCAATGTCAGATATAACACTAGTGCAACACAATTTGCAGCTAAAGTTGATTATAACATTAGAATGGGTGGTGCATATATGATTGGAAAGTCTATATCAGATTTTTTTCTAATAGAATGGGACAATGTGACTTCAGATATAACTGATAAAACAAGTTTTATTTTAAGGAGAAAACCTGGTGTTTCGTTAGATCCTACAAACTGGTTCTCGGTGAAACGAATCGAAATTAACGTAACTCTGAGAACTGACATAATTTATTCAATAGAAGAATATGCCACTACGGGTAATGTAGTTAATGATATTCCAAGTAATGTGACTGTTAATTCATTGACTATTGAAACTACTACAGGGAATTCATTAACTAAATTAGATGAAGTATCACTTGGAAGCTTCATAGCTGATGCTACAACTGGTGGATTATCTGTGTATGCAAAAAATTCAAATCTTACTGATATAATAGCTGATGCTACAACTGGGAATCTTAAATTAAATTTTTCCAATTGTTTAATTAATGGAGATATTGATGCAAAAGTTACAACAGGAGGTTTAACCTTTAATTCCTATAATACAAGGAGTTTAAGTAATGTGAACTGGGATCTTGATACTACAACTGGTAATATTAACTGCGATATTATCCAATATGTAGAAATGGGGGGAAATGTCGTAGGGGATTGGACAGTAACGACAGGTAATATAAATATCGACTATATAGATGGGTTGTCAACTGTGGGTGCCTCATTTTCTGGAACTGTCGATACGGGTAGTATTAACCCAACTAACTCAGGAGGATTTGAAGTATTAGGAACTACTTTATTCCGTTCACTTGATCTTAGTAGTGCGAATTATACTTTTATATTTAATTTACATACCACCACTGGAAATATAAATATAGATGGACAAAGTAGTTAAGCAATTTTAAATCTAACATCTTTTTTTTTTCTTTATATCTTCTTTTTAATTTTTTCAAGATTAATGCTATTTTAAATAGATATGGTTCAAGGAATTACAGAAAATTCTAATTTAACTTTTTTAAAAAATCAAAAATCAGTCTAAAGTTTATTTAAATACTAATTAAAATTGTTTTAACTTAAGTTAAAAGCATTTTAAATAACGTGATTTAATTGAAAAAAAGTAATAGAATTCTTTTAATAATTATTGCTGTATGTATTGTAACTGGAGGAACAGCATTTGGAGTTTTAGCGTGGGCTTCATGGAGTGTACTTCCCTATGAAAATACTTATTATTATAAACCAGAAACTCCTTCTCCAATCGAACGAATTAATATTAATTGTGATATAGGATCAATAAAAATCAAATATAATGAAACATCAACCGATAATTATGCACAAGTTGATTTAGATATTCAAATAAAAGGTATTTTAGTCGAGGAAAAATCATTTCAAGATTTCTTCTATCCTGTAATATGGCAAAATGAAAGTACGCAAGTTATCTCTTTTATTCTTGATGCAAAAGCTTCAACTTGGTTAACCTTTAGTATTTCTCAACGAGTTAAGATTAATCTAACCCTTAGAACTGATATAATATATGATATTAATACTCTGACTAGTACAGGCTCAATAAATATGGATATTCCAGATAATAGTGTTCTTAATAATACAATATTATCAACTTCTACAGGTTTAATATCGTTAAATGCAGCTAAAAATACAACCTTTCTAGGAAATGTTGAAATTTCTACAAGTACTGGTTCTGCTGCTCTATTTGCTAAACAAGTTAATTTTACTCACAGCTTGAGAGCATCTACTACAACAGGCTCTCTTTCCCTGAATTTCTCTGAATGCTTTATCGGAAATAATTTAGTTGGAACAGTCTCTACAGGTTCAATATCATTTAACAGTTATAATATGAAATACTCTGATGACTATATTTGGGGTCTTGAAACTTCTACAGGAAGTATTGATGTTAATATTATCCAGAATACTGAAATAGTTTCTAACATTACTGGGGCAATACAAACATCTACAGGAAGTATTGATGTTTATTACAAAGATAATTCAGCAAATGTTGGAGCTAAATTCACGGGTTCAACATCAACTGGCTCTATTGAATATAATCCTATTGGAGTTGGAGGTTTTGTTGAAACTGGTAGTTCTAACAGTAAAACAATTACTTCAAATGATTTTAATTCCGCAACCAACACATATACTTTTAGTTTAACTACTTCAACTGGCAGTGTAGAAGTAAATGGTGAAAGTTTATAAATTTTAAATCCTATTTTTCATTTTTTTTTTAAAAATTCTTTGTTTTGAATAAATTTTTCAAAAAAATAGGCTAATAATGTATTAAAATATTAAGAAACCTTACCTTTGCTACTAAAATCATTAATATAACAAATAAAACCTTTTAATATATTCAAAATTAAACAAAGTATCTTTGAATTAAAGATATTTTACATTATTGAAAAAAAAAAGGGTTGTATTAAAAAATGGTTAGTGATGATTTACTTCAAAAATTAAAAGCACTAAGAGATGGAGAAGGTGAAAGATCACCATCTGATGCTCTTTTATTATGTGAAGCTATGAAACAACTTGCTGCAGAAAATGAAGATATAAAAGAAGAAGTAGAAGATATGGATACAATACTGGTTCAATTTGTTTGGACTGACGTTGATTATAAATATTGGGTTAAATTAGGTGAAGGAAAAGTAGATTATGGAGAGGGTGAAGCAGATAATCCAAGTGTTACTATGAAAGCAACTTCAACTACTTGGGCTGGTATGGGAGCAGGTGAAATTGAATCTACAAGTGCTTATATGAGTGGAGATCTACAAATTGACGGAAATCTCCAAGATGCAATAGCATATGGAGAAATCAATAACATGGTAGGGGAAGTATTAAGCGAGCTTAGAGGAGAATAATCTCCAAAACAATTATATTATAGATTCTGATTTAATTTTTTAATTTTAAATATTTTTCTTACTTTTTTTCATTCTTAATTTAGATAATAAAAAATTTACTAGATAAATAATCATAAACATCAATAAGCTCCATAAAAGGATATCGATTAGTAAATTTGACCTATGAATTATTTTTTCAGCACCAGGATAAATAATTTGGCTTAACCAATAAAATTGTAAACCCCATTTCTTAGTTCCAATGATATCTTCTGTTGGATAGGGTAATAACCCTGAGATTAATGTAATTATTAATCCTCATATAAGAGAAAAAAGACCTATTAAGACTAATTTTATTTTTATTATCAAAATAATTCACTTGTAGCATTAAATTATCTAGTATTAAATAATGGCATCAGGAATCTGAAGAATTTAGCATAAACCTTCCTCACAATACCTATATTAAATAAAAATCTAATAATTCTTAATAACGAGTTTTTTTTTGGTTGATAAGTACTTTTGTCCTTGTTATATGTAATACGAGAGATGTAGAAATTCTTCTGAAATATAGATACAAATAATTGATAAGTTATAATTGCAATTATATCCCATGCCCGTTTAATATGTGCCTTTGGATAATCTAATTTCTCGCCCATTGCCATTCTTACAACTTCAACTATGTGAAAAATATCGATTTTACTTCCTAAAAGCTCTTTTGTTGCCCATAATAAATATAGACATCCTGTGCAGTATGAAATTAAAGCACTTGCACCTGTTTTTTCAGCTTCTTTAAATTTTTTAGTTCCTTCAGATATAATATCAAAAGGAATTGCTATATTTTTGACCCAAGAAGCACCCGCTCCAAATCCACAGCATAAAGAATTATCTTTAATGTGCTTCATTTCAATAATATTACAGCCACATTTTGCTAAGATCTTTCTTGGAGGATCCCAATACTTACCCCCTAGAGACTTTGAAAAACAATTATCATGGATAGTAACATCTAAATTTAGATCATTTTCAATTTTAATTTCTCTTGAATTAAGCTTTTCTAGCATCCATTCATTAAAATTAATAAAATTTTTTTCGTAATGTACTCCCATTTCTTTAGGGTGTACTTCAGAAAATATATATTGGACAGCATCTAACAGATGAATTATATTCTTTGCACCCCACTTATCAAAATCTCTTTTACACCTTTCAGCGATATTTTGGACAATATCCAAATAACCTACTTGATACAAATATGCTCCTCCCTCCCACTGGTCAATCTTATCTATAGGTTTCAAATTTTCTAATAATTTACTTCCTCCGATTATAAAGGGAAACAAATGTGTGTAATTTCCTAATAATAGAATAGTATCTTCTGATTTAGGGGTGGAATTCATCCATTTATATATCCATCTACGCTCTCTATTAGACAGAAAATGATTCAGTAATTGCCAAATATTAGGGTCTTCTGTGGGACAAATAAATCTATATAGGGGAGGTGCACCTCTTTTTTTATATCTATCATTCCATCTCTCTAAGATTAATTGATATGGATTAACCTCTTGAGGACAATACAGATTACAAGATAGACATGTGTTGCATTTGTTTAACACATATTTAGATTCTTCACCTTTTATTAATCTCTTAACTTCTATTTTTGCTACCTCGAGAGGTAGGTGTAAAACCGGACATAAATGCAGGCACTTTCCACATAAATTACATAAATCTTCCCTAAAAGCTGGAGTTCTTTCACTTGTGGTCATATTTACCAAGCCTCACCATATTTTGGAGGATCTTCAGGAATATCAGCAAGTTTGAAAGTCTTTTTGGAGGGGGTCAAGGGCACTTGTTTCCACATAGTGCCCCAGAAGAAATGTTTGCCTCTTTTCTTTTTTAGTTTTTTTGTTAAAGTAGGCTTTTCTCCGATTGCCATTTGTAAAAGTTCTATGATATGATATATCTTAATTTTTTTAAAATATAATTTCTTATTTCCTGTAAAAGTTGCTAAACAACCAGCACAATAAACACACACGGCATCTGCTTTAGTTCTTTTAAAATCTTTAAAATTCCTAAGGGTTGATGATCTTAATTTAAATGGATGATAAGAGGAATCTACAGAAAATCCAGAACCTATTCCGCAACATCGCATATTTTCTCTACAAGCTTCGATTTCTAAGACTTTAATCCCTATTGCCTTAAGAATTTTTCGCGGTAAGTCCATATAATCATCTCCAAACATTTTACTGTAACAAGAATCTTGAATAGTAACAGTCATATCTAGTTTCTTTTTAATTTGGATTCCTCCACTTTCAATTTTTTCCCATAGGTATTGGATATATGATTTTATCTCCTCAAATTTATAAGTTAACCCATAGTAAGGGAGGACATTCTTGAACACATTGGTACCAGCTGTACATAATACTAATAATTTTTTAGGTTTAAGGGTATTAAACCATTTATTTAATCTCTTAGTAACTTGATACAATTCTTCTCGATATCCTGTTCTAAAAAGAGTTTCACCACAACAATATTCTAGTCGTCCACGTATATCTAGATCATTGAAAAAACTTGCCATTGTTAGTTCTGCAAACGTTATAATATTACATCCAGGATAAGTAAGTGTATCATCCTTCAACGGTTCCAATGATGCCCAACTTTCCACAAGCTCTTTTGTTTTTTTAGGCAAATGGTTCATAACATAAGAACGAAAGTTAGGATAATGAGGGTAAAGTGTCATGTAAAATTTCCCTCTTTTTCTCAAACCTTCCTTTTTATATTGTAGATTCCATTTTTCTAATATAAGACTTGCTGGATGTGCATTTTCAGGGCAATAAAAATTACATGTAAAGCAACTTTGACATTTTGATAAGAGTATACTCTCATTCTCTCCCGTTATAAGTTTTTTCATTTCTTCGATAGATTCCTCAATTGTAAGATTCATTATAGGACAGTTA
>JABXKB010000272.1 GCA_013375485.1 Promethearchaeota archaeon | reverse complement strand
TTATGAAATCCTAAGAGAAATAGAAGAAGCACCAATAAGTAAGTTGGATATTGTCTTATCCCTATTTAATAAATATAAAAAAAAAGCCATAAAAAGTGTAGGTAAGTTTGAAAAAGGTAATGTCGCAATCGGTGCGGATTCAGAGCAATATTATCCTTCAGATGAGGAATTAATCGTTTCTGAATTAGGAAAAAGGATTACACAATTAGTTGAATCGTATTCCAGACAACAATTGAAGACTTTAAAATTAAGATATAATATTCCTTCTCAACAAATTCACTTCTTTGAAATAACATTTAGACATGTAGATGTTATGGGATCGGGACGCTTTTTTTATGCAGATAAAATAACAAAGGAAACAATAGTCGAAATTTAATCTTTTGCATCACATTTAATCAGATTTCTCCTAAAATTTTAATTCGAAAGATTTCAAATACATTTTTTAGTGTGAGTTATTCTAGAAATCTTGGGGATAATCATGTTGAGTGATGATAAGTTAAGAAATAAAGATAAAATAATTGAAAGAATTTGGAAGATTAGAGATTACATTCAAGAACTCGAGAATGTTAAAGAAGGGATCATACATTTTTTACTCTCCCGCAAGAAATTGGATAATGTAACTAAAGACTTATGGATTTCAGATGTAAAGGGACTTTACTACAATACCGTGTCTGCATGGGAAATGCTTAACAGTGCATCAAAAGGGAATTTAAAATTTCTTGACAAATCTAAAAACTTTTTGCATAACGCAAGAAGTTTGTTAGCGAAAATTATTAGTGAATTAAAGTTTTTTAAAGAAGAGCTAGTATTAAACCTTATAACGGAAATTGAAAACAGTTTTGAAAAATGTTGGAGCGCTTTTTATAATGAATTTGATATATTAACACCAGAGAAAAAAAGCACTAAGCATTTCGAAAGAGTTATTAAAGTATCTGATTCTGAATATCACTTACCCTGTTCAGTGTGTGGTAAAAATTCTGTCGAATGCAAAATAGGCTATGGTCGGTTCGATGAACACGAATCGCTTGTTTATAGTGGCATTACGCATAGTCGTTCGTTAAAAAAAAATCTCGCAAGTGAGTTATTTAAATATTTAAAGAAAGAAAACCTTGCTGAAGTTCATTCATTCATGAAGGACTACCTCTGCTACGAAGGAATGGATGCTTACTGTCCTGAATGTGATAAAATATACTGTTGGGAGCATTATAACGCAAGAGTAGAGTACGACGACGGTTTTTACGATTGCACATACGGAGAATGTCCTGCTGGACATGGTAGGATGATCGATGATTAATTAAAGCTTAAACTTCCTTTTTTTTGATATTTTATAAAATAAAGATTTAAATCCATTATCTTGGATTTTGAGTTTAGGTATAATTGAAAATTAGGAAAAAGGGATAATTTTGATACAAAACATATTCATCTTTAAAGCCGGGATTGCATTGGTTGACCAAAATTTTGGTCAATGTCACGCTTTAGGAAACGACATCAATTTAATTTCAAGCTATCTTTATGCGATTCAACAAATTTCCTTGGAAATCACTGGCACTTCTATAAAATCTTTAAACTTTGAAAAAATTGCTTTTCATTTTTATCGAGATCCCAACGATTCTAACATTTTCTATGTAGTTGTTACTGATGTCGACGACAATCTCGAAGGAAATAATTTTAAAATTCATAGAATTGCAGAAATTTTCGATAAAACATATAAAAATTATCTACAGGAGTTTCATGGAAATATAGTTCCTTTTAGAACCTTTGGAGATATCCTTATTGATATGAATATAGCCCAAAGAAATTGCGGCGGGGGATCTGAATGCGAAGGTTGCACTCACAACGATGATTTTAGCGAAATTGGCTCAATTTTTGGATTAAATGACGATTAATTCCTATCTCGAATTAAATAGACTTTTCGTGATTATTACTTGTCATATAACTATGTAAAATTTAAACTTCTAATACAATCATCAGCAAAATTATTATCAAACATCTTTACACAACCATATTAAAATTTTTCAGTCATTATATATATTCATCGTAATGTCATTATAAAAAAATTCGACATTTTAAAAATCAAAAAGTATCTACATTTCATTACTATTTAAATCAATTATCTCCAGGATTTACTTCAATTTTTTATGTTATTTTCTCAATAGTCTTCTCTAATAAAATTCTATTCCTTCATATTCAATGTTCTTTTTAAGTATTTGTTTTAAACTAAAATCAAGAGCATAGTAATTATTATTCATAAAAACAAATCTATGTATTTTTCTCTGAATTTTCTCGTTTAATCTCTCTGCTTAATATCCAAAAGGGAATCAATCTACTCGTCAATATTATAAATTAATGGGATTTATTATTCGAAGGAATACATAGGATCGTTGATTCTATAATATTCCAATTAAGACTACATGTTCGTGAAATTTCAGATTCAAGTAGATTCTCCATGAGTAAGACTTTAGGAGATACTGAAATTGGTAAGACCTTAGACCAAGGAGCAACAATTATCAATAATAAAATTTTAGGCATTATTCGTACTACAGAAAAGGTCAATTCAAAGTCTGATTTACTAGGAAATTTAGTGAAAAAAGATAAAATTGATTTCACTTCTGAAATTGTTGAAAAAGTTTATGAGTTCCTACCATCAGAGCAGAAATATATTGTTGATGAAGTTGGGAATGCATGGCAACTTGATCCTGTTGGAGTAGTAAGGACAGCTCTTGAAAGTATGCAATATCAGATGGATCCTGCATGGTATGCCTGGGGAACAGAAACTCCAAGTGCAATTACCAAGACTAAAGTTGCTGAAAATATTAATTGGAAAGAAGCTAAAGATTTCTTTTTCAGTACAAAATATGATTCAGAATATAATAAACAAGACGATAATCAAAAATTAGAATATAAAAAAGAAAAAGCCAAAAAAATTCTTGGAATAGACAATCCAGATGCGAGTGTAAGCGAGATAAGACAAAGATTTAATGAATTGGATGCAAATCAATGGTATGAAAATTTTCATAAAGAAATTTTGGCTAATATAAGAAAAGAGATATCTGGGTACATAGATTCAGAATTTACGATAGCTATTGCAACATACATAACTAAAGATGGAATAATTAGGCATAAAATATCAACAAATGGTAAAACTAATGGAAAATCTTCAAAATGGAATAATATTGGAGAAAAAATAAGAAATATGTTTAAATCAGAGGATATAGATCTTGTTTATAGTTATGATGATGATTCAAATTTTGCAATTCCAAATTTAGGTTTACATAGTGATAATCATGCTGAAGTAAAAATACTTGAGGATCTTGTAAACAACAATGAAATTGACTCTAAATCAATAATCTATTTATCATCAGATAGAAGAATGTGTATAACTTGTAGAATGGTAGAAGAACAGGTTAATATTTTATTTCAAAGTGAACATAAAGATGTTTCAGTTGAATATTATGACGGAGAAGGATTACTAGATACAAAATTTGATTATCATTTCCCACAGACTTGGAAAGATGGAGTGAAATTTATAAAAGAATATAGAAAATTTTTTGAAGTATTAAAAAGAAAATACCCTACTTTTCAAATAAATATTGATAAAGAACTTAATAGACTATGGAATTTGTATAAACCAGATAATTCAGTAGAGAGAATTTTAACAAAAAAATAGAATTATTAATTGATTATTATTAAAATTATTCTAATTTAAAATTTTTTTTATTTAGCAACTCTTTAGGAATATATTTATAGTAGCCTTTTTCAATTCTCAAATGATTTAATCTTGGTAATTGAATTATATAACTAACCCAATCTTCAATAGATTCTCCAAAAAGGTTCCAATTTAAGAACAACTTTTCTAAATTTTGACAATATTTTATTTCACTCGGAATTTCATTCAAATTATTATGAGATAAATTGAATTCTTTTAAATTTGTTAAATTCTTTATAGTTTCTGGAAGGGATTCAACATTGCAATGTGATAAATTTAGCTTGGCTAAAGATTTAATATTATATACAATTTCAATATTATCTAATTCTTCCGAATGATTTAAATCTAATTCTATTAAGGATGTAAGGTTTACCATAGATTGTGGAAGTTTAATTTTTTTTAAATAAATTAGAGCTATTTTTTTTAACATTTTTAAATTTCCAAATTCCTTCGGTAATTCGTGTATAGGATTTTCAACAAGATAAGGATCTTTTACATCATAGTTTATCATAAACTTTGATCGATTTGATGAAAAAAAACATAATTCAAAATGTAATTCTTCTAGTTTTTTTAATTCTAAAAAGGAAAGAGGAATATAAACATTAAAAAGACCATAGATAACAAGGATTTTGAGATTAAAAAGATGTCCAAAAATATCAGGAAAGTCTAAATTGACAAAAAACTCATTCTCGGGATTGTTAATTAATATTAAACGTTCCAAATTATGTAATTTTTTAAAATTAATAGGTATATCTTGAAATGGTCCATCCTCGATAAAAATAAAACGTAAATAAGACAAATTTCCAATACTTTCTGGTAAGTGTTTGAATTTTGAGTTCAAAAAACTTAGTCCAATAACGTGATTATTATGATACCAGAATGTAGCACCAAAATCGACTTTTTCTAATGCTGAGTCAATATCATCGGAAAATAGAACAGACATAACAGGTTTATCATCCATTAAACGAGAAATATCTAATAAAGCTTGAGCTTCCTCATCTTCAAGTGGTATAGAGTAATATTTTTTCATAATAATTATAAATACACTTTCTTTTTATCTTAAGATAAAGTAAGTTTCCTAAGATTTAATATTTAGGAGAGAATCAGATTAATATAAATACTTAAGTACTCGCATGTATAGTTATTCTTAAATATTTAACCTCCCTCCCCCGTGGTGCCCCCTCCTAAAAAAAATAATATGGATTATTCAAAATAAAAGAATTAAATGTCTTTATACCTTAAAAATCGCCTTCTATCTATGCTCCTTGCATCAAGATTATTATCTAAACAATTTTTACGGTATTAAATCTTCAATTCTTGGAAAACATCGCTCTATAAGCCTCATAGGTTAATATATTCTTTATTAATTGAATTGTTTTGAAATCAGTTTCGTATAGCAATTGTTTTTAAATAGAATTTTTTTGATTTATATTAAATACCTCAAAAACACTAAATATTTGAAATCTCATATTATTTGCTATCCTATCTTTTACTAACAAGAATATCTTCAATGTACCCGTCAATGATCTTAACAAGTTTAATATGAAGTTGCATAGTGATAAAGACAAACATCACCAACCGAAGTCAATATTTGATCATTTTTAGTGATCAGAATTCACTACTAAAAAAATATTGCTACAAAAATTCAAATTTTTTTTGTCGACGAAAATGGGGAGAACTAATTACTCGGATGCCCATAATCTACCAACACATTTATATAGGAGTAATACCAATTTAACATTAAATACTTTACATTTTTAATAAAAAATTAAAGATTAAAGAGTTTAACCCAAACTTGTAAAAAGTATGGGAAATTAACCAAAAAAAAATCGTGGAGGAATAAAATCATGGCCGCATTCGCATGGAGTCCTTTGCGCGCACTTATGAAAAAAGCAGGTGCTGAAATCGTAAGTCGTGCTGCAGTGGACAAATTAATGGATTATCTTGAGGAATACGCGAAAACCCTGACTGGTTGTGCACTAGACGCTAAACTTAAATTATAAGTTGGCTAGATATCGCCAAGCATTCAGGTCGCAAGAAGGTTACTCAAGCCGATATGAAGATTGCTATCAATTTAATTTAAGCAATCTGATTGTTATAGGTTTTTAACTAATTTTTTTTTTTTCTTGTTTTGAATAATAATAATATTCGGTAAACGAAAACTATAAGTAGATCATTTTTTTTTACTTTTTTGTGCGTTTTTTTGATTTATGATAAGCATCTAAAACCTTAACATACTCTTTCATTTTTTTAACGGTGTCCTTATAGAAAAAATAACCTTCTGGATATTTACAATACTTTTCTTCATAGAAACCAATCAAATCTTTAGCGAATTTAAGAATACAAGCTAGATTTTCAAACGATTGAATATTTAATGAATTTAAACCATGAAAAGCTAGTTTCTCTTCAACATCATACTCATCTTGCTGATATTCGGAATGAGATTCTAAATCTAATATATATAAAATATCCTGAACTAAAAAGTCAAATTCCCTTGGATACTTAGGGTTAACATTATTTGACATCATATTAAATCAGCCTTTATTCTAAAATTTCCATCTTTAATTATATCGTTATAATGTAAAATATTAATTTAAATTTATGGAGGGTCTCGAATTAGTTTTATATAATTCTTCAATCCATTAGTCTTTAATTCCCTTATATAATCCAATCGGATATTTTTATCCCACCACATTGGAACGGGGATTCTTCCTTCTGCTATTGCTTCTTTACTTAATTTGAACCTATTATACCATTTTATAGTATGGGGTTCTCCGCTTGGATTATGTTCGCTAGTAAGGAAAGGAACTAAAGCACT
>JABXKB010000271.1 GCA_013375485.1 Promethearchaeota archaeon | reverse complement strand
TCTTCTTCTTGTGTTATTTCAGTCATATGAGACAATAAAGAATGAATTTATATTCTTAAGTTAGGATCTAATTAAGTTGCCCTATATAGAATATTTTTCTTATTGATCAAATCTTTCGTTTTATACTTAATAAATTTATTTATAAAAGAAGCAAAAGTGAAGAAATAGTTAAACTGATGAGATTTCTATATCAATTTTTCACTTTCTAATTACCCATATACTATTCCCACCCTCTTTGATAAATTCTGTCCTTGTAAAGGGTGTTGAGTCAATAAACTCTCGAAATGTTTTTTCATTATAAAAATTTGCAAATCGAGCTTCAAGAAATTTATGTAAAACATCAAAAAGTAATAATTTTTGACTTGGTGCGAAAGTTTCGGGAATCATACTCTCTCCAACTAGTAAAATTCCATCATTTTTTAATAAAGAACACAAACTATTGAAAACACTTAATCTATAATTTATATCATGATCCATCTCATGGAGAACTTGATTTAATAAAATCAAATCAAATTTCTTTTCAGTCTTTTTAGCATATTCATTGATTTGGCTTTGAAAGATTTCAATCCGATCTTTCCATTTATTTTGTTCTACCATATTTTTTGCATGAGATATTGCTGTAGGATCAATATCTATACCAACAAAACGAGCTTTATCATATTTTTTTGCCCACACTTGAAGATTGTAGCCATATCCACATCCTGCAGCCAAGATTGTGCCTTGATTATGCAACTTCTCACAAAAGTTTTTAAAATTAGTAGAGAATATCCTCTCTATTAATGTGCCAAATCTTGCACTCATTCGATTTATATCATGAATTACTTCATCAGTAAATTCAAAATTGGGTACATTACCATCCTTTTTAAAAGCATCAAGAATTAAATCTTGGTAAGATGCGAGATAATAAAATGCGCCTAATGGATCACCAACATAAGCGGGTTGATTACGATTGATTAATAAATCATATACATATGGAGCAGTTCTCAAACATCTTTCACAAGAATCATCGATTTCCAATAAACCACATTCAAGAGCAGTGTGTGTCCAAGCATCTACATAATTTCGTTCTAGGTTTAATTTTTCAGAAACTTCCTCAATTGTAAAAGTAACTGAAGATACTTTGTCAGTGTTATATTCACTTTTAGCTTTTTCTTGAAGATAATCTAAAATTCCTACTCTTCTTCCTAATCCAAACATAAGAACAGTGAGAAATCCATAAAGGCTTTTTATCAGAAATTTTTTCATTTGATCCTTCATTGAAATTTCATTTTTATTCTGATCTGTTCCTGAAATTTCTTTCACCAATTTATTCTTTTTGTAGATAAAATAACAATTATAATTAAAAACAGATATGAAAAACGGGAATAGTTAAACTTCTTTAAGAGTAATTACTTCATCCGGTAAAAAAGCATTTAAAATATCGCTTAATTTCCTATTATCTTCTATCGGAATCCCTCTAATTATAAATTCAGATTTCTTAAGAGGATCTACTTTCCAATCAAATTCACTCAGAAGATAACGTTTTATTGTTTTAAACTTCTCACTAGGTTCAACCATAAAATCATCTATAAGTTTCTCAAGATCTTTAACTTTTACCATTATTCTTCCAACATTTTATAAATTTAATATGGGTTAGAAATTTAATATCTTAAAACTATATAAATTAAATTTAAGTTTTAAAATTTATAAATTTTTAATAATTAAAGCTTAAAAATACATTCTATTTGACAATACAATTAATACAATTGCTAAATAAATTCGTATGGATTCAATAACAATAAATAATTGATTTATTTCTAGAATGTTCAAATGAATTGGAAAGAGAAATTAATTGAAAATAAAGAAACTATAAAAGAAAGTCTCATAAAAAGCATCATATACAGGATAATAACAATTCTACTTGGAATGTTAGTTGCTTTAATAATTACAGGAAATGTAGTTCTTGCTTTTTCTCTGGGAATTGCTACAGAGACAATTCAATTTATTTATTACTTCATATATGAAACGATATGGACTAATTATCACGATAAAAGATTAAAAAGAAAAATCGAAATGACGAGAGAAGTTGATATTAAATTTGATTTTGATTTTATAAAAGATATGTCTTTTGAATTCTCTCAAACAGATACTTTTATTAAAGAATACTATGATTCAATACTGATATTTTTCGAAAGATTGTTACAAAACCAATATTTAGAAGACATACATGCCGATATTCTAAGAGATAAAACGTATTTTGAATTAAAACATAAACATAAGAAGTTTAATTAAACTTTTTAATTAGTAATCTCATTCTTCCTCTTAAAAAAACATTCTAATCGCTAATATAATCAAAACTATTGCAACTAAGAATTGTAATTGGCGTTTCGGTATTTTTCCAGAAATTTTTGCCCCAATAACAGAGCCTAAAATAGCCCCTATCCCAATTAAAATCCCAATCAAATAATCTATTTGACCTAAAATACTTTTAGCAAGAGTATTATAAATTGCTGTAAAAAATATTATACCTGTGGAAATTGCAGTGGCATTATGAATAGGATATTGAAGAATAATATGAAGAGCAGGAGTATTGATAATACCTCCCCCAATACCTAATAAATTAGCAGCAAAACCTGCTAAAAAAAATAAAGGTATAGATTTTTTCAAATTAGTTTTATAGTCATGATTAATTAATACAAAATTCTTCTCAAATTCTTCTTGAGAAGGATTAAATCTTCTAGAAATAATTGCTTTATATATCATATTTACTCCAGCTATCAGTATTGTGGTTGCAAATAAAATTTTTAAAAAAGTTGCATCTAAATTAATGAAGGTGAATAATATAGTACTCACAAAGCTTCCTAAAATCGAAAATGAAGCAAAAATGATAACTGGTTTAATATGAAGTCTTTCTTGTTTAAAATATGTAATAAATCCTGCCCCAGAAGAGATTAATATTATGAAAGCAGAAGTATCAACAGCTACATTTATAGGAATAAGAAAAAGTAGAACCATAAGGCTCACAAAAAACACGCCACCTCCAATACCCGCTATAGTGCTTATTATACCAAATAGAACTCCAGAGATTAATAATAATATGACTGCAACAGTATCCATATAATGTGAAATCCCTTAAGCTATTATTAGTTTTCTAAAAACTAAGAACTAATTAGAATAAAAATAAATTAATAAGACAAGATTATAATTATACCTAAATTAATATAAATTAAAATTCATTTCTCTCTTAAATATGCCCGATTCTAATGCTGACAAATTAGTACTTGAATTAGTAGCATGTGATCGTTGCAAAAATCCTTTTATGATGCAGAAGGGAGAAAAACTAAGAAAACAAGAAAATAATGAAGAAATTGTTTGTGAAAACTGCTTAAAATTAGAACAAAGAAAAAAAAAATTAGTATCCTCTGTAGTTGAATCTCAGAAAGAAATCAAGACTTCTATTAAAGAATATGAAAGTCAATTAGAATTAGAAAAATTACAAGAAAAAAAGAAAATATACTATGATAAAATCAAACAACAATCTGAGATTCTAACTAAGTCAGTTGAGCTTCTCAAAAAGATTGAAGAAACTAACAATGAGAAATATATCGAAGAATATAAAAAACTATTTGAAAAAATGAAGAGAGAAAGCTCTTAAAATAATATCCAAAATATTATCACTCTTTTATAAAAATTAAGCCCATATTTCTGATACTCTTTTTTGAATTATATTTCGCATCAATTTTCATAAATTTAGAAAGAATTTTGATTATAATATTCCAAAACTTTCTGAATGCAATATTGGATTCGTATTTATTTCTCAAGTTTATAAGATTCTCTTCTATTTTTTTCGGATTCATGGATTGAATATCTGCTATTTTCATCAATCTGCCATATACACCAAAAGTTTTTAGATTCCTTAGATTAAATTTATTGAAATTGGAAATAATTTGGTCTATATCATATCTTCTGTAATGACCTATTAGTTTATCTTGGTTTGTGTAATACTTCATTCTGTGAGGCACTGTAATTACAACTATACCATTTTTCTTCAGAATCCTACTTATTTCTGATATTGCTAACTCATCATCTTTAATATGCTCTAAAACATCAAGAGCGCTCACAAAATCAAAAGATTCTGCTCTATAAGGCAATGTTACTAGATCACCACATAAGGGATGCAATGTATTTTCATCTATATATTGTTTTAATGGAAGATTAGCAATATCGAAGAAAGATTTATGTTTAATATTATCTAAAAAATTGAGAATAGAATTTCCAGATGAACCAAGATCAATTCCCCGGAAGAATTTTCTTTTAGTATTAATATTATCTTTCAAAATATTAAACTTACATCTTATTCCAGGAGATATATAATATTCTGTTAATGTTCTAAAAGAAAAATTTCTATGTTTATCGTAAAAATCCTTGAGCATCAATTTAAATTAAAACCGTTTATTCATAATAATTTTCTTACTAAGTTTAAAAAAAAGGGAATATTAAAATTTAACATTGATTCACTTAATAAAAATTTGTTAAAAATGATTCAACTTAGTGTATATTTAGAAGATAGGCCCGGCGAACTTGCTAATTTTATTAAACTCTTAATGGATAATAAGATTTTTATAAGAGCTTTAACAGTGGCTAAAACAAGTGAATACGGACTTATTTTGATTTTAGTAGATAATCAAGAAAAATGCATTAACATATTGGAAGAAAAAGATTTTCTCTTATCTACCACAGAGGTAATTGCTGTAAGGTTGAATGATCATCCTAATGCGCTATATGAAATACCAAAAACCTTGGGGGACAATAATATTAATATTGATTATTTTTATTCTACTTTAGTAAAAAATGAATCGATGCTTATTTTACGCGTGGAAGACACGATAATAGAAGAAGCTGTAAATATTTTGGAAAAAACTGGATTTACGATAGTTGAAAGGTAGTAAAAAATAACCATTCCTTAAATATTACGTCCCATTTTTTTCCCAGACAACTTGAATTTTTATTTGAATAATAAAACTTAAGAATTTTTTGTAATTAGAAGTCATAGAGTTTAATTATTATCAATATGGTAAAAATTATGAGTATTAAATTTACTGAAGAACAAGAAATGATTAGAGAGTCCGTTAGAGAATTCGCTCAGAGTAAAATCGCACCAATTGCTCTTCAAATGGAAGAAACTAAGGAAATTCCGAGAGATGTCGTCAAAGGAATGGCAGAATTAGGACTTATGACTTGTACTGCAGATGAAAAATACGGTAGTCCGGGATTAGATGCTGTAAGTGCTGGTGTTATTGCAGAAGAATTAGCAAAAGCAGATTGCACTGGTTCTACATGTGTATATTACTTGGTTCCAGCATCATGGGGCTTTCTTTTAAATAAATATGGAACAGAAGAAGCAAAGCAAGAAATTTTTCCAAAAACTGTCTCAGGAGAATGGTTCCTTGGAATAGCTACAACTGAAAGTGATGCTGGTTCTGATGTAGGCGCCACTAAGACAACTATAAAGCCAGATAGTGATGGATTTGTTGTGAACGGTGAAAAAATGTATATTAGTGGAGTAAGAGAAGCAGCAACACATGGGGGCGGACATATCACAATTGCCCATCAAACTCCTGAACGTGGGACAAGAGGGATGACTACATTTTATTTACCATTAACAGCGGAAGGAATCACCCCTACTTATATTAACGATTTAGGTAGGGAGGGGATTTCATGTGGTGGTTTCGCTATAGATAATGTAAAAATCCCTAAACATTATATATTAGGAGAAGAAAACAAGGGATTCTATATACTCCATGAAGGATATGAATATGCAAGGGCACTAATTTCTGTTATTTGCGCATCCGCTGGCTTAAAATCATTAGAAAACGGAATGAGTTATATTAAAGAAAGAAAATCATTTGGAAAACCTTTAGCAGAATATCAAGAAATAAACTTTAGACTAGCTGAACATTATACAAAATTGAATATGTTAAGGGATTTGGGTTATAAGGCATTAAAGACTATTGATTTAGAACAAGAAGGCAAGGTAAGTCGGTTTGAAACAAGCAATATTGTGGCTCAAGCGAAGATGTTTTGCTCAGATTGGGCTTGTGAAGCTATAAATGATGTCATGCAATGGCAAGGTGCTTTTGGATATTCACGAGAATGCCTTGATCAAGCTGCATGGAGAGCTGTTAGATCATTTTCACTTGCAGAAGGAACAAAAGAAGTAATGAAGATGATTGTAGCGAGAGAGCTACTTGGTAAGAAACAATATTAAAATTTTTTTTATATTTTTTATTTTTTCATTCTTATTCAAATAAGGAATAATATCACTTGGAAATGATATTAAAAAAAAAATATTTTAGTTATAATGCTTCAATTTCAATTTTCTCAGTTAAAAACTCAGTTATTTTATTAACTACAGTTGTGGGATCTGGGTAAAAGAGAAAATGAGCAACATTATCTAACATAACCAGTTTTGCTCCAGGTATTCTTTTTGCGAGTATTTCAGCATTTTCAGGCGGGACAACGACATCTTCTTTCCCATGAAGTATTAAAGTAGGAACATTAATCTTCCT
>JABXKB010000020.1 GCA_013375485.1 Promethearchaeota archaeon | reverse complement strand
AAGAAAAGCTTTTAGAATACGGGAAGGGGGTTGATACAGATTATCAAATTCAAATTGTTGAATTTCTTGAAGATTTACAATATATCGAACTCGCATATAATCTTGCAAAAGAAATTCAGCTAAGTTTACCTCCCGAAAGTATGAAAATTGAGGAAATAAGAAAAATAGTCAGAAGATTACATACTACTCCTATTGAGAGTAAATCCGAATCAAGTATAGATTTTGAAGAAGAAGAGGAAAAGGATTAATCTTCTTTGTTTTCTTCCTCTTTTTGTGCATCTTTTTTTAATTCTTCTTCAACTCTCTTCCTTTCATCATCTTTAATTTTCTGTTCTTTTTGTTCGATAGATTTTTGCTTTAATTCCAATTCAACTTGAGACAACTCCTTTTCTTTTTCCATTAGCTCTTCTTTTAATTTTAAAGTCTTTTCCCTTTCCAAAATTTCTTTTTCTTCTAATTCTTTCTCTTTTTCTTCAATCTCTAATTTTTTTTTCTTGATTTCTAAGTCTTTCTTTTTTAATTCAATCTCTTTATCCTTAATTTCTTCTTCTTTTTTCTTTAATTTTTTAGGAATTTTCTTTTCGGGTTGATCTCCAATTTCACTTTCTTTTTCTAAGATTTCTTCTTTAAGTTTAAGGACTTCTTCTTTCTTTTGTATTACTTTTTCTTCAATCTCCTTTTCTTTTTCTACTAATTCTAATTTCCTTTTTTTAATTTCCAATTCTTTCTTTTTTAACTCAAATTCTTTATTTAATATTTCAGATTCTTCTTTTTCCAAAGAAATTTCTTTTTTTTCTTCTTGTCTTAATTCTAATTTCTCAATTTCATCTTCTGAAGTTTCTTTTTTTATAATTTCTTCTTCTACAATCGCTTCAATTTTATCAACAGAAACAATAGATTTTAAAATTTGATCTATAGATTCTTTTATATCTTCATTTTCCGGGATATCGGAAATTTCTTTCGCATATTCAGTTAGAATTTTCGTTATTAATCTAGGAGATCTTTGTCCTATTGCTTTTAGCACTTGAATAGCTTTTTCAATGATGAACTCTTTATCATCAGACAATCTTATTAGCACAACCTTTATAAGCACTTCATCATCGATAGTTGCTTCTCCTCCCGCCATATAGATTAATAATTGTAAAGCAGCTTCTCGGACATTAGGATCTTCAGAATTCAATAAATCTTCACTATAAGGAAGAAAAAGATCGCATTCTTTCTCACAAATTGTTTTTAATAGTAATAAAAATGTATATCTTAACACGGAATCCTTCTTTGATAGACTTTCTAGTAAAGAAGGTATATCAATAATGAGGTTCTCAATCAAGAAACGTAATACAGTACGCCCCCCGTGTAAAGTTAAAAGAGTTTCAATTATATCTTCAAGCCTATCTAAATATTTTTCTTCAGTTGCATCTCCAATGTACAGTGCAATAATTTGCACCGCATCATCAAATCTACCATCATTTACAAAATCTTTTATCTGACTAATTTCTATAGGTTCTATTTTATCATCATTCATTCATTAACACCCAAAGTAATTATATAATAATCCGTATAAATTCGAGTTATAAAATTAAAAATTAATCTTAAATCTCTAAATCTTAATCTTGATTTTTGCCCTTCTTCATTATAATTATTAGTTAAAAGACTAATATATAATATTATTTCTAAATTTTGATTTTTATCTGTATTTAAATTAATTTGATCACAATATTGAGTTAAAGCATTCAGATCTTCCCAAAAAGTATTCCAAAAATATTGGTCTGCTTTTGAATTTTTAGTATGAGTGGGTTCTCTTGAAATTCCTGTTAAAACATCAGCAGGTACTTTAAGAGTAATTTCTACATGTTTAGAGGTCATATATGTCAATTTTACTTCAGAAAAATATATTGCAGCATATAATTTACATATACCATATAGTAATTCAAGACTTGCAATGTTTTCACGATTAGCATTACAAAGAACATATTTTTCTTCTAAAAAAACAATATGTAGACGGTCTTCGAATTTAAAAATTAAATTATCGTCTCTTAATAAATAGTCAAAATTTTCATTCCTATTATGGATCCTATCATCAAATATTTTAAATACCTCATCCCATTTATTAAATGAAATAAATTTATTTAATTTACGATAATCCCCATGAAAGAAAACGTCCAAGAAATCAATTAAATATAGGTAACTATCGTATGGTCTATAAATTACAGTCTTGTTTCTAAAATATCTTTCTATAACTCCTTTATGGACGCTATAACAAAATTTAGGTAAATCTTCAATAGTGAGTCCCTCTTTAATCCTCAATTTAAGCAAGAATCTTCTTGAGCATTTTGGTTGTAAAGTACATGCTATTCTATCTCGCTCACATTCCTCAAAACATAATTTATCTATTCGAGTCTTCAATAGATCAATTAATTCTGATTTGGATTTAGCATCTGACTCATTGGTTAAATACTTTAAAATATGTTCTTCATTTAAAGGCATTTAGATAACTTTTTAAACAATTTTTTTATTTTTCTTTAATTTTCAATTAGGTAAGATTTAGGAAGTTTCGAGTTATTCTATGAAACAAGAATTATTAAAATCTAATAATTTTTATTCTTTTTCTAAATTATTACTATAGGAGAATTTTATTGTTAATTAATTCTAAAAAATTATTAATAAACATTTCTTCTTTTCTTATAAAAATAAACATTTCCTATCAATTCAATTAGGTTCAAAAGAATATGTTGAGACAAATTCATATTTTTCTACAATCAGAACTTGTATTTATTAAAGATTATGCCACGGCTCTTGGAAGCGATGAATTAAATAATGTAAAAAAGATCATACAAAAATATATCAATATGCCAATGCCAGGAAAAACTTTTCAAAGGAATTTAACAGATTTTCAAATATTTCATAGAGCATCTGGTAATTTATATTTTTTATTCATAACAGATCTAGTTGATTCGCTTCAATATATTAATGATGTGATCTTAAAAACAATTGAGAAATTTATTGAATTATTTCCAATTCCTTCAAAAGCAAATGAAGCTGGTACTGCCACTGAGGAATTTAACGAATTTTTAAATCAAGTACAAAAAGATCTGCATTCAAAAATTGTGATAATTGGACCGGAATATGCGGGAAAAACGACGCTTTATAATATACTAAGAAGTGGTGAAGAAAAAATCCATATGGATTTTGCAAAAACATCAACTTTTGAAATAGATAGTATTTGTTTTGATCTTTGGGATTTTCAGCTAAGAGATAATTTCTCTCTTTTATGGTCAAAATTTATACGCGGCTCTGATTTAGTTATCCTTCTGTTTAATTTAGCAAATTATAATTTAAAAATGATGGACCATTTCTTGAAACTCCATAAATTAGAAAGTAAATATTCTAAATTACTAATTATTGGAAATAAAAGAGATTTAATAGAAGATGCAGATATAAAAAGGATAAAAAATGAGTTAAGTATCCCTGAAATCGAAGAAATATCTCTAAATGCACCTGATGCAAAATCAGATATTCATCAACTCATCATGAAAACGTTAAATTTAAAGAAGAAAATACCTTCTGATTTTGCTGAATTAATAAAACAAACAGATAACCTAGTTTTAGAAGGAAAAAAAATTGAAGCTTTAACGAAATACAAGGAATTACTAAATACTAGCAAATCTTATCAAAACATTATATTTACAAAAGCTTTAGAACAGAAAATTGATAACTTAAATCTTAAAATTCAAAAAGAAATTGAAAAAAGGAAAGAGGTAGTGAAAGAGAAAGAGTTTGAAATTGCAAAACCTTTAATGTTTACACGAAAAGTTACAGTAAAACCTCTTCCAGGTGCAGCAGATTCAATTCAACCTTTAGAAACAGAACTTTTGTCTAAAGAGAAATTAGCTGCACCCTCAGAATCTGTAAAAGGATTAGTATCTTTTCAAAAACTTGATACAGAAAAAGAAATAAAACATCTTGAAACTCAAAAAACTCAGTTGAAAATTATAAAACCAATTTCAGGTCAAAAAAAGGTAAAAAAAGAATTACAACCTGAAATATCTAATGGTTCTACAAAACCTAAAGCTAAAATGCCAATGGAGTTATTTGGAGCTCATGAAGAGATAAAAGACGATATAAAAAAACCATTAGTTGTTGATTTTACTAAAGAGTTACAAAAAATTATAATTCAGAAAGGAAGTTCTCTTAGTCTAAAATTATGTGAAAACTTGATAACAGAATTAGGAAAATCGCTAGGAAGGCCTATAACAATTGATGATATTGAATTAGCAGCAGATTTTTTTGTCAAGCAAGAACAATTATCCCAATAGAGAAGATTCTTAACTTGGTGTCGTTAGTTCAATAAAAGTTCATAATACACTTCTATTAAAACAATTGAATATTCAATACTTTATTAGACATATTTTGTTGTTTAAACTAAACGATTTTAATAAATCAACTTATAAAATTGTTATAAACGTGTATTAAAAATGAGTGTAATGAAAGAGCTTAGAGATTATTTTAGCGAAATCATGAGATTGAATTATATACTTGCATTGTTGGGATGGGATCACCAAGTTAACATGATGGGATATAAAAATATAGAAGGAAGATCAGAACAAATGGCTCTTATAACAAAACTTATTCACACCAGATTAGTATCAGAAAAGACAGGAAAAATAATCAAACAAGCAGAAAAATTTCAAGATCTCAATGATATTGATAGAGCAATGTTAAGAGAAGCAAAGAGAGCTTATGATCAAGAAACAAAATTACCAGAAGCATTGGTTGTAGAAATCCAAAAAACTGCGGCATTAGCACAACAAACATGGCAAAATGCAAGGAGAAATAATGATTTCAAATCATTTATTCCTTTATTAGAAAAAACTTTAGAATTACAAAGAGAAAAAGCAGCAAAACTTGAGACTCACCCCGATTTATATTCTACTTTAATTGATTTGTATGAACCTGGTGCTACGTATGATTGGATTGCTAATATTTTTAACCCAATAAAACCAAAATTAATTAATTTTGTCAAAACATTAGATTCTGCTCCTAATAAACCCAATAATGCTATATTTGATAAAAAATTTGATCCAGATAAACAATATGAATTAAGTTATGAAATTCTTAAAAAGTTAAATTATGATTTTGAAAGCGGGCGACAAGATAGATCGACACACCCTTTTACCACATCCTTAGGTTCATTAGATGTAAGAATAACTACTAGAACTACAGAACCCTTTCCAGCATGTATCACAGGCACTATACATGAATGTGGTCATGCTCTTTATGAAATGGGTATAGTGAAAGAATTACATGATACTATTTTATGTACGGGTACTTCAATGGGGATACATGAATCTCAATCAAGAATGTGGGAAAACATTGTTGGAAGAAGTAAAGAATTTTGGATATATTGGTACCCAACTTTTCAAAAATATTTTCCTGAACATTTAAAAGATTATCCTCTGGAAGATTTTCATAGAGCTGTTAATTATGTTCATCCATCATTTATACGAGTAGAGGCAGATGAGGTAACATACGGTTTACATATTATATTGAGATTTGAAATTGAAAAAGATCTCATTGATGGTAATATTGGCGTAAATGAACTACCAGAAATATGGAATTCTAGATTTGAAGAGCTATTAGGAATTGTTCCTCCAAATGATGCATTAGGTGTATTACAAGATACTCATTGGGGCAGTGGATATATAGGATATTTTCCTACCTATTTTCTGGGAAATCTCTACTGTGCTCAGATCTATGATAGAGTCCTAAAAAAGATGCCACACTTACCTGAGGATTATAAGAAAGGTGAATTTTCAAATTTACTAAACTACTTAAGAGAAGAAATACATCAGTATGGAAGTATTTACAGAGCTAATGACCTAATAAAAAGAGTAACAGATGAAGACTTAAATCCTGATTATTTTATGGAATACCTTGAGAAGAAATACAAGCCTATTTATGGACTATAAATTTCTAATTTTTTTTTATTTCTTAATACCTTTTTTTTATTATTTTTCTATAAGAACTAATAATTTTCTTAATAACAAAACCAAAACTTTTTTGTAAAAAGATAACTAGCATTTTCAAAACATATTTGAAACAAATTTAAAAAAAGGATTTAATTATGGATGCAATGAAAGAACTTTGGTCTCATTTCAACGAGATAAGAAAAATACAATATATTGACGAGCTTTTAGGCTGGGATCAGAGTGTAAATATGCCTAAGGGGTCGATTAAAGGAAGAGCTGAGCAGCGACAATTTACAAGAAAACTAATTCATACAAAAATAAAATCTGATAAAACAGGTGAATTAATAAAGAACGCTGAAAAATTAGATAACTTAAATGATATTGATTTAGCTTTGATAAGAGAAGCTAAAAGAGAATATGAGCATGCTATTAAAATTCCTGACGAATTAATTGCTGAAATTACTAAAACAGGAGCATTAGGTTACATCGAATGGGAAAAAGCAAGGGAAAATAGTGATTTTCCTAGATTTAAACCGTATCTTGAAAAAATGGTTAAATTACGAATAGAATTCGCTGAAAAATTAGACACTGGACCAACCTTATACTCCACGTTAATAGATCTATTTGAACCAGGAGCTACCTATGATTGGGTTGCAAAAATCTTTAATGAAATGAAATCAAGCATAGTGAAAATAGTAAAAAAATTAAATACTTCTTCGGATAAACCTGATCAATCAATTTTAAAGAGACACTATGATCCTAATAAGCAGTGGGAACTTAGTGTTGAAATTATAAAGAAATTAAATTTTGATTTCAACATTGGAAGACAAGATAAATCTACACATCCTTTTACTGCTTCAATATCATCGATAGATACTCGAATTACAACTAGAATATGGGAAGATTTTCTTCCTGCATGTATTTTTGGGACAATTCATGAATGTGGGCATGCTCTTTATGAGATGGGATTTAGTAAGGAAATTCATAACACATTTTTAGCTGATGGTTGTTCTATGGGAATTCATGAGTCCCAATCTAGGCTCTGGGAGAATATTGTAGGACGTAGTAGAGAATTTTGGGTATACTGGTATCCAATATTTCAAAAATCTTTTCCAGAAAATTTAAAAGATTATCCAAGGGAAGAATTTTATCGATCTTTAAATGTAGTTCAGCCTTCATTTATAAGAGTTGAGGCAGATGAGGTTACTTATGGATTGCATATTATTTTAAGATTTGAATTAGAGAAGATGATGATTGAGGAAAACCTTCAAATAGATGAGTTACCCCAAATTTGGAATTCTAAATTTGAAGATCTGTTTGGTATCGTTCCACCTAATGATAAAGAAGGCGTTCTTCAAGATCCTCATTGGATAGGGGGATATGGGTATTTCCCTACATATGCGCTCGGAAACCTTTATGGAGCACAAATTTATCAGAAGGTATTAAAAGATAATCCTAATTTACCCCAAGACTTTAAGAAAGGAGAATTTTCTAATCTACTAAACTATTTGAAAGAAAATGTATACCGATATGGAAAAATTTACAGAGCTTCTGAATTAATAAAAAAAATAACTGGTGAAGATTTAAACCCTAACTACTTCTTTAAATATGCTGAAGATAAATTTTACCCTATTTATGGATTTTAATTAACCTTTTTTTTTTTAATGAATAATACTTATAAAACAAAAATTAATTTGCTATGCTCTTACAAGTAAAAAAATTTTCAGCAAAACTTTTATTCCCTTTAGGTAAAAAGTTAGTGAAAGTTCCAGCTAATTATTTTACATTATTTGGTTTAATTTCAGCTATAATTACTTTTTTTGGTTTTATATTTCAATTTCTAATAATAATAATTGTTTTTCTCTTTATAACTGAATTCTTTGATCAATTAGATGGAGTGGTGGCACGACTTCAAGGACCTACCACACTGGGAGGATTTTTAGATTCAACATTAGATAGAATTGGGGACTTTTTTTTATTTATTGGAGTTATTCTAGGAGGATACACAACAATAGAAATTGGGTTGATTGTTCTTATTGGAGCGTTTTTAACGTCATATACTCGCGCTAAGATTGAGGCTTTAGGTGTTGATAATTTATATGGCGTTGGAATAATAGAACGTACAGATCGTGTACCAATTTTATTTATTGGGGCAATTGTGCAAATTTGGTTCTCAACTGCTCTCTGGTGGACGATGATAATTTTGGCAATTGGAACAAATATAACTGTTATTCAAAGAATTATATTTGCTTTTCGAAAATTTTCTAGTAACAGCAAAGAGAAACTATAGTTTTAATTACAGATCTATCTTCTTTTATCAAATTGAAATAAATAGAAGAAATATTTATCTTAAAATTGCTGTTTGTTAAATAATATTATATTAATACTCATCACGGCAATAGTTATTGTTATTCCGAGCGATAAAGCTAGTATAATTGGATCTAAAATCTCAAAAAAGGCTGTTGGTAAAATAATAATCGTAGATAATTGGCTTCCTAAATAAACTGATAAAATTGCAGCTACAGGTACAGAAGAAATTACAACACCAAAGAAAATTCCGATCGAACAGGTAATTGACATCGAAGAAATCCCTATTATTAAAGATTCAAATGTAATATCTAAGTAATTTTCAATCAAATCACCAGTAATAGAATCAATAATAAGACCGATAACAAGAGATATTGAAACAGCGATAACTAAACATAAATAAACAGCTAAATATTTTGCTAATATTAAGCTGCTACGCCTTACTGGTCTAATTAAAAAAAGTTCATAAACATGACGATTTTTTTCACTAACAATTGAAGTACTTAACATTATCGCAGAAAGCGTTCCTCCTATACTTGAAACAACAAGAGAGACTAAAAATGAAATTGGCATTCCTTCTAATTCATTAGGGCTAATAAATTGAATAAGAAAAGATAATAACGGTAACCCAAACCAGAGTACGATCATAACTTTCGATTTTGCATATCCCTTTAATTCATCAAGGAAGAGTAGTAATAAACTCAATCAGTTTTACCTCCAACATACTTTAAATATACTTCTTCTAAACTGGGTTTTACCAGATTAAAAGTACGTAATTTACATCTTTGCTCCATTAACACGTTAAAAATACTAGAGATACTCAAATCTATGTCAGCATCGGATTTTAAATGAATTAATTGCTTATTAGATTTGACATTTTCAACATATTCAATATTATTTAAATCCTCTAAGTTTTTACATAGAGGAGTATTTTCAGCAACTATAATTTCTAATATATTTCCTATATGAAAACTATTTTGAAGCTCTTCTGGGCTACCAATAGTTAAAATTTTACCCTTATTTAATATACCTATTTTATCGGCAACATCTTGAACATCACTTAATATGTGTGATGAAAATAAAATAGTAATGTCACTCTTTCCGAGTTTTTTTATGATTTTTTTGAACTGGAATCTCATATTTGGATCTAGACCTGATAATGGCTCATCTAACACTAAAATCTGAGGTTCATGAAGTAAAGCTTGACCTAATCTTAATTTTTGAAACATACCTCCCGATAAGTGAACAATTTTCTTATATCGTACATCGGATAAATTTATTAATTCTAAAATTTCCTGAGTACGTTGTTCTAGCTGTACTGAAGTGAGTCCTGATAAGCGACCAAATGTTTTGAATACATGATCCACCGTTCGCCATTCTTGAAAACCAGCTTCTTGAGGATGATACCCAATTAGATTATGTATATTCTTCCAATCGTTAGAAATATTTTTCCCGTAAACAAAAGCATCTCCTTGAAAATTTCTTATTAAACCCACCAATATTTTAATAGTTGTAGTTTTACCTGCTCCATTTGGTCCAATATAACCAAATATTTCTCCTTTGGGGATTTTAAAAGAAATATCATCTAAAGCAAGAAGTTCTTTAAACTTCTTAGAAACGTTTTTAAATTCAATGCAAGTATTTTTGCTCATTGTTAGAATGTGATCTAATAGTATTAAGTAAACTAAGAAATCATTGGTTTAATAATTAATTTATTAAACTCCCAAATTTTAGGTATGAACGTAAAAAAAGTAAAAGATTTGGATATGTTCTATTTTCTTAATCTAGGAGGGGATACAAACACGGTTCTCAATCCTTCTAACATTGAAATGGCGTTCTCTGGACAGAAATGAGCACAAACGCCACAACCTATGCACAATTCGGAATTTCGCTCTGCCTTATTATTATTATCCCCTTGAATTGCTTCTACAGGACATTTTTCCATACAAGTACCACATCCAACACATTTACTCTTATCAATATAGGATAAGAAATTAGTTGAGTTTATCATAGCTGTAGTTCCTTTTCTCCACCAATCAAAAATCCCACAGCAGCATTTGCAACAATTGCAGATACTAGTCTCCTCTTTAGAGATATCAGAGTGAGGATGCCAAGCTTTATGGACTAAACCATCTCTTTCAGAAGCTTTCAATATTGTTAGAGCTTCATCTTTTGATATAGTTCTTCCAAAACCTTGTTCCACCACATATTTCGCAGATTTTCCAAATGTAAAGCAATTTTCTCTAAGTTCCGTCTGTTTACATTGATTATCTAATAGATCTTGATGATGTCTACAAAAACAATGTCCTAAGGCGATCTCATCAAATTTTTTTATTATCTCTTCTACATTTTGGGTAGTTATTACTTTCTCTTCTGGAAACTCTATTTCCTTGTTAATGTTAATCTGAATTTCTTCACCCTCTATATTATTACCTAAAAAAGGAACTGTTCTATCAAAAGGAAGCATCCTTTGAAATAGTGGCAGAATCATATCATAATTGTCTTGGATAAAATCAGCTAATTCATCAAATAATTCATCAAATAATTGAGCTATTTTTTCATTTTCCTTAGAAAATTCAATTTTTTTCATAAAAGTATATTCAAATGCCCCAACCATTACTAATGGCATTAATCTATATACCATTATATCATTTGAGTTAGGTTGATTAAATATAAATCCAATTTTAGCTAATTTTTCAATATGAGCTGTAATTTCATCTTCAGACATTTTGCTGCTCAATTTTAATTGTTCCATAGTTTGAGATGGTTTTTTTCTAAAAGCCATAATAAAATTCAATTGATTTTCATTAATCAACAATTTTAACAGTTCTATCATCGTATTGCTTATCGGAAATGGAAATGAACCTGCTTTTACAATCGTTCGTGCTGCTTTTCTATATTTTTCTTCTGACATTTTTATCTAAAATATATTACTGTTTCTAATATTGTTAATTTGAAATAGAAATAATTAATATTTTATCGTTTATTCTTAGAAAAATAAAAAATGTGTAAAATTTAATTAAATTTAGAATGATCTAAAGAAATTGTTCGAATTCTGGAATTCCCTTTACTATACCAACCTTTCGTTTCCTTAATAAAGTTGTGACCTGAGTATTTCTGAACTTTCTAAACCAAATACTTAAAGCAAAATAATCAGGTAATAAAGTTCTTTTTCTTTTTTTAATATGGTTTTTCCAAGAATTATAATAACAAACTTTACCGAGATCAACTCTTGGTGTTGGCTTAGGGTAATTATTTGGATATCCAAATATTGCCATACTTGGTATATGCCAATCTTCAGGAATCTTTAAGATCTTTCTTACAACTTTACGATTAAATGCTCCAATCCAACAAGAACCAATACCTAAAGTATGAGCTCGCAGTAAAATACTCTGAATAATCGAACCTGAATCTGTTTCAGAATAAAAACCTGGTGAATTATTTGAACAATCATAAGTAATTACAATTATTAATGGAACTTCTCCTACATGACTTTGTTTAAGCACTATTTTAGAATGTTTAGCAATTTGATTAAGAAAACTTCTGTCCTCTACAACAATTATTTTTAAATAGGGGTGGTTAATTGTCAATGGGATTATCATACCTGCTTTTAACAGTTCTAAAATAATACTTCTGGGAATAGATTTATTTTCATTGAAACTTCTTATGGATCTTCTGTCAACAATAGCATCTACGACTTCAATATCATAATTATTAAATTCTATATTTTCAGATTGCCAATCTTTTATTGTTAAATTTTCATCCCATTGATTGTAGAAATAAAAATCATTGACATCTTTCGCTTTATATTCTGTAATCTCCACATTTTCTTTCACTTTTCCCACTACTAAAATTGCATCAATAAAGATTGACAGTGGAATATTAAATCTTTCTCTAATAAATTCTCTGTCAAAAATTCTTATCCATCGGCAATGATATCCCAGGTCATAAGCCATTAAAATCATATTTGTAATTGCTGCGCCCATATCTGTATGCCCAAACATTTTTCCCGTTATTGTATTCTTATGAGTACAAATAATAAAGAATGAAGCGGATTTAGCACAATTAATATCATCAAAATGATGTTCATATATATAAACCTTATATTTGTCTGTTTTTGCATTAAAATTCTCAATTGAGTATACAAAATTATTTCTTAAATTTGGCTTTTTAATTTGCTTTAAGGTTGATGCTAACCTTGGATCTCTTGCTTCAATAGACTGGATTATTATTTTATTACTATTTTCATTGTCTATTAATAAGAATCTAAATACTTGCTGATTCCCTGCCGAGGGTGCAAATCTTCCAGCCTCTACAATCTTTAGTTTATCATTTTTTGATATTTCTATACCCTCTATAAATTGGACAGGATTTGTCCATGTCTCTATAATTTCTTTTAAAAACATCGTATATAATTACTTAGTTAATAATTAATGTTAAAATTATTTGTTATCTTAGTTAGTTAATATAAATAATTAAAATTGATAGATTTTCGTGAAGAAAAATTGACAAATTGTCTAATAATCGGCCATGGTGCAAGAGAACATGTTATTGGTGAAACTCTCGTCAAGGGAGGTGCTAATTTATTTTCCTTTATGAGTTTTAAAAATGCTGGATTAGAAGATTTAAGTAAAAAAATCAAAGTTCATTCTGAAACTGATTTTAAAGAAATTATTGATTTTTGCCAGGAAAATAATATTGACTTTGCAGTAATTGGTCCCGAGGCTCCATTGGTGGTTGGGATTGTTGATGCACTGGAAAAAGGTGGAATTCCCTGCGCTGGTCCTAAAATTGAAGCTGCTCAATTAGAAGGTTCCAAAATTTTTACCAGAAATTTATTAGAAAAATATAAAATTAATTCAAATGTTAAGAGTAAAGTATTTAATTCAATGGAAGGTATTGAGAGATACATTAAAGAGATTGGCGAAGAAAATCTTGTAATAAAACCAGAAGGGCTAACTGGAGGGAAAGGTGTTAAAGTTTATGGAGATCACCTTTTCTCAAAAACAGATATTTTAGAATATTGTCAAGAATTGACGAATAACAATAATAGATTTCTTTTAGAAGAGAGATGTATTGGTGAAGAATTCACCTTACAGACGTTTGTTGATGGAAAAACTATTATTGGTTCACCTTTAGTTCAGGATCATAAAAGAGCATATGAAGATGATAAGGGACCAAATACAGGAGGAATGGGATCATATTCCATGGAAGATCATCTTATGCCATTTATCACTCAAAAAGATGTCGATATGGCACTTGAAGATATGAAAAAGACAATAGCAGCTGTGAAAACAGAAACAGGTGTAGAATATAAGGGTTTTTTATATGGGCAATTTATGAAAACAGCAAAGGGTTTAAAACTAATTGAATATAATTCTCGATTTGGTGATCCTGAAGCTATGAATGTTTTACCACTTCTTAAGGGTAACCTTGTAGATATTTGCTGGTCGATAATAAATGGGAATTTATCTCAGAATTTTGAATTTGAAAAGAAAGCTACAGTTTGTAAATATTTAGCTCCAGAAGGATATCCTCTTAATCCTAAAAGAGATGAGTTGGTTAAAATTAACAGGGAAAAAATTAATAAATCTGGAGCAAAATATTACTATGCTTCAGTTTATAGAGAGAATGGAAATATATACACAACCACTTCAAGAGCAATGGGAGTACTAGGTATTGCTGATTCTTTAGATAAAGCAGAAAAGATAGCAGAAAAGGGAGTAATGTGTATTGAGGGAAATTTATTTCATAGAAAAGATGTAGGCACACGGAAGCTATTACAAAAACGAATTAATCATATAAATTCTCTTTTAAAATAGACAATAATTGTTTTTTATTTCGGAATCTTACCAATTAGTGGAGTTTTATGTTCTATAATCATTAAATTCTAATATTTTCTAGATAAATTTATACTTGAATTATGAATTGGCATGAAAAGAATGCTGAATTTAACGCACTAATAAAACAGCTTTTTCATGATAACGATTGGCAAAAAAGAGCAGAAGCTGCTAGACAACTAGGTATGTTAAAAGAGGGGAGGGCTACTAATTTGATGTGCAGAGCTCTCAGATCAGAAAACGATTATATAGTTATCAACAAAATTATTGAAGCTTTGGGTAGAATTGGAGATGGAAGAGCTACGTTAAGGATTATAGAAAAACTTAAAGAAGAACAAGAGAAAAATGAAATTGATAAATTTAGAATAATATATATTTTAGAGAGTTTAATAAAACTCAAAGACAAAAGAGCTTTATCATATCTAGGACCATTATTAGACTCTTCTGATGAGAATATAAAAAATCTTGCCCTAAAAGCTTTTGATGTGATAGAGCCTAATTGGAAGGAAATTATAGAAAGAGAAAGAACTAAATCAATTCAGGAAATCTTTAAACCTAAAGAGTAATATATTAATTCTTCAGAAATATCCCTTCTATGTTAATTCATTAAATAATAAAATCTTAATAAGTAGTTATTTATTATTCTAAAATTCTTTTTATTATAAATTAGCAGATATTACTCCTCAAAAGGAAACCTTTTTTGAAAAAAAAACAATTATGTTGTTGTTGGGATCTTGAAGGCCCAATTAGTATTGTTGATTTCGCAGCTGAACTTGGAGGAAATTAAATGAAGAATCAAAATTTAGTTTTAACAGATATAATATGAGCCAATTTTTTACTATGATCTCCAATTACGATGATTATATTATTGATATTCCAGGGGCTAAAGAGGCATTAAAGATTCCCGAGTATCAACCAGGAGATACTCTTAGATTAATGGCTCCTTTATATGTATCTTGTTTTACAGAAAGTGATTTAATAAAATTCTTAAAAGAGAATATTCGACTGTTGTCTGGTTGTGAAGATTTAATGAGGATTTTACATAAGGACTGGGATATATTTGTAATTTCTACAAGCTATTCGCAATTTGCTTATAATATTTCTAAAGTGTTAAATATACCAAGTGATCACGTATATTCTACAGAATTAAACATTAATCAACTAAAAGATGGATTGATAGATATTAAAGATTCTATAGTTTTTTTAATAAAAGAGATCTTCGAAAAATATCTTCTTAATAATAAAGATCTTGAAAGTGTTATTGATGATTTAAATGAATTTTTTTTGGAAAAACAAAGAATCTGATTATATAAAGGTTATGAATCAAGTAAAAGTTAGAGGTGGTAAAAGGAAAGAAGCTGCTGTCGAGGAAATATCTAAACGAACAAAAATTCCAATCTCAGAAATGATAGCATTAGGCGAATCAATAACAGATATTAATATGCTCCAGAGATTAAAAGATGAAGGCGGGATTGCGGTTTCATTTAATGGAAATAAATTCAGTATTGGTCAAGTCAATATTGCAGTAACAACTCCAAATAGTTTAGGAGTATTACCAATTTTTCAAAAAAAACAAAATATAAGAAAATTTTTGCAAGAATGGGAATCTGAATTCAAAAAATTTCATAATAATCCAAAAAATATTCCAAATCGCTTAATATCAAAAAAAACAAAAAGATTCTTCACTAAATATAACTTTCTTCCTGAATTTTGTGATTTAACCAACAAGTGAAAAGTAGAATTAATTAATATAATTTTAAGACAAGAAAAAATGCGAAAAACTGTCAGAAGATGGGCAGGGTCGTTAAATTAGGTTAATCTACTCAAATATTAATAGTTATTTTTCATTATAGAAATTGCCTTAAACAAATTCTAAATAGATAAAAATTATATTCTTATTAATACAATTTTTATATGAGAAATGGTTAGGTTTCTCCAATATTATTGTATAATTTATACTCTAAAAAGATGAATGAGGTAACTGTTAGAAATGACAAGCACTTTTAGAAATCACAGTAAATTAGGTCAGATTTTCTCTGAAAATATTGATGATCTTATATTTGTTCTTAATGAAAAGTATCAATGTGAATATAACAATTTTCAAAAATTTACCATTAAGAAAAAGCTTAATGACTATGTGCATCCACAAGATTTTAATCGAGTATCTAAACTATTAAAAGAAATTTTTAAAATAGGTTACGGATCTGAGGAAGCTCAAATTAAATATAATGGTAAACCGTTCAGATGGTTTGAAATTAAAGGAAAAAGTTTCATAGATAATGAAGATAATCGTAAAAAAGCATTTTTAATCTGTAGAGATATTAACAAATTTAAAAAATTTGAATTTGATCTAAAAAAAAGTCAAGCTAGTTTCGATGAGATAACTGATTCGTTACCTGAGATACAATTTTGGAGACTACTTCAGTCAAGAAAAGGTATAAATGTAGTGCAAAAGACAACAGAAATGTTAGAATTAGTTTTTGACAATATACCTCAACTTATTTATTGGAAAGATACAAATCTAATTTATATGGGGTGTAACAAGAATTTTACTCTCTTAAATAAGATAAAAGAACCAACTAGTATTATTGGAAGAAAAGATGAAGATCTTATCTGGATTAAGGATAATTTAAATTCTTTTATAGATAAAGAACATGAAATCATAAGAAATGATAAGCCAGAATATAACGCTATTGAATCATTAAATATTATTGAAGGTAAGCAATCTTGGTTTGAGATTAACAGAATTCCTCTACATGATTCAAAGGGTAATGTGGTTGGAATCCTAGTTACCTATGAAGATATAACAATTCGCAAAATTGGTGAACAAAAATTAAAAGAATCTGAAGAAAAATATCGTGGTATTCTTGAAAATATTAGAGAAACTTATTTTGAAGTTGATTTAAAGGGGAATTTTACTTTTTTTAATGATTCTTTTCTTGATCTCATCGGATTTTCGAAAAGTGAATTACTAAGTATAAATTATCGGAATTTTGTTGATGAAGAGAATAAGAACAAAATTTTTAGAGTTTATAGTGAAGTATATCAAACCTCGCAACCAAAGTCTAATTTTCAATACCAATTTCGAAAAAAAAATGGAGAATTAGTAACATGTGAGTCTTCTGTATATTTAAGATATGACTCAGAAGGGAATAAAATTGGTTTCAGTGGACTTGCAAGAGATATTACAGAAAAATACATATTAGAACAAAAGATTAAAGAATCAGAGGAGAAGTATCGTACAATATTCAATTCAAGTCCGGATTATATTTTCATAACAGATACTAAGGGATATATCTTAGATATGAATCCTGCTTTATTAGAACGTGTTGGAATGAAATTAAAACAAGCTATAGGTACAAATTTTACAGACTATTTAGCAAGTGACAATATTAAGGAATTACAAGAGGTAGGAGCAGCAATAGAAGCTGGTAGAGAAATTAAAGGCGTTGAAATTAAAGCTAAAACAACGCGTGGGGAAATCTTTGAATATGAAGTAAATGCTGTACCATTAAAAGAAAATGGAAAAGTGACCAAAATTTTGAATTTAGCTAGAGATATAACCCTCCGAAAATTAACTGAACAAAAATTAAGGGAATCTGAAAAAAAATATCGACATTTATTCGAAAATGCTTCGTATTCAATCATTTTAATTAATAGAAACGGGGTTATAATTGATTGTAATCCTGCTACTGAGAAAATATTTAAAAAAAAAATTGAGGATTTAATAAATATAAATTTCTTAGATGTAAGTATAAAACCTGAAAAACTATTACCTCTATTCAAACAGAGATATCAATCTATCTTAAATGGTATTATACCAGAACCACTCGAAATCCAAATATCTCGATCAAAAGATCACCATCTAATGTGGATAAGTATTGATGATTCCTTTGTTGAGATTGGCGGTGAGAATATTTTTCAAGTAATAATTCAAGACATCACCGAGAAAAAAATGGCTGAACAAGAATTAAAGAAATCTCAAGAAGAATTAACAATTTTAAATAGAGAATTAGAGCAAAAAGTGTTAGAGAGGACCAAAGATTTAATAGAATCTGAACAACAATATCGTACTACTATTAATTCATTAAACGATCCGCTACATGTCGTTAACAAAGATTTGAAGATTATTCTCGCAAATAATGCATTTAATCATTGGCTTGCTGATTTGGGTATTGATAAACAGATTGTGAGTCGAACTGTTTTTGAAGCTTTTCCATTTTTACCTGATAAAGTTCTTGAAGAATATGAAGAAGTGTTTAATACTGGAGAGATCTTGCTTACAGAAGGAAGTATATTCTTAAATGAGAAGGAAATCTTTACAGAGACTCGGAAAATACCAATCTTTAGTGAAGGAAATGTTAGCCAAGTAATCACAATTATAAGAGACATTACCGAAAGCAAAAAAATGGAAATTCAGTTGAAAGAATCCGAAGAAAATTTCCGAAATATGATAACTAATTTAGATGAAGGATACTATAAGGTAGAATGGGAAGGAAATCTGATATATCATAATCCTACATATACAAAGATTGCAGGATATGACCTCAATGAAAATAAAATTGAACAACCTCAACCTTTCTTTTGGGAAGACCCTATTGATAGAGAAGAATATATAAGAAAGTTACTTAAGGATGGATTTATTAGAAATTTTATTGTACCTATTAAAAAGAAAGATGGAACGATAATTGTCGTACAGATAAATGCTCATCTAATTAGAGATGATAACAATAAACCAGTTGCTATTGAAGGAACTTTTTCTGATATCACTGATAAATTTAGATTAGAGCAGGAATTATTAGAATCTGAGAAGATTTTACGTCAACAGAACATTGAATTAAAAAAATTAGATAAAGTTAAAAATGATTTTATTACTATGGCTGCCCATGAATTAAAAACGCCTTTAATTTCAATTTCTGGATATACAGATTATATTTTGATGAAACATAGAAGTCATCTTAATCCTGAGGTCACAACGGACTTATTGATAGTACAGAGAAATGTTAACCGTTTAGAGATATTAATGGATCAACTATTAGATGTCATGAAAATTGATGAAAATAAACTAAAATTACAAAAAGAATTAGTAAATGTTAGTAAAATAATCAATAATTGCCTTGACGAGCTAAGTTATCTAATCAATGAAAAGAATCTTGAAATCATATTGAATATTGAGCATGAAATCATATTAGATGTAGATCCTACACGTATCTTTACTGTTTTTACTAATTTACTTTCAAATGCTATTAAATTTACTCCAGATTATGGGTGGGTCGAGATTTCCTCTACGAAGAAAGACAACGATTACATTTTTAAAGTGAAAGATAATGGAGTTGGATTAGCTCAAGATGAGATAGGAAGGTTATTTAGAAAATTTGAACGATTTAGACCACCACTTTTAGATCATTATGTTAATATTAAAGATTCTGGGACTGGATTAGGACTATATATTACTAAGGGAATTATTAATTCTCATGGGGGTAATATTTGGGCGAATTCAAAGGGACCGAATAAAGGATCTTTATTTTCTTTTTCATTACCTATTTAAATTTTAAGAAATCTTGAATTTTAATTTTTTAAATTTTATTAATAACTTGATTATATTATAATGATTAAAATTCTATATTAATCAATTTTTCTTTAATAATAAACAGAAATTTATTTATCTGCAATAGAACATTAATAATCTTTTAGAAATTAAATTGTAACATTGTATTCTGTGTTTGAAATCTCATAATGGCAACATTAATAATAACAGAAAAAAATAAAGCCGCAGAAGCTATTGCAAAAGCAATAGGGTCAGTAAAAACAGTCAAAAAAACAAAATCATTATCTATATATTTGATACCTTCTAAAAACATTTATGTGATTCCCTTACGAGGGCATATTCTTGAATATAGAAACACTATTGCCTTTAAAAGCTGGACAAATTCAAATCCTCGAGATATAATTACCAATCCCAATGCTATCAAAAAAGTCCCTAAAATTTATGCTGGTCCATATATAGAAACATTGAAAGAATATTCAAAAATTTCAGATCATTGCATAATAGCGACAGATGCCGATATAGAGGGCTGTGCGATTGGTTTATTCGATGCACTTCCATTTGTAAAGCAAATAAATCCTAATATAAAAATATCACAATTATGGCTTAGTTCCCTCCAAAAGAATGAAATTATAAGTAAATTTAATAATCTCATACCTCCAAAATATAGTTGGGGTGAATCAGGAGAAGTGAGGGCCATTATTGACGCATTCATTGGATTCTCAGCAACTAGAGAAGTAACGAACACACTACGACCTTTATTAAATAAATTCAGAATTAAATTTACATCTATTGGTCGTGTTCAAACAAGTCTTCTATATTTGATATATCTTCGAGAACAAGAGATTACTAACTTCATCCCAGAACCTTATTTTTTAATCGATGCTATTTTAGTTCATTCTAATGGTATTTTTAGAGCTCATCATCAATTTAATCCATTTTCCAAAGCTCAAGAAGTAAAAGCAAGACAGATTTTTCAAAATATTAAATATGAAAAAGTGGGGAAGTTAATTGATAATTCTAAAAATATAATTCAGAGAAAACCTCCAAATCCATTAAACACGTCAAAAGCTTTAGTTTTGCTTACAAAAAGCTTGAGGATTTCTGCAAACAGAGCCATGCAAACAATGAACGCATTATATCTTAATAAAATCATTTCATATCCAAGGACGGATAGTGATGTTTACAAACCAGATTTTGATCATCGTGAAATCATGCAAAAATTTACTCTACATTCGCAATATAAAAACTATACTATAAAGCTATTAAAGAACAAAAGGGTGAACCCAACTAAAGGGAAAAAAGATATGGGTGACCATCCTCCTATTACTCCACTTGAAAGTCTAGAGCTTAATAATTCTCGATTCGAGAATAATTTACAAAAAAAAGTATATAACATTCTCGCTCGCCATTATCTTGCACTTTTTGGAGAAGCAGCTATGGAATCAAAGCAGAAATTAAAAATACTCATTAACGAAGAACCCTTTAGAGCGCAAAGAATATTACTAATTTCAGAAGGTTTCCTAGAGATTGCTCCATTTCTTAAACCCGCGTATGATGAGGATATTCAAATTATTGGTATTGAAATTCCAGTAAAAGAGATATTGTTTGAAGGAAAAGAGACTAAACCCCCACCAAGATATACTGATACATCTCTACTAATATTAATGGAAAAAAACCACCTTGGAACGAAATCAACAAGACCAGTTATTATAAAGTTATTACTAACCCGTAAATTAATTGAAGGAATGAAATATCATTATTTCATAACAGATCTCGGTAAATTTTTGATTCAAAACTTAATTGAAATATGGTTACCGTTTTTAAAGCCCGATTTTACTAAAGGAGTGGAAGAAAAACTTGAAGAAATTAAAGTTAAAAAAATTTCAATGAATCATGTTATAAATGAGGTAAGATACGAGTTTTTACAGCTATTTGATAAATTCATAATAAATAAGCATAGATTAATTTCTAAAATTGATAATTATAAAATGGAGTATACTAATCCACTAACATCATCAAATTGCCCATTTTGTAATAAAAATCCTATGAAATTCATTAATACAAAAAATAAAAGATTTTTAGTATGTTCTGATGAAAATTGTAAACAATTTTTATCTTTACCTAAGAATGGAAAGTTAGAATTATTAGATTCTATTTGTTCGATTTGTAAATTTAATATTTTTAGAGTTATTCTTAAAAAAAATAATAAATCCTATACTTATTATTTATGCCCTAAATGTTGGAATGACGATCATTCCAAGTTTTGTTCTAATTGCAATACATATAAAATTTCTAAAGGAAAATGCATAAAAAAATAAATTAATATTTATTATCATTATAAAAATGAAGAATTATTTGATATAATTGCTTTATTATGAATAAATATAGCTTTATCTCCCTAATGATTACATTAGTTTTGCTTTTTCTGCAGTTTATACCTATAGGTATATATTTCCAATTTGAAAATCCTTTTATAAATTGCTATGAAAGATTACCAATTCAATTGTTCACTTTTCAAGATAGACAATTGTTTATTTGGGGTATGGAAACTAGTGGGGTTTTTCAAAATTGGTTTGAAATAAACATCTTAACAGGAATTTTCTTCTTAGTGTTACTTCCCTTAACTGGAATTTTGACGATTTTCGGATTTTGGAGAGAAAACCAAACCGGTAAGAAATTGATGAATGCTAATTTTATTCTTTTATTTGTGATCTTGTTATATTCGATTATTGGGATTCCAATCTATAGTGAAGAAATTCTTGGAGTTCAATTTAGCTATTTTAATATTTTCTTATATCTTAATTATGGCTTTTTCATTTTATTGATTAATATAATTTTCGCTATAATAGGTTATATTAAACATCCTATTCAATAGAAAGAGGTTTGTAAATGGCAATAAAATCAGGAATCATTGCGGGAATCATTGCGTTGATTTTGACCTTTATAGCTGAAATACCTATATATCCACCAGAGGATTTAATACTGAGATTTAAGATATTTGCTTCAGAAAATATAGATTTTTATTTTTGGGGTTATATAATTGATGGTGGAGTAATAATTACAACTCTTATTGGATCAATACCAGAAAGTTTTATTTCTCTCTGTTTATGGTTTATAATATTCTTTATAGGTGTAAGTTCCATAATGGCGTCAACAAGGAAAGCTAAATTGAATAATTCTCTGAAATTATTTAAGATAAATATATTACTATCAAGTATAATTTTGATAATTTATGGGCTTATTATCTTCTTTATAATTTTAGTGAATATCGCCTCTTTTCTTAACGTGGTTGGCTTTGGTTACTATTTTACAATAATTATTTTAATATTAAATATAATTGCGCTAAAGAAACTAAATAAAGAGTAGATTTTTCGGATGTAATTTTGCTTTTTTATACTTCCCTCTAAAGAAAATCGTTTGCATCAAATCTATAAGCGGCTCTTGTTAGACCAACATAGGAATCTGATATTTTATAGTACATTTTACCATTGACAATTTTCTTCTGTAAATAATTATTCTTGATTGTGTGATTCAACGCACCAACCATCGTTCCTAAAGTTACTGGACCAACGAATTCATGCTGCTTTTTTGTAACTCTTATTAATTCTAACTCAGAATGCCACTGACCATCAAGAAGTGCTATAAGTATCTCATTTTTTATGGGGGTTTTAATGTCCTTAATTTTATTGAATAAATTCGAATAACTTGGTCTATAAAATCTATTTTGATCAATATCTTCCATGTTTTATTATACCTTTAAAAGAAGTGTTTATAATATGAATAAATATTGAGATGTCTTATTTAACAAAATGTAATATCGCAATGTTATTAGGATATTTCCAAGAAACATGAAATAAATTTTAGAGAAGATTAGGTGGAATTCCTTCATTGAAATATTTTACTCGAGTAATCCAATTCTGGGAAAATTCAGGAATCAATGCTAAAATAGAACCGCCAATCCACACAGAAAATGTGCGTTCCATGGGGGCGATAATTCTTATAACTTGATTTTTTTTCTTTCTTCTCGCTAACTCCAATTCTAATTCTTGATAGATACGTGATTTTATATTAGGAAACATAGATGAACCCCCCGAAAGAAAAATATTATTTAATAACTCTGGACGAATATCCAAATCACAAGCTTCAATCACATCCATGATAGCTACCTGTAATGCATCTTCCTCTAATTCTGAAGTTGGGTTAAATAATATTTCAGGTACGATAAATCGTTCTTTATTGAGAGAGATAGTAGAACCATCTGGCAAAGAATATTCTTTTTCATACTGTTCGCCACGTTTTAGATCTTCTTTATAATCTAACGAGACAAAGCAGGCCTTTTCCTTTAAAACTCTTACTAATTCTCTACGTATTGAAGAATCAACTGACCATCCGATAGATTCTAAGATTTGTTCCATATGATGGGTTAAAACTCTTCCCCCAATATCCAAAATTCGTACTGCATGTTCTAGTTTATATCCTTCATAAATAGGAACAATTCTTGTATTACTGTCTCCAATCTCTACAATTAATCCTGTTTGAAAACCCCCCGAATATAGAGTTAGCATTGAATCTAATACAGGATAAAACGAAGTGCATTGATACCGCTCTAAGAACAATTCAAATATTTTCTCTAAATCTTTATGTGGAAATAACGGATGTACAGCAAATAATACATTAACAAGTGTAGGATCTACCCGTAAGTTGTAAAATATGTATTCAATGATATGCTCAAAATGGGTCCAATCAACAACAATTCCTTTTTCAATTGGATGAGAAATTTTATATAATCCTATTGATTGAATTTCATCTCCTACATAAAACTCATCTTCACGAGATTTCTTAGATTCATAATTAACATTAATACTTTGGTATTTGGGTTTCCCTACCATTGTTAGAAAAACTTGAGATGGTGAATCCTCACCTGCAAATCCAATTTTTGTACTGAACTGACCAATATCCAATACAACTGTTAGGTTTCCCATGCCTTATAATAATTCAAATTTATTTTTTAAAAAACTACTCAATTTAGTTATATCTAATATATTATTTTATTTATTAAAGAAATATATTTACTTCTACACTAATAGAATCTTTAATGGAGTATATGTAGTCTCTGGCACAAATGCTTCACCATAAGGGGCATTAATCTCATTTCCGCGTAATATAGCTGTATCCTCTGCCCAATCTAGAACACGGTCTAAAACTTCTTTTTGAGACGTATAAACTTGATTAAAAATTTCTTTTTTCTCTTCCCAGTAGTTTTCAATATTCACTATAACAAATACCGAACCCTCAATATATTGAAATTTACATGATGGAGATTCATAATAATAAACTCCTAGGGGTGTCCAACTTCTGTTATGACCACCATATGCTTTTCCAGAAGAGCAGTGATAAATTGCCTCTCGAGTAATTAATGATAAATTCCTGTGAACTCTATGAAAATCTGTATAATGTGGAATAAAAATTAGTTGTGGTTTAAAATTTCTTATCAAATTAGTAATTTGAGAGATTTTCTCCCTAGTTATTACTAAATCTAAATAATTTAATTCAACAAATTCACATCTTAATATTGATTTTATAAGCGATAATTCTTTTTTTCTCTGCTCTAAAACATTTTCTTTATCATTTTCTCTCGCATAACCTCCTGATCCAGTTGTAGCAATGATAATCTTAATTTCTGAACCAAGATTTCGATATTTTACGATTGTTCCTCCACAAGATATTAATTCATCATCAGGATGTCCTGCAAAAACTAATATTCTCTTTGGGACAATAATTGGAATATTATCCTCACAAATTAAATGTGGATTTACAGACATTAATATAAATTCTTTATCAAAAATTAAAAAACTTTATTGAAAGATTAAAGAAATATATTTGAAAAATTGAATAAGGAGAAGTAGAGTAATAATTAAATATAGTTTAATAAAGAAATAGAGAGTTTATTCTCCTCTCATAATTTTCTTCAAACGATTTAACTCATCTAACATTTCGTCACGAAGAGAACCTAAACCTCCACCTGCTTGAGGGGCTACTGCTGGTGCTGCTGGGGTTGCTGGCCCAGGAGGTTTTGGAGGACTACTACCTGGTGGCCCAGGTCTTTTAGCAAATGCTGGTGGTGCCGCTGGTGGTGCCGCAGGTGGTCCACCGCCAGGGAGTGCGCTAGGTGCTTTGGGTGGTCCACCACCAACAGGAGGTAATTTTGGTGCTGGAGGTAAACTCGGCTTTTTAGGTCGTCCACCACTAGGAGGGGCAGTGGGAGGTCCTGCTATTTTAGGTCGTCCACCACTAGGAGGGGCAGTGGGGGGTCCTGCTATTTTAGGTCGTCCACCACTATTTGGGGGTGCTGGAGCGGCAGGAACACCAACTGTAGGAGCTGCTGCTGGAGCGGCAGGAACACCACTACTTAATAAACTAAACAAAGTACTAGCTGCTGCTGTTTTAGCTCCCTCACTTGTTGGGGCCACTATTTTTTTAGAGGAAGTACTTACGGTTTGAACTTCTTCAACAATAGAAACTTCTTTCAAATCCTTCTGAGCTTTAGCTAAAGATTTGATAAAGTCATTTATCCCTTTAACAGTCTCTCCTAGATCATCAGCTAAAGAAGTTAACCCTTTTTTCATAAAATTAATAACTCGTTCTATTTTTTTCTGTTCTTTTGAAACCATATTCTACTCTATTCCTCTAATATTATTCAAAAATCGATTAAAAATAAAATTACTAATTATAATATTTATATTTTAATTATATTAATAAGTATATATAATTTTATTCCATTCTTACTCAACTCTATATACCGAAATATTACGTACACTCAAAAAAACGTTAATTATTAAAAAACT
>JABXKB010000270.1 GCA_013375485.1 Promethearchaeota archaeon | reverse complement strand
GAAGAATTCTCAAAGGAAACCATCGATCATATTTCAAAATTAGCATTATTAGATCTTTCTGAAGAGGAAAAAGAAAAATTATCTAAAGAATTAGGAGATATTATAAATTATTTTAAAAAACTTGATGATTTAGATACTAGTAATATCAAACCTACTACTCATCCAATAGAGGGTTTGAAGAATGTTTTTCGTGAAGATATTCCTTGGAAATCGCTTTCAAATGAAGAAGCATTGAAGAATGCCCAACATAAAAAAGATGGATTTTTCAAAGCTCCAAGAATTTTAAAAGAAAAATAAGGTTCTATTTTTTATATTCATCAGTTAATTGTCTTATTGCTTGAGCCATATCTCTGAGTGCTTTTCTTCTTTGTCTAGAACTCATCTGATAGAAATCATCTTCCGAGTCAGAACCTATTTTTTCTGAGGATGCCATGTCTCGATATTTCGTGTACACTAGACTTGTTACATACGATTCATAACGTTTTAAAGCTTTATTTAACCTAGGATCATCTTTAATTTGGTCCCAAAGTTCTAATGTTTCTAAAGATCTAATCCCTAGATCAATTCTAAACCAACTTATTGGAAATAAAAGTTCTCGCTGAATTCCCATCTCAATAATAACTAAGTTTTCTTGGTCGATATAAAGTTCTGGAATTTCATCTTCTTTATACACGATATTATCACTCATAATATAAAGATTTGCTGCGCCTCGAGATGTACAGACAATTCCAGTAGCAAAACCTTTAGCCATTCTCAAAATATCAGCTAGATCCTCCAATTTAGTTCCTATTAAATGGAGTTTATTCTTTTTAGTTCCTTGAATTTCAATATTAATTTTTTTTATACCTTTTGAATCAGATAGAATTTTGGGAAATAATTCTTTATCTCGAGTTTTTTTATGAGCTTCTAAAAGTTTATTTATAATTTCATAATCTAATTTCAGTCCAGGAATGACAGTATTTTGATTAAGAAAAGCATCTACTTCAAAATCTGCAATTCCATAGAATAATTTTTTATTATTAATAATATTGTAAATAGTTTCTACAATAGTTTTAATTAATGCTTCAGGATCTTCTCGAATAGAGTCATATTCTTTTGTGGTAAACGTATTTATTTGGTCAGTTAGCCCCTCTTCTTGATAAAATGCTCCCCAACTTAATTCACTGAAAATAATACTCTCAGAATATAAATTATGGTAGGAATCAAAGCTTAAAATGCTTTTACTGCCCCCCAGTTCGACACCTAATTTGGATCCAGAGGCTAGAATCGCTAAAGGAGGATTAAAAAATACGATTGGCAAATATAAAACCATTCTATTGTAATTAAATTGACTTAAATCTTAAAATTACTTTTTAAAGTAATTCTAATAATTATAGATAAAAAACCTATATATAATTAGTGAAATAAGTAGAGATTTTATAACTTAAATTTTCAAATTTTAAAGTTAGGATTTAATTTTTTACGGTATTCAGAATATTTCGCCAAAACTGAAAAGCATTTTACTGGCATATCCCATAAATCAAAAATTGGAATATTTGACTTAATAAATTCCTGAACCCATGGATTAGAATATCCCTGTGGACCAATATAAAAAACAGGAACTTCTTTTTTCTTTACTAACCTTTGAATAGGTTTTAAATAAAGTCCTTTCAGCATATGATTCGGGACTTCAAATTCTTCATACGTTTTACCACCTGAAATTTTAATCACTTCTAAGATTTCTTTAAAGCCAAATGCTGCATACATAATGATTGCATCAATTTCCCCAGAATTTATCATAGCTTTTGGAATTTTTACATACAAATTATATTGATTGAATTGAAAAGTAAGGTCTAGTGGATTATCTATATTTGCTACGGGCGGAACATAAGGTTTTAGTTTACTTTTTAATTCATCAGAAAATTCTGGCACTATTAAGCCAAGTTTCTCGGCAGACTTGGCCATCATAGCACCACATCCTCCTGAATCTGTAATTATTCCTAATCTATTACCATTTGGAATAATATTAGTTGAAAAAGTCCTTAGATAATAAAAGAACTCTTTAATTGAATCAGTAGAAATTATACCTGTTTCTTTAAATACGGCTTCAAAAATTTTATTATCTCCCGCAATTGAGCCTGTATGTCCCATAATTGAACGTGAAGCCGCTTCTGTTCCTCCGGCGTAAATAGCAACAATCGGTTTTACTGATGTAATTTTCTTTGCTATATCTATAAATTCTTTTCCTCTCTTTATTTCTTCAATATATAAGCCAATAACATCTGTCTCAGGATCATCTTTAAGATAATCTAAAAAATCAACTAGATCTATGTTTTCTTCGTTGCCAGCAGAAAGTGATTTTCCTATTTTTACACCAATCCTATTGCAATACCAAAATACATGGGACGCAACTGTACCTGAATGAGCAATAATGGAAATATTACCTCGTTCTGGAGTCTCATATATCCACATTGTATTCAAACACTTATCTTCAAATTCAGGATAATTATAAAATGCGTTATAAACTCCTAAACAATTTGGACCAATAAATCTAATATCATATTTTCTAGCTATATTGAGAATCTTATTAGAAAGTTGAATCCCATCAGAACCAAATTCTCGAAATCCTCCAGATACAATTATTGCACGTTTAACTCCTTTTTCTCCACATTCCTCTAATACTTTTGGCACATTGTAAGGTCTTAAAATGATAAAAGCTAAGTCTGGAACTTCTGAAAGATCTAAAATTGATTTGTGAGCCTTTAAACCTTGAATATTCTCCAACTTAGGATGTATTGGATAGATTCTTTCTTTCGGAAATCCACCAAATATAATATTCCGAAGCATCATAGCACCCATATTATCTAAAAAGGAATTAGATGCCCCAAAAACAGCAATACTTTCTGGATTGAGAAAATGATAAAGAAAATGATTTTTTGAAATGTCTCTATTGATTTCAGTCAAAATTCTATATCTCTATTTTCAAGATTATTTAAGTTAATTAAAATAAAAATTTGAATATAATTAGTCATTAATATTGAATTATTAAAAAATTAGCTAAAATAAATTATCACGAAAATTTGTTCCGATATTCAGCATAACGGCATAAAATGTTAAGGCATTTAGTAATATCATCCCACATGCTAAAAATAGGGATGTCATGTTCTATAAATTTTTGCATCCAGGGATATCTATAAGGATATGGTCCGGCAAAAAACACTGGTATTAAATGTTTCTTCACTAAGCTTTTTATAGACTTTAGAACCATAGTTTCAAATATTTCTTTCATATTTTTCATGTTTTCATCAGGTTTCATCCCAGATTTTTCAATAACATTCATTATATCATCAAAATCATAAACACCAAAGACAACAATTACATCAACTTCACGGGATTTCATTAATAATTTTGGGAATTTTATAAACATATTCATAAAATTCTCGTGAAAAGTAATGTCAATAGGATTCACTGAGCTAGCTGTTTTAGGAATATACTTCTTAATCTCTGATTGTAATTCTTGGGAAAATTCTGGTACTTCCATACCATACAATTCGGCAGTTTTTGTCATCATAGCGCCAGGACCTCCGGAATCAGTTATAATTCCTATTCTATTGCCTTTTGGAAAGATGTTATATGACTGCGCATGTGATAAAGTTCTAAGATAATACAAGAAATCCATAATCGAATTAGTAGAAATTATACCTGTTTTTTTAAAAACAGCTTCATAAATTTTATTATCGGTACTAATTGATCCCGTATGACTCATTATAGATCTTGCTGCTGCTTTTGTACCTCCAGCATAAATTGCAACTATCGGTTTTTTGGGGGTAATAGATTTCACTAATTTAAGAAATTCTTTTCCTTGTTTGATTTCTTCAATATAAAGCCCAATTACTTCTGTTTGAGGATCATTCTTTAAGTATTTTAATACATCTACTAAATCTATATTTCTCTCATTCCCAACAGAAATAGATTTTCCAATTTTAATTCCTAAATCATTTGTATAGAAAGCAGTTTGAGCCGCAACAGTACCAGATTGACTAATAATCGAGATATTTCCTCGTTTATGCGGGAGATAAATCCAAAAGGTGTTAAAATAAGCGTCTTTTTTATCAGGATAATCATACCATCCATTATATATACCTAAACAGTTAGGACCAATAAATCTCATATTATATTTATTTGCTATTTCATCAATTTGTTTAGATAATTCTATTCCATCAGATCCACTCTCTCGAAAACCACCTGATGTGATAATTAAATTTTTTACACCCTTTTGACCACATTCTTCCATAACTTGGGGTACAATTCTTGTTGGTAATATGATAAATGCTAGGTCGGGTATTATTGGAATATCGAAAATAGATTGATAAGCTTGAATTCCTTGAACTTTTTCCAATCTTGGATGTACGGGGAATATGTTTCCATTAAATCCACCTCCAGCAATAATATTTCGTAGTTGCATTGAGCCCATTGTTGTCATAAGATTATTATTAGCACCAAAAACACAGATACTCTTAGGGTTTAGAATTTTTTCGATAAAATTATTTTTAATGGATTCTGAATTGTTTTTACTCATAGTGTATTTTCAACTAAAGTAGTACTAAAAGAAATTAAAAAAAACACATAAGGGTTACGATTGAGAAATTTATTAAATCTCATTATCTCGCAATAATTCAATTTCGGCTGAAAAACCAGGAATCATTCCTTCATATTCAACTATACCTTTTTCTTTTAGTTTTTTTAAAATTAATCTTACTCCTTCGAATTCATCTTGGCAAAGAGTTTGTAATTGCTTATAATTCAACTTACCTTTATTTTCTTTGAGTTTTTCAATAATATATTTTTCTTCCTGAGTAAATTCTGACATAATATATCTTTTTTCAACAAAATATTAATATTTAATTAAAATTTATCTCCTTCCAGTTGAACCAAAACCCCCCAAACCTCGGTCAGATTCGGGTAATTCATTTGATTCTATAAATTTATAATTGTAGATTTTAGATAAAATTATTTGGCAAATTCTTTCACCTTTTTTTAATGTAACTTCTTTATTTGAAAGGTTAACAATTATTGCCATCCATTCATTTCTATATCCAGCATCAATCGTACCAGGAGAGTTCACAACAGACAATCCATCCCATAAAGCTAATCCACTTCTAGGAACCACTTTAAAATAGTATCCCTCTGGTATAGCTGTTGAAAATCCTAATGGACAACCAATTCTCTCTAGAGGTTGTAATGTATAGGTATCTGAATCAATTTCAATTAATTCTTTTTTATTATTCTCATGAATAATCTTTTTAAAACCTCTAATTCTCGCATCAGCACCAGCATCTCCTAACTTTGATTGTTGTGGGACAATGGTATCCTTTCTTAATTTCTTTAAAGGAATTGAAATTATTTCCTCAATAATCTTACTACTCATATTTATCATTTTAAATTATATTTAGTCTTAAAAAATAATTTTTATTAAAGAATAGATATTCTGTTAAATATCTATTTCCATCGGTGAAAAAATTGATTATTATCGACAGATACGACCCTAGAATGGATAAAGAGGCGTTAAAAGAAATATTTAAAGAATTCATTGCTAATAAATCTTATTTCTTCTCTCATTGGGAAAAATTCGAGGAAGAGTTAAATCGGAGAACTCTTGACCTTCAGTATAGAAATTCAATGGTTTTAGCAAAAGAAGATGGAAAAATCTTAGGTTTTGGAACTTATACATTATTTAAGGACTATTTAGGAAATGATAGAGTATTAATCCATCAAGTTTTAACAAGAAAGAAAGATTCTTTTAAACTAGGAATTGAAGAAAAGATTATCCGAGAACTACAATTATACATTAAAAGATCACTAAAAATAGATAAGGTCTATTTTATTTGTCCTGATTCTGATGGAGCTTTAAGAAGTCTTTTCCTAAAACTTGGAGTAAAGAAATCTCGATACATCTGGTATGAAAATGAAATGTAATTATGATTCTTTTCTTAAAAACATGTGAAAAATTTTCATGACAAATTCAAATAATACTAAAAATCTTCTTGAAGAAGCTAAAATTTTAAAGAATCGAGAAAAATATGAAGAAGCTCTAAAAATCTTAGAAACATTATATGAAAATTACCCTAATTCTAAAGAAATTAAAAGTACATTAATAGACACGTTATTTGATTATGGAGGATATCTTAATGATTATTATACGATGGGATATGAAAAGGCTAAACAATTATTTGAGAGAATTACCATCCTGAGTCCAAAAGATTATAGGGCACATTATAATTTAGGTATAGCTTATTTTAACTTGGGTCAAATGGATAATGCTAAGAATTCTTTTGAGAAAGCACTAACAATTAAGCCTGATTATAAGTATTGTTTCTATAATCTAGGATTAATTTATGAAGATTTAGAACAATATGAAGAAGCATTAAATTATTATGAGCAAGCCTTAGAAATTGACTCGAATTTTACCTATGCATTAACTGCACGATCACAAGTAAGGCAGAAATTGGATGATTTAAAACATAAGAATATGAGTAATTAATTATAAAATTCAAAAAAAATTCTATTCTGCTATTAATTT
>JABXKB010000456.1 GCA_013375485.1 Promethearchaeota archaeon | reverse complement strand
TATTGGAATATTTGTCTTAATATATTTTTATTTTGGCTTTGAGCAATTATTATTGAATCTAGTACTTTTAAATTTGGTTGCATATGTTTTAAGATCAATATTAATTGATATATGTCATAGTTTAATTAAAAACCTATTAGTTCGTTATATATTTCTGTTAATTATAAATTTCATTTGGTTAATATTTCCATTTTGGTTGATTTCTATTATTTCGCCTATTTATTTTGTAGCAATTATTTCTTTTCTGGTTGTAGCAATATCTTTAACCTTTCAAAATACTATAAATAATGTCGTTAGTGGATTAATATTATTATTTTCTGGGGGATTTGAAGTAGGAGATTTAATTCAAATTAATGATATTGATGGAATAATAAAAGAGATCACATTAAATCATATAAAATTAGTGGATTTTGATGGAAGTATCACATATATTCCAAATCGAGTTGCATTTAATTCATCAATAACTAAATACACTCATATTGAATTAAAAAAATTTGATAAAATAGATTTTAGAACTGTTATTAAGAAAATGAAAAAAACTTTTATTGGGAAAGAAAAATTAACACGATATGTTAAAGTTGTAGAACTTTTAGGAATAGTAAATGGGGAAAGAATTGGTGAAATTTTAGAACCTATTTTTAAAAAATATGAACCTATTTTTGGAATTAAGCCATATTTTTATGTGAATAATACTGTTGCTGATCGTTTAAGCATTACATTTCAGATATTATCAAGAGATCCAAATTCAATTTTAGAATTTTTAGATCCTTTTCTTAAAGATGTTCTTTTTCAAATATATCACGATAAGATTTATTTTGATTGGAATCAAAAAAACCAAACAAACAATTCGGTGATATAAAATTGGTATTATTTAAAACAGATTTCGAGGCTCTAATCTATTTTATTATAATAGGAATCGCAATATTTTTAATAAACAAATTTATATCATCTATAGTAGGGAAAATTAAAAGAATTCCATTAAAAGATAAAATCATTGTTAGGTTTTTATTAAAAATCATCTCTATTTTCGTAATCATATTTTTAATAATTGAAGGTTTTCCAATTTTTAGCTATATACCACTAGAATATGTAGCCATTTTGACAAGTTCAATAAGTATTGCAATTGCTTTTGCATCTAGCGGAATTTTCTCCAATTTAATATCAGGAATTGTTTTGATGATTATTCGTCCTTTAGATGTTGGAGATCTAGTTAAAATTCAAAATGATAAAGGCATAGTAAGATCAATAGGGTTAACAAAAACAATACTAGAGACTTTTGATAATATTTTAATTGAGAAATCAAATTCTCAAATAATTTCTGCTACTATTGTGAATTACACAATTAAACTTGGTAGAAGAAAAAGTTTTGAAGATTTCAAAAAAAAAATTCTTGCACCTCAAGATAAAGGGATTTTAACAATTGAAGAAACTCTTGGCGATAAAGATTTAGAACGCGATTTAAGAGATGCCTATGATAAGCTTCATTCTAAACTTTATCCAAACCTCTATAACTATTCATTTAGAATGACGTTCCCCTATAAAAGGTTTCGACTGATAATAGACAACATAGAGG
>JABXKB010000269.1 GCA_013375485.1 Promethearchaeota archaeon | reverse complement strand
CCAAGATTAATTCCAACTTCTAAAATTGCCATTTTTCAAAAGGATATTTTTACAGATTCAGAAATATTAATTTAGTTCGATTATCTGTTTTATAGTATTAATTAAAGTTTTTATTTCTATTTTTTTTTTAAACCTTTATTTAATATAATTTTAATTGTTTTTTATCTGAAATACTAATTATAAGCTAAATTTTAATTTAGATTTAATTACCATTTATAAGTTAAGAAATATTCACCTGTTTCTTATAAACAGTGAAAGCATTCTCACAAAGCATTGCAACTGTCATTGGTCCAATTCCACCAGGAACTGGAGTAATTTTTTGGCATTTTTCCAAAACGTTTTCAAAATCTACATCACCACATAATTTTCCTTCAACTCTATTTGTACTAACATCAATTATAATTACACCCTCCTTAATTCGCTCCTTAGTTATGAATTTTGGTTGTCTAACAGCAACTATTAGGATATCTGCTTTCTGGATATATTCATCAATATCTTTTGTGGAAGTGTGACATATTGACACAGTCGCATTTCTTTTTAACAACATAAAAATCAAGGGTTTTCCTACTAAATTTGAACGATTTATGATAACTACATCTTTCCCCTTAAGGTCTATATCATAATGTTCAAGTAACTTTATTATCCCTTTTGGAGTACAAGCTGCCAATTCTTCATTGTAATCAAAAAGTTTTCCACGATTGAATGGATTTAAACCATCCGCATCTTTTGAGGATGAAATTTTTTCTAAAAATTCGGGAGTATAATCTTTTAAGTTTTTTGGTAAGGGTAATTGAAGTAAGATACCATGTATTGTAGGATCATTATTTGCTTTATTAATTTCATCCATTAACCCTTCTTTTGATATATTTTCATCTAACTCTATGATTATCGAATGTATTCCTACTTCTTGACATGTTCTATTCTTTATATTAACATAAATCTTTGAAGCAGGATCCGTACCTACTAGTATTGTGGCTAACTTTGGTTTAATACCTGTTTTTTCTACAGCTAGTTTAATTTTTTCTTTAAGCTCTGTGTTAAACTTTTCTGCTAATTTTTTTCCATCTAATATTTTATTTTTCATGATTGTCTTTATGAACTATTTAATAGCTAAATAGAAATTAGATTTATTGTTAATATGAGATATTTAGATCAATATAATGATAATTAAGAATGGAAAAGCTTTATATTCTTCTTTTTCGCCATATAAATACTATTACAGCAATAATAACTCCAATAGATATAAAAACTATTCCTAAAATCCAATAATTAAACTCTACTGTCCAAATTTCTTTAGCTAAACTAGAGAGGGAAGGGTTTAGTATTTTTAAGGTTTCAAACGCATAATATGAGGCAATAATGGAAGATTTTTTTTGTTCAAGTTCTACAATATTGTCTGAAAAACCCCCATCTTCGAAATTTTGATGGTTTAAAACCCATGATATTGTAGAACCACCATTTAATTCAGCGGTATCTATTAATGAAATTGCTTTTACGCAAAAATATGAACTACTTAACGTCGCATATTGAGCATTTTCATCAGGTAAGTATCCTCCAAAACTATCAAGATCTGATGAATCATTAATATAAAATGAGTTGAGATAAGATAGAGTTTTGTTTATATTAACTAAATCGTTAATTTCCCATAATTCATCAAAAATTAAAGTAGTAAAATATGTATTGGGCAAGGTAGATGATAAACTTTGGTTTCCTCCATATCCTCCATCAATATTATTACATGAGAGAACCCAATTTTTATGAACGAGAAGATTTCCAATAGATTCATTAATCAATGAGTAAAGTTGAACAATATAATATGTGGAAGCTAGACTTGCTGAGCTAGAGGTGTTTGAGAAAGAAAAACCACCCCCGATCTGTTCAGTATCATTCAGATATTGATAAATCCTATTTTCTAAATCAGTATCTATTTCATACTGCAGAATGTTTAGCGACTTCATTAAGTAAAATAAATCATATAAATTTACTTTATTTTCATCAAACATCTCTCCTATATCATTTTCTAGATTATTTTGAAGAGCTTCAATTTCATTTGGATTTATTCCATAATCCTCTAATATTTCTAACGCATAAGTTGTTGCTTCAAAAGAAACAATATCTTCACTACTAAAAGCATTGGAAAAACCTCTATTCTCAATCTCATTTTTTTTAACAAAACTAGTAAGATATGATTGACGTGTCTTTCCTAATACACTCGGAATTGCATTTAAAGTAATTAACAACAAAAATATTAAAATAAATAAATTCCGATATTTGTACTTCAATTAATAATACCTAATTCTGATAAATTAAAATTTAATTTTTTAAATCTATCTTAAAATTAAAAATTAACTATAAGTTTAAACTACATTAAGTAATTTTTCAATTTTTTATAATTTAGTAAGAAATTCATTTAAATTGTATAGATTTTTCATACCTACTTAAAGAATTTCACTAATATCTCTGTATAATAAATCTATATTAGTTTGAAACTGTTCATATGTTATGAATAATTGTTGGAATGAAGGTAGACTTCCTAGAATGGCAGCTCCATTAAAAATAGCGAACTGAAGATTGCTAGGAACAAAAAATTTGAGTACTTTACTAGCAGATTCCATGAATTCAGAAAATTCTTGGACAGGTGTTTTTTCTATTACTTTTTCTGATAACCTTGTTGTTTCTAAAGATTCTATTGGTTTTCCACAATATGGACAAAAAAGTGAATTAGTATCAACAACATCTTTTTTACAATGTGGACATTTTCCTTTTTCTGGTTTTTTTTGTTTTATAACACCAAGAGCTCCAATTTTTATTTCCGGTAAAACTAATACTCCACCACAAGAAGGGCATAATTCATTTCCATCACTAAGGTTAACAAATGCACCACAGTTAGGGCATGTATCCTCTTTCTTTTTTGAGATTTCAACAGCTTGAAGTTTAATTAATTCAGTCTTAACTGCAGAAAGAGGGGCAACGGGTTTAGGAATTGAACCTAATTGGGATAAAAGTGGATCTAATTCAGACTCGAAACGTTCCTGAAAACCACTATAAGAAAGGTTTCCTCCCGCAAATACTATATGAGACAATAGATCATGCCAATAATGATTATCTATTGCTTTTAAACTCGCTATAACAGCTTGAGGGATATTCATTATATTTCCATAACCTAGCATACCAGGATTAAATAAGACTTCTGGGGCTTGATAGAGAATGTATGTTGGAACCTTAATTGTTGAACCATCTGGCATTGGAACACTAAACATTTCATCTGTTTTAGGAGGTTTATTAGGATCTAATACAAAATAACAATTTTTTTCTTTAATATCTTGGATAATCTCATCCACAGCACTAGAAGAAATATTTGCTCCTTCTCTCATTAAGAGACCTTTTAAATTTTGATTAACATCTATTCCAGCAATCGGGATTTTTTGAACTGCATGTTGAACTAATTGACCGTTAATTATTGGTACAACCCATGTTAAGCCGTCTCCACTTTCAATAACTAAACCTGTTGTCAATCCAACGCTAAATAAGGAAAGTAAGGGGGTTGGCATCATTATCAGACTTCTAATTTGGTGAGTTTCAAAAAACACACGTGCGATATACTCTTTAGTTTCTCTATGCATAAAAGGAGGTTCACAATAGAATACTGGATACGGGGAAAGATTCTCAACTCTAAGCAATGAATAAAAGATATAATTTAAGATCTCATAATAACTGTCCCAATCCATAATTTCGCCACGACTTAGTGGATGTTTAATTTTAAGAACACCACGCATACGAGATACGTCATTACCAACGTAGATGCTTCGAGCACTCACATCAACCATCACAGATTTATATTTTTCTGTTCCAGTTATGCAAGGAAACACAAATCGAGGTCCTGGTTCACCAGCAAATCCAATCTTAACATATGCTGAACCAATATCAATTATAATTGGGGTTCCAGGTAAAGGTAGTGCCATTTTCTATCAATATTTTAGTTTTGTAATGTACTTCTTATTAATAATCTAAAACTTATAATTTTTATAATTTCTTTGGTAACTTTATTAATTTATAATTTTTAATTATTTTTTCATATATTCAAGAAGTTTTTGTAGAATCTCATTTTGCATGACTAACCCGATTAATTCATTATTTTCATTTACAACGGGCACTCTTTGTATTTTTTTCCCAAACATTACCTCTAATACATAAATTAAAGTGTCATTTTTTGTTACAATAAATGGCTCTGAAGTCATTAAATCCTTTACGGTTGTGTTAGGTGAGTCAAGACTCATTGCAAATCTCGCAAGACGTATATCTCTTTGTGTGATAATACCAATTAGCTGCTTATTCTTACGATCCTTTACAACAGGAAGTCCACCAATATTTTTCCTTATCATAAGAAGTTCAGTAGCACTGATTTTTTCATTTGGAAATGTATATAGAGGGTCTTTAATCATTATACCTGAAACTTTTGTTTCACTTAACTCTTTTAAGCGGTCTTCCATATTAAAAACCTATTCTCAAAAATTTAATGAATAGATATACTTTCCAATTTCCTTACTGAAAATAATCAATAATGAAATTAAAATATATTTATTAGCCAATCTTCATTGTTTCTGCAAGCCTTTTTTCAATTTTTGTGATTTCTTTTAGATATTCCTTATAGATATTTAAGAGAAATTCCCCCCAATCATTTAGTTTTACCCAACCACCTCCACCACTACCTCCTTTACCGGTTATCACTATAGGTTTACCTGTTCTTTTCTCAATTCTCTTTAAAATATTCCATGCGTATTTATAAGAATAATTACATTCCTTTGCTGCTTGAGTTAATGATCCTTCTTTGTTTTTTTCAATGTTTTTTAACAATTCTGCCCAACCAGAACCCAATATACTCTTACTCTCAAATTCCAACCAAAATTTTATTCCAAAATTTATTTTAGATTTTAATTCTTCAATATTGGGTTGATTTTCCATAATATTATAATTTATTTTTGGTTTATTTAATAATTTTATAGTTTGGAAAAGAAAAACATTAAAGATAAGATTATTTTATCTTTTTAAAAAATTTGAATTGATAGATCCATCATGTTTTTTTCTAGTGGAGAATCTGAGAAAAAGGGTAAAGAAGTTATAAAAAATCTTTATTATTTTTCAGAAAATCAAATGTTAGATTGTAATCAATATATTATTAAAGATTCGAATTCTGATAAATTAGCTTTATTTGATACTGGTAATGGAATTTCTCTTAATGGTTTATTTAAAGGTATGGAAAAATTTAATCTTGAATATCAAAATATTACCAAAGTATTTTTAACTCATGAGCATGTAGATCATGTTTTGGGTTTATATCCATTATTCAAAGCATTAAAAAATGGCCCTCCTGAAATTTATGCTTATGGAGAAACGGCTAAAATCCTAGAAGCAGGTAAAAAAGCCCAAATTTGCCCAGATATTCTAGGAATAAATCTTGATTTGTTTGGAATTGAAATTTTTCCTTTAAACGTGAAAAACCTAGTTAATTCAAAAGAGATTAAATTATTTTCTGAATTTACATTTCAAGTCTATTATACACCAGGTCATTCCTTAGGTTCAATTTGTTATTATGATTCTAACAAAAAAATTTTAATCCCAGGAGATTTAGTTTTTACTGGAGGGAGTTTTGGAAGATATGATTTTCCAGGAGGTTCGCTAAGTACATTAATTACTTCAATTAAAAATGTAAATAATTTAGATGTAAAGTATTTACTTCCGGGCCATATGGGGATTAGTGATCAAGGCAACCAACAAATCGCATTATCTTATAGAATGATCCAATCTATTAGTTCCTTTTATTAATTATTTTAAAAAGATATTTGATGGTAAAAAGAGTACTTTAACAAATTTTAATATTTTAGGAGTAATTTTTTTAATCTAAATGTTATATTATACTTAGAGAAATCTAGTATTTTTGAATTTAAAAATATAGTTCTGATTATAATGGAAGCACAAGAAGAAAACAAGAAAACTAATTTAAAAAAAGATGAAATTGTTTTAAGAAGTTTCCCCAAAGCGATATTTTTTGCACCCTTATTTGTAATTTCAATAATTTTTTGGGTAATTCAGGCATTTTTACCAGATCTGAATCCATGGTTAGGGGCTATTTGGCTTATTATATTTTTCTCAAACTTTTTTGTAACATCATTAGATTTTCCTTCTACTAAATTCCTAATTATTATTTTAGGAATTCTTATTGTTGTTTTGCTTCTAATATTCTTTGGTTTATTTCCAAGTTTGGAAGAAGTTGGTGTTATCGGTGAAGATCTAAACCTTGGACTACCACCTGAATTTTATATGATTATGACAATAATTCTAGGTTTAATCTTAGGTTTAGTTGTTCTTACTTCAAGATTTGATTATTACCGCATCGAGAGAAATGAAATAATTCATAAAAAAGGAATGTTTTCTACAAACATTGAGCGATTTCCAGTAAGAGGATTACGTATTAAAAAAGATATCCCAGATTTATTCGAGTATTTTATGTTTAGAGCAGGATCTTTAACTCTAATATTAGCTAAAGGGAACATAGTACATTTAAATACTGTTCTTAATGTTAAAAAAAAAGTTGAACAAATTGATTTTCTCTTAAGT
>JABXKB010000268.1 GCA_013375485.1 Promethearchaeota archaeon | reverse complement strand
GGGAAAATAAGTGCTTTAGTAATTAAAGGTGGAAGAGTGATTATTAAAGGGGAAATGAAAAAACTTGGACCTACTGAACCAAGTCAAAAAATGCATGATATGAATTTTAAATCTAACAATCACGATTGGCAAAAGGAAGAAGGAGCAACTGGATATGAATGGCTTAGTAGAGATAAAGAGGAAGTTCAGAAATATATCGATGATCCATGGTGTGGGTTTGTCACTCCCGCTAATCTTTGGTTAGAATTCCTTAAAGGGTTTGAGAAAATATACGATTCAAAAAATGAACAAAAAATACCAAAAGATTTACCAGTATTTTTTATATCGGGAGCTTTATGCCCTATAGGAAAGAAAACAAAATGGGTTCAAGCCAATATCAATCGATACAAAAATTATGGGATCAAAGATGTTACCTACAAGTTCTATAAAGATGCAAGGCATGAACTCTTTAATGAAATCAACCGTGAAGAAGTCTTTAAAGATGTAATTAGCTGGCTAAATTCTCACTTATAGTGCTTAATAATAATTTTAAATTACTAAACTTTTTTTTTTATAATATGGTTCTAATTTTTTAATTCTTTGAATTTTAACAATAACTCCTTTTGTTGTTCTGACACCTTTTTAGGGATTTCAATATTGATAATTACATATTGATCTCCTCTTCCTTTACCTCGCATGTACGAAACTCCTCGATTTTTTATTCGAAATTCAGTTCCTGGTTGAGTACCAGGGGGTATTGTCAATTCCTTTTCAGTTAATTGGTTTTTTTTATAATCTAAGGTTGGAATATTAATTTTTCCCCCAATTATTGCAGTTACAATATCTACATCAGCTGGTGTATAAAGATCATTACCACGCCGGATAAATTTCTCATCACCAGTGATACGAATCCCTAAATAAAGGTCTCCTGGAATGGCATTTATAGAAGGGACATGTCCAGCACCTTGGACTTTTAAATGAACACCATTTTCGACTCCAGGCGGAATGCTTATATGAATTGTTTTACTTTCGGGGATAACTTTTTTTCCTTGACATGTTTTACATTTCTTCTCAATTACTCTTCCTGTACCATTACAAGTATAGCATTCTGATTCACGAATAATAGTCCCAAATCCGGATTGTGTCATTTTTCTAACCCGTCCTGTTCCTTGACACTCTGGACAAGTTTTTACACTTGAGGGATCCTCTGCGCCAGTACCTTCGCAATCATCACATGGGGTATATCTTTTTATAGGCATATCCTTCTTTACTCCGAACATTGCCTCCTCAAAAGTAATCTCGATGTGATCTTCTAAATCTTGTCCAACTTCTCTACGAGGAGCAGTTCTTCTTCTTGCTCTTGAACCAAAACCACTAAATCCAAAATCATCAAAACCACCAAAAGAAGAAAAGCCTCCAAAAATACTTCTAAGCAACTCATCAATTCCAGGTATTCCCCCACTAAAAAAGTCATTCATATCAACATGAACACCACTAAACCCAAATCGATCATAATTTTGCCGTTTCTGTTCATCACTTAAAACTTCATAAGCTTCTTGAAGCTCAATAAATTTTTCCTTAGCTTGTGGATCAGTCTTATTCAAATCTGGATGGTGTTTTCTAGCTAAGCGTCTGTATGCAAGTTTAATATCATTTAGACTTGCTTCTTTACCCACACCAAGAACTTCATAGTAATCTCTTTTTTTAGAGCTCATATTATCTTAGTCCCCTAGTATAATGAAATATATTTATAACTCAAGTAATTAAAATTGTTTCTGAAATATATTTTTTTAGGTAATTGGATGTAAATCAAATCTTTCATAAATCTATATAAATTAAGAGACTTTAAACACTTTCCTTTATTTTAAATCTTGGACCTAATAAAGAAGAAGTTAAGATAGATCTTCTCTAATAAGAGCATAAAAATCTTCAGTTATTTTTTTAAATCCTAATGACTGATATAACTGTTCTGCACTAAAATTATCCTTAGTAACAGTTAAACTTAATTCAGAAAAATTTGTTGACAAGGATTTAATAGATTTTAAAATTAAATTTCTGCCAATTCCCTGACCTTGGTAATCTCTAGAGACAGCAATATCCAGAATTAAAGGTTTATTCATATTAAGGGCTATTAAAATAACCCCTATAACTTTATTATCTTTTGTAGCAATAAAAGAGCAATCTTTGAGAAAAATGAAGCTTCCTCTCTTATTGTTTATTATCATTTGAAGCATTTGATAGATTCTTTCAGTATCTTGATATCGTAAAATCCTTTGATCTACTGTATTTTCATAGGCATTTTTAAATAAATCTACGATTTCTTTAAGCCTAAATTCAGAAAAATCTGTAATCTCATGTGAAGATTGCCCATTCTCTATTAGTAAAGAGTTTAAATCATTGAAATTTAGAAGCATTGTATAACGTATGTAATCTATATTAAATTTGTTTGTTAAAAATAAACTTACGTATCTTTCTTTTATATATCCGATGATCTTAGAATTATTAGGTTCTATAAATCTGAGTATATGTTCAATAAGTTTGTCTAAATAAGGTAAATTTAAATCGATAAAAAAGTGGGAAATCCCCCCTTTAAATATTTTAAAACCTCCTACTAATTTTAAATTATCATCGGTTATCTGAAAGTAACTAAACGGGTTTCTTTTTAAATCCTCTTTGATGTTTTTTATAAAATTAGCTTCTTCTTCAATTTCATATCCCACTCTAAATGATTGTGATAAACTTTTCCAGAAGAAGTGGACATTTTCTGTTTTTAATAACTCTAAATTTATCATTCTTAAGTAACCTAATCTGACTTATCAGCTATACAAAGAAATAATATTAAATCTTTAAATTAAAGAAGCAATAAAAAGAATAGCTTAGTAAAAAGAATAATATTAAGTGAGTATTAGTTCAAGAAAATGATTGGATTAAATATGTTTTTTATTAGAATTATAGAAATTGGATCTAATCATTTTTTGACATTCCATAATAAAGTAGACCAATTCGAGTTCCATTTTTCTTAATAATATGTTCTCGGAGATGTCCTTCTTTAATAAATCCTAAACGTTCTGCTAACCTGGAACTCTCATGGTTGTCATCTCGAGTAATAGCAATAATTTTATAGGCTTTTAAATGTTTGAATAGAAATATAATAGCAGCTTTGGCTGCTTCAGTCGCTATTCCTTTTCCTTGGTGAGATCTTTCTAGAAACCACCCAAGCTCAAAAGACGGTACTTCCCATTTATTAGGCTCGATCCAGACTTGTCCGATATATTTCCCAGATGATTTCAACCATATACCCATCACAAATTTAGATCGTGTAATCCAGTCTTCAGATAATTCCTGGATTCTTATTTCGGCATCTTCTTCAGTTTTTACGTTGGTTGCTTCATCAATGTGTTCTATCAGATATTCCCGGTTATTGTTATTTTCGAACAATTGATATAGTTCCTTCCCATCACCTTTCTCATATTTTCTCATAGTTAATCTGGTAGTTTCTAACCTTGAAGGGAATACTAACAATATTTTATCCATTTTATAGCCTTTTTTCATTTTATGGAATCATATATTTTTAAATTATCCAAATGAGATAAAGCTACAACTGCTATAATTTTCATCTTTTAGATCATGAAATTATACACTCAAAAACAATGTTAAATGTAAAAAATAGAGAAATAATAAAAATAACTTTCTTAAAAAATTATTTGAATGAGAATCGTTTAATCGTCACTCTCATCCCATTCTACATCCACGACTTTCTTCTTATCTTTTTCTTCTTTCTTCACAGATTTATAAGATGCTCCACCAGCACCAGTTTCGCCTGGAGAAACGCCCCCTGGAGGAATACCACCCATACCCCCTGGAGGAACACCTCCCATACCACTCGCAGCACGTTGAGCTTGGTCGGCAGCTTGTTGATATACTTGATCTTGAGCTTGAGTTTGATATATTCTTTGAGAGAAACTGTACATAGATTTTTGTAAGTTTTCAATTCCTAACTTTATTCTTTGAAGATCGTCTGTTTTAATGTCTTCTTCTAAAGATTTAATTGCGGCTTCAATTTCATTCTTTTCATTTTCTTGAATTTTATCCTTATTGTCTTCCATTAATTTCCGTGTTTGATAAATCATTGAATCAGCATTGTTTTTTGCTTCAACAAACTCTCTCACTTTTTTATCATCTTCCTCAAATTGCTCAGCAGTTTGAACTTTTTTTCTAATTTCTTCTGGAGTTAAGCCTTGAGCTCCTGTAACTGTAATTCCTGTTTCTTTTCCTGTTCCTAAATCTTTTGCAGTTACATGTACGATTCCATCAGCATCAATAGAGAATTTAACCTCTATTTGTGGAATACCTCGAGGAGCAGGGGGAATACCAGTTAAGTGAAACATTCCTAATGACATATTATCTTTTGCCATAGCTCTTTCTCCCTGAAGGACATTTATTGTTACTGCTGGTTGATTATCTGCTGCTGTACTAAAAACTTGACTTTTTTCTGTAGGGATTGTAGAATTTCTTTCAATAAGAGGAGTTGATACATTTCCTAAAGTTTCAACTCCTAAAGTAAGAGGTGTTACGTCTAAAAGTAATAAATCCTCCACATCTCCAGCGATTACACCTCCTTGTATTGATGCTCCAATAGCTACACATTCCATTGGGTCAACTGAATGCTCAGGTTCTTTTCCTCCAAAAAATTTCTTGAACCTTTGCTGAACAGACGGCATCCTTGTAGGACCACCTACCAATATAACTTTATCAACATTAACAGCTGATAATTTTGCATCTGAAATTGCTCTTTGCATAATTGGATCAAGACGTCTAAGGGTTGGTTCTATTAAAGATTCTAATTTTGCTCTAGTGAGTTCCATTGTTAAATGAACTGGATTTCCCTCTTTTTGTGAAATGTATGGAAGATTTATTGTAGTCGTTAGTGTAGTGGATAACTCTATTTTAGCTTTTTCTCCAGCATCTTTAATTCTTATCCATGCTTTGCTATCGCCCTTTAAGTCTATACCTTCTTTCTTTTTAAATTCCTCAGTCACCCAATCGATTATTTGATTGTCCATATCAGTTCCGCCCAGCTGAGTATCTCCTGCGGTGGAAAGGACCTCAACAACACCCTCTCCATATTCCATTATAGTTATATCGAATGTTCCACCACCTAGATCCAAAACACAAATTTTCATTAATTTATCTTTAGTATCTTTATCTAATCCATAAGCTAAACACGCAGCTGTGGGTTCATTGATCATTCTTACAACTTCTAAACCAGCAATCTCACCAGCGTTTTTTGTAGCGGTTCGTTGGGCGTCATTAAAATATGCTGGAACTGTTATTACAGCTTTTTTAACGTCTTCTCCCAAATATGCTGATGCATCAGTTTTAATTTTCTTAAGTATCATTGCGCTTATTTCTTCAGGAGAAAACTCTTGCAACTTATCCCCTACTTTCAGTTTAGCCTTGTAAGTTGTTCCCATTTTCCGTTTAATAGCCGTAATTGTTCCATCTGGGTTCGAAACGGCTTGGCGACGAGCAGGTTCACCCACTATTTTACGACCATTTTCATCAAACGCAACATAAGATGGAAATGCTTTACCTCCAAGAGTTCTGCCTTCTGCGGCTGGTACGATCTCTGGTTTACCAGTTCCAGTCAAGACTGCGCAAGCACTATTGCTGGTTCCCAGATCTATGCCAATTATCTTCTCCTTGTGGGTAGTTTTTTTAGCCCCATCTTTTTTTTCTTCTTCACTCACGTTGTTTCATCTCTTTTTCTAGGAGTAATTTGTCAAAAATTAATTTAATTTTGAAAGGTTTTCTAGAATTTAATAATTTAATTATTTTAATTTGTTAATTTGTATTTGCTAAGTAAATAGTAATTAAAGAAGAGTTAAAAATTTTATTTATAAAGATGTCTTAATCATAAAAAATAAAATTGATAATCAATTTAAAATCATATATTTATTATTCATAAATAATAGTCATGAATGAATAAGGAATCGATATGACTGAAGATAACAACGATGAAATAAAAGAGGAAATTAAACCAGAAATATCTGTTGATACAGAAAACATCGAAGCAGAACCAGAAAGTAAAGAAATCAAAAGGTTAGAAGAAAAGGAGCACTACGAATTGGAGTATTTCTCGAAAGAGGAATGTGAGAAAGAATTAACTGATCTTAAAGCAAAAGTAGAAAAATTACAAAAAGAAAGTAATGATTCTAAAAATAAATATATGCATCTACAAGCAGAATTTGAAAATGCTCAAAAACGGTGGAATAAAAATCGACAAAATTTGAGAATTGAATATACTGCATCGGCTCTAAAGAGCTTTTTACCTTTATATGATTCATTCAAAAAAGCTATTGAGAGTGCTAATGAAACAGAGAAAAACGTTCTAAATAGTTTTTACACCCAATTCATGAATGTATATAAATCTTATGGAGCAGAGCCTATCCCTGTAAAGATAAATGATCCTTTTGACTATAGTGTACACGAAGCTTTAAGTTCATTAGAGAATGATGATGTTCCCGAGAATAGTATATTAGAAATTATTCAAGATGGTTTCAAATATGGAAAAGAAGTTATCCGATATGCCAAAGTAATCATATCTAAGAAACCTAAACCTCCAGAACCTGAACCTGAAGAAAAAAAAGTTGAAGAAG
>JABXKB010000267.1 GCA_013375485.1 Promethearchaeota archaeon | reverse complement strand
GTATATCAAACCTTAATTCAGGAATATCTTCTTCTTTTTCTACTTTAAATTTATATGCTCCATGGGATGTACCTATAGCAATTGCTAATGAATTACAACCTGTCTGGTTTACAAAGTCTTCTACCTGATCTGGATCAGTATAATAATGTTCACTTGCTTTTACATGTTCTTCAATACCCGCAATAACCCCTAATTCTGCTTCTACACTCACATCTTTTTCATGAGCGTAAGTAACGATTTTTTTTGTGATGTTAATGTTTTCTTCATAATCCAAATGACTACCATCGAACATTACACTTGAAAAACCATTATCTATACAAATTTTTGCTAATTCAAATGAGTTTCCATGATCCAAATGTAATGCAATTGGGATATTATAACCTAAACTTTTCGCCATTGCGACCGCCCCCTCACCCAAATATCTAACCATTGCTCGATTTGCATATTCTCCTGCTGCTGGACTATTTTGAAGAATCACTGGAGAGTTAGATTCACCACAACCTATAATAATTGCTTGCAGTTGTTCTAAATTACTAAAATTATATCCAGGAACAGCAAATTTTCTTTCTAGAGCCACTTCAAACATTCTTTTTGTATTGGATAACCCTAAATCTTTAAAAGAGACCATAATAATAAAGAAATAACTAAACTAATATAAATGTTGATACCAAAGTATATTGTAATTAAATTTTAAAATAAGTCTTAAAAGTGAAAAGTAAATGGAAAAAGAAATCTACTACAGATAAATGTTCATTTTAGCCGCGATATACATATTTGTTAACACATTAGTATTCTTATTTGCTTCTATTTTCATGACTGATACTATATTTTCTTTATTTGGAGCAACAACACCTCCCAGTTTAATATGGCTTCATATTTCTCTATTTTTAATATTTACTTTTGGAATAGGGTATATCATTGTCAGCAGAGATCTTTCAAAGAACCATGGAATTGTTATGATTGGTGCAATGGTAAAAACAGAGTTCTTTGTAATTACTCTAGCTTACTTCATTATAGGAGATATGAACTTTATGATTGTGGTATTGGGAGGAATAGATATCTTATTTGTCTGTTTGTTTATTGAATTTCTCCTTAAATATAAGAAACTTTAAAATAATAAGTCAATAAAAGTAAATTAATAAAAAAATTTTTTATTTTATGTGGGTAAAGTGATCTTTAACTTATTCTTCAATTCTTTATAACGTGAGCGAAGAGTCACTTCTGTAATTCCCACTGTTTCAACAATTAGTTGTTGAGTAGTATCTTTATTTTTAATTTTGGAAGCTAGATAAATTGCGCCAGCACATAAACCTTTTGGATCTTTTCCACTAATAGAAAATCTTGCCTTATAAGAGTTTAAAATTTTAGTTGTTAATTGTTCTATTTCTGAATCTAATTCTAAATCATTTATATATCTCGGAATAAGTGACACTGGATCAGTAGACGGAGATTTTAAATTAAACTCCTTAAGTAATGTTGTATAACTTCTTCTCACATCTTTAGCATTTGCTGAGGCTTCATTAGTTATTTCTTGAAGCGTTCTTGGAAGTTGTTTTCTTCTACACGCTAAATATAAGCATGCTGCAACCATTGCATTAATAGATCTTCCTCTTAACAGTTTTTTTTTGAAAGCTTCCCTGTAAAGACGCATAGCATCTTCTCTTATATAAATAGGTAAATTCAAATTTGTGCTAATTCTTTTTAATTCAGTAGATGCAATTAATAAATTTCTTTTTTGCCATGTTATGCGTGTATTCCATTTAGCAGCTCTTTTTAAATCAGGATTATTTATTTTACTTCTATCTATAACAGTACTCAATCCCATGTCTGGCAATAAAATTGAAATTGGAGCCCCCGTTTGCTCTCTATTACTTTTTTCTTGATTAGTATATGCTCTTCTCCCATTATGTGAAAAATCGACATTTTTTTCACCAATTACTAATCCACACTGATTACATACAATATCCCCCTTCTCTATCAATGGAATTATTGACCCCCCACACTCGGGACAAACATTTAATAAAATATTCTTTTTAGTATTTAAACCCATTTTAATATCCTCACTATATTAATTTTATTTAAAATTATAAAACAATTGTAGACCAATTATTAATTCTCCTCTATTTTCAAATTTTTGTCTGAATATAATAAATTAAACCCCAATTAATTGTAATTTTTCTAGCAAGTCTTTCTGATTCTTATCTAATTTTTTAGGAACTCTTATTTTTAATCTAATCAATAAATTTCCTCTTTGATTTGAATTAATTTTAAAAAATCCTTGATTTTTTAATCTTAATAATGATGAATCATTAGTTCCAGGTGGAATTGTCACATTTAAAGTATTTTCTATTCCTAATACTTGAACTTTTCCCCCGAGAGCCGCAGTAGTGAAAGGAACTTCTTGTTCAATATAGATATCATCATCTCTCCTTTCAAATTTTGGATGTTTCCTAATATGTATCGCAATATATAGATCTCCTTGAGCACCACCATTTTCTCCGGGCATTCCTTTTCCTTTCAGGCGTAATTTTTGGTCGTCTTTAATACCTCGAGGAATATTTACATTTAAGGTTTTCAACTGACCGGTATTTGGATCTTTATAATGAGTCTTTTTCTTTCCCCCATAAAAAGCATCCATGAAATCAATTTCCATATCATATCTTAAATCATCTCCCTCTCTTGGAATATTGTTATAATTTTGAGATCTTGCTCGTGTGCTACCTGCTCCTCTTCGATTGAAAACATCAAAAATATCTCCTAAATCATTAAAAAAATCAAATCCTCCCCCTCTACTTCGAGAATTATTCTGATTTCCAAAAACTTCACTGAAATCAAATCCTCCAGGTGAACCTGAGGAAGAATAATAATAGGTTGTACCATCTGGACTTTGTTGAACTCTTGCTCCTCCAGGAGCGCCACCCCAATTTTGATATGTTGATGAGTCTCCTTCTACAACTCCAAATCTGTCATACATATCTCTTTTTTTGTCATCACTTAAAATTGTATAAGCTTCATTTATTTCTTTAAATTTTTCTCCAGATTTTGGCTCATCTGGATTGACATCAGGATGATATTTTCGAGCCATTTTACGAAAAGCCCTTTTAATTTCTTCCTTTGAAGCTCCTTTATTAATTCCTAATAATTTATAATAATCTTTTGCCATATTTTACAACCTCTTTTTAATAGTGAATAATAATTTGATAAACGTGAATTTTAATAAAAAGTAAAAAAAAAAGTAAAAAAAAAACGATCTTAGTCATATTCAGCATCAACTACATTGTCATCTTGACCTGTTGCTTTTCTGAATTGTTCTTCTTCAATCTCATCTTGAGTTTTTGCTTGATATCCATTTGTTGCACCTGGTGGGACATCCCCCATACCTCCAGGTGGAGCCCCTTGATAAGCACCTTGAGAAGGTCCTTGTTGTTGTCCATAGATACGAGATGATACTTCATGTAATGAATTCTGTAAAGTTTCTGTAGTACTCTTAATTCGACTGACATCATCAGATTCCATTGCACTCCTTAAATCAGAGATCTTCTCCAGTATCTTTGACTTTAAATCTCCAATTACACTCTCATTCTCTTTCAAGAGCTTTTCAGTTTGGTAGATTAATGATTCTCCATGATTTTTAGCTTCAGTTAATTCTTGGAATTTTTTATCCTCTTCAGCATTTCGCTCAGCTTCTCGAATCTTTTGATCAATTACATCATCAGACATCTTGGTGGATGCAGTAATTGTTATTGATTGACTTTTTCCAGTTCCTTTATCTTTCGCTGAAACATTTAGGATTCCATTTTGATCAATATCAAATGTCACTTCTATCTGTGGTAGTCCTCTTGGAGCAGGTGGAATACCGTTTAAATGAAATCTTCCTAATGTTATATTATCTACTGCTCTTGGTCGTTCACCTTGTAAGACATGAATTTCTACAGCTGGCTGATTATCTGCTGCGGTTGAGAATGTCTCAGCTTTTTTCGTTGGAATTGTAGTGTTTCTCTCAATTAGTTTTGTAAAAACTCCGCCTAAGGTCTCAACTCCTAATGATAAGGGTGTTACATCGAGTAATAATAAATCTTCAACTTCACCAGTTAATACTCCACCTTGAACTGAAGCACCCATCGCAACACATTCCATTGGATCAATACTACGCTCTGGAGCTTTACCAAGTAAATCTTCGAATTTCTTCTGTATTACAGGCATTCTCGTTGGTCCTCCAACTAAAATAATCTTATCAATTTCTCCCCTTGCCATACCAGCATCTTGTAAAGCTTTTAATATTGACGTATCCAATCTTTTTAATACGGGCTCAATTAATTGTTCTAATTTAGCTCTCGTAAATGACATATTAAGATGTTTAGGTCCTTCATTAGTTGCTGATATGTAAGGTAAATTAATATCAGTTGTAATGGAAGTTGATAATTCAATTTTAGCTTTTTCAGCCGCTTCCCGAATTCTCTGCATTGCCATTGAATCCCCTCTTAAATCTACACCCTGATCTTTTTTAAATTCTGAAACTATATAATCAACAAGAATTTTATCCATGTCTGTCCCGCCTAATTGAGTATCCCCTGCGGTAGAAATCACTTCGAAAACTTGATTGTCCATCTCCATTATTGTGACGTCAAAAGTACCACCACCAAGATCTAATACTGCGATCTTTAACCTAGCATTTTTCTTATCCAATCCATAAGCTACAGCTGCGGCAGTAGGTTCGTTAATTAAACGCTTTACATTTAATCCCGCGATCTTTCCCGCATCTTTTGTAGCTTGCCTTTGGTTATCATTAAAATAAGCTGGTACTGTAATAATAACATCAGTAACTTCTTCACCTAAATAAGCACTAGCATCTTCTTTGATTTTCCTTAGAATCATTGCAGAAATCTCTTGGGGTGTATAGTCCTTACCATCAATTTTCACTGTATAAGAAGTGCCCATCTTTCTCTTTATCGCTGTAATTGTACGATCTGGGTTTGAGATTGCTTGTCTTCTTGCAGGTTCTCCAACCAATCTCTGACCATCCTTCGTAAATGCAACAACAGATGGAAATGCCTTACCACCTAAGGTTAAACCCTCAGCACTCGGAATAATTGTTGGTTTACCGCCAACTAATACAGCTGCTGCCGAATTTGACGTTCCTAGGTCAATTCCTATTATTTTTCCCATATTTCATCACTCTTTTTTTTTATTAATTTTATGTTTTGATTTTTTTCTAATTTTCATTTAAATTTTTTAATTTTGATTTTTTTGAGATTTTGACCCTCGCAGGTCTTAAAATCTTATCTTTTAGATAATAACCTTTAGTTATTTCTTCTAATATTGTATTTTCTGGGAGATCTTCATAACCTTCTTCAACTATTACTGCTTCATGTTTATATGGATCAAATTTTTCACCTTCCGAATTCATAGGCCTTACTCCCTCTTCTGTTAGAATCTTATCAAAGTTCTTTACTATAATTTCAAAGCCTTTTTTAATTCCATCCACGTCTTCAAGCATCTTTAGTAAATTTAATGCCCTCACTAAGTCATCATAATGATCAATTAACTTTTTTAACATAGTATCCATAACATACGATTTGAACCTGTTATTCTCTCGTTCTGAACGTTTCTTGTAATTCTCAAAATCTGCGCGTATTCTCAAAAGTGAATTCAAATATTTCTCCTTTTCTTCCATCAATTCTTTAAATTTCCGACCATCATCCTTCATGTCATCAAGTTGTTTTAGTAATTGGTCATTTTGTGTCTTTACTTTTTTATGTTCTTCCACTAACGCTTCATACTTCTCTGCTTTCGTTTTAAGATCCTTATAATCACCTTGAGAAATTGAAATCTGATCTGATTTCCCACGTGAAAATCCTCGATCGTTGATAAATCTATTAATATAATCTTCAAATGCCATAGGTTTTGCATCTCCCATTCCTTTTTTAATACTATATGTCATTTTTTTATTTATTGAGTTTTAAACCCCATTTTTTTATTGTATGTAATGTTTGATTGTCAAGATAAGCTTTACATATCTTAATATAACAATATTAATTTGCCTATAAAAAGGTTACGTTTTTGGAATATAAGAGGAAAATCTTTTGAAATGGGTAAAAATGGGGATCATTCTTTTTATATTTTAAATCAAATACGAATTTGACTAAAAAAAGAGTAAATAATAAAAAAATACCCTTTATGAACCTTTATCATTATGGAAAAAAAAAAGATCATAATTAAGATTTGAATTATTATATAAGATTCCAGAAGATACAACGTTTAAGAAGAAATTGTAAATCTCTTAAAGAACAAAAATCGTGGCTTTTTTTAAACCATAATCGAATAAAAGGGTAATGGAAAAAGATAAAAGAAATATTCTTGGGTACAATTTTGAGTTAGGCAAGATTTTTAATACTTTAGAGGGTTTACCCGAGAAAATTCAAAATTTTACTTGGTTATGTACCATTTGTAAAAAGCGGTTATATTACAATGAGGATTTAGATTGCTTTTTGCATAAGGGTAATAGGAATTATTGTTTTGAGCCAGAGACTATAGAACATAAAACTATGAAAGCTTTCTGGTATGTAATGTTTCCAAAATTCAATTCTGTTTCTGCAAAGAAGCTAGAATATAAGATAGGAGATCAAATTGCAGATGTGTATTTTGAATTA
>JABXKB010000266.1 GCA_013375485.1 Promethearchaeota archaeon | reverse complement strand
GAGTTCCGAAGTCGATGGCATTTTACGTAATTTTGTAATAGCTCTTAATGCATAAAAGTGTTGTAAACACTGATTTAATAAATGTTCCTTCAAATCAGGGTAATGTAATTTACAAATTTCTGCCATAAATTGTTTTGAGGGAAATTCTATCCAGTGAAATACACATCTTCTTAAGAATGCATCGGGTAGTTCTTTTTCATTATTGGATGTAATTATTACAATTGGTCTATTTTTAGCTTTTACAAATTCTTTTGTTTCTTTTATATAAAATTCCATAACATCTAATTCTTGTAATAAATCATTTGGAAATTCTATATCTGCTTTATCAATCTCATCTAATAAGAGAACAACTTGCTCATCAGAAACAAAAGCTTCACCCAAAGGTCCCAGAGTTATATAATCATGAATACTGTCAACATTTCGGTCCTCACAACCAAATCTACTATCATTCAATCTCTGAACTGTATCGTACATATAACAACCATCAATGGCTTCTGTTGTGCTTTTAATGTTCCAAATTATCAATTTTTTGTCTAAGCTTTCAGCAATAGCATGAGCAAGCATCGTTTTTCCTGTTCCTGGTTCTCCTTTTACTAATAAGGGCCTTGCAAGAGCTATAGCAACATTAACTATATTTCTAAGTTGCGGATCTGCAAGATATTTAACTTTTTCAGTTTTTACGTCTCCTTGGAATTTATTAAAACCCATATTACTCATAATTAAATGAAATTAATTTAAAATTAAATAATTTGTTAATTATTCTTATTTGAATCCATTTAAAAATTCTAGAAATGAATATTCAAAGTCTAAATTGCACTAAAAAATAGACTTTGGTGATTCTTTTTTCTATTTACTTAAATTTAAAAGTATTCACTTGATTATCGTTTTGAAGAGACATGAATAGTGCAGAAGATTCAACATTGATAAACATGATATGTCCCTATTGCAAAGAAAGCTTTAGAAAGCCCATAGAATATCAAAAAAAAAGTGGACTTTTCACAATTTTGATAAAAAATCATTCTGAAAATAGCGAATGTCCTCCTTTTATAGCTTTTATAGATAATAATGGAAAACATAGAGGCTCTCAGAAGATAGATGACGTTGAATCTGAAGAAGAAATCTCTATCAATGACCAATTTCTTGAAGCTGCTCGAAGCCGGATAAATGAACTAAAGAATGATATCCGATTTTACCATTTGAAGGTACCTCGGAGAGGAGGAAGAGGATTTGAGCATAAATTTGCAAATGTTTCAGATAGACCTTTTATGAGTTCTAAATTTTATAAATCCTTAGTTGATTTTTTAACGGACTATGAAGAAGATAATACATTTGGGGCAATTGCCGTTGAAAAAAATATTTCTTTTGAAGGGGGCTTGTTAGTCTACGGAAAATATATGGGATTAATATTTACGTTGTTTTGGAAAGAACAAAAGTCTCTACTAAGTAAAACCTTAGATGATTTGAAAGCAGAAGCTAACCTTACGGTAGAAAAGCTTATAGAGCTATATGATATAATGGATTTGTTTTTTTAAACAAATCTTTTTTTAGGTAGTAAATACTTAAAAACTTATATTCTACCGAGTTCTATTCAAGAAAGATTACTAAATTCTCTTTTCTATAATAAAAAATAGAAATAAATTTTAAATATTCCTCATCAAAAATTATTAATCGTCTATTCACTGTAGAATAGATTATAAAAAAAAAATTTGGTGAAAATTGATTTGTCAAAAGAAAATGAAATGTTAGAAGAATTAAGAAAAATTCGTGAAATTTTAACTCCAAAACCAGAACCCGCGCCAAAAAAGCCCAAGAACCTAGCTGCTGAATTTCTAGATTTCATCAAGAAATATAAAATACTCGGATTAGCTTCAGCATTTATTCTGGGTCTTGCTGTAAACGCTTTAATTTTGTCATTAGCTCAAGATATAATAACACCAATAATCGGAATTTTTATCCCTGGTTTTGAAGATATTAAGGATATCAAATTAGGCGTATTTGGGACAGGAAATTTTATAGCAGCTGTCATCAACTTCATAATTATTGCGATTATAATCTTTCTGATAGTCAAGTATGCAGCAAAAATAGGATTAGATTAGCAAAGAAAATAAAATTTAGAATTTATTTATTTAAAATTTTTTTCTTAGTTTTTCAATAAATTAGAAAAATGTAAAAATAAATTGAAAAAAATAAGTAGAATTAAATTTATTTTAGGGTAGTTTAATCTCTCTGACCTAAAATTGTAGTGGCACAAACACTAAATGCTCCACCAAGATTATGACATAAACCAATTTTAGCATCTGGAACTTGTCTTCCTTCTGCTCGCCCTTGGAGTTGTTTAGTAATTTCGGTTAGCATTCGACAGCCTGTAGATCCTATTGGGTGCCCAAATGATTTTAGACCACCTGATGGATTAACTGCTGTTTCTCCATCCCAATTGAATGTTCCATTTTTTAATTCTTCAGCAGCTTGACCACGATCACAGAATTTCAAATCTTGACAATTAATTAATTCTGTAATTGTAAAACAGTCATGAACCTCTGCACAATCAATTTCTTTTCGAGGATCAGTAATGTTCGCTTCCTTATAGGCATATTCTGCTGCTTTTACGGTTGCTGGAAAACTGGTGAAATCTGCTCCTGGGCCATTGGAAGGTATATACCATGGAAAATTTGTTCTACAGGATATTGCATTAGCTTTAACTAAAATATAATCGTCTGCATGAGCATAACTTTCAGCTAATTCTGGACTTGTTAATATAAGGGCAGCAGATCCATCCGACATTGCACAGCAATCGAACCGACCAAGAGGATCACTAATCATAGGTGCTTTCATTACTTGGTCTATTGTGATTTTACTTCTAAAATGAGCTTTTGGATGGTATGAGCCATTATCATGATTTTTAACAGCAACTCTAGCTAAATCTTCTTTTGTCCATCCATATTCATAAAAACTTCTTGTTGCAGCCATGGAAAACATTGCTGGTGCAGATGGAGTAGGATATAAGGGGTGACCAAATTGTTTAAAACCTGGAAGTCCACTACCACCTTCATCCATTAACTTTTCTACACCACATGCAAGTACAACATCATAAGCACCCGAAGCAATAGCAAATGACGCATTTCTAAAAGCATCCATCCCACTAGCACAATAATTTTCAACTCTAGTTGAAGGTTTACCATCCAATCTTAAAATATCCTCCGCCATAGCACCAGAAAGACCAGTGAAGTAGTAGAAAATTCCAATCCACGTAGCATCAATTTCATCTTTTGTGATTCCAGCATCTTTTGTGGCACTTTGGACTGCTTCAAAAAGAAGATCATATTGATTTTTATCCCATAATTCACCATATTTGGTCATATCACAACCAATTATAGCAACTTTATCTTTTATTCCTTTTCTCACTTTTTATTCACCTCTTTATGGTCTCCCCCTTTCGGGTCGACACTTCCAATAATAATTTTTAAACTCAGCTCCTTCATGTTCTTTTCTAAAGGTCAATTCAACTCGCATACCAATTTGAACGTTTTCTTCTGGTTTCTCTATTTCTGTCATATTTAATAAAACTCTTCCCCCACCATCTAAATCAATCACACATCGGGGTACAGGTGTATTTAAGTATGTCCCGCCCACTAAATGATCTAAAGTGTATGTAAAGATAGTACCTCTTAATGCGAGTTTTACTCGCTCAAATTGATCATCTGCTCTACAAACATAACAAGAACGCAACATGTCCGGATATTGAATTGTTCCACAATTTTTACATTTTACTCCATACCACTTGTATACCGATGCTGTATCACGCCATATCAAAACTGCAGAACTTTTTCTCGTATATCTATCTTTTTCAAGAATTTCCTTAAAATCAAGGAACTTATTGTAATTTTTTAGGTTTTTCATAGATTTCTGATGCCCCGTAAAACCCATCCGAGTTTTTCCAAGACTTCTCAGAGCATCCCTATTTTGAACTTGCATTAGAATTGCATCTGCTCCATCACCGAAGCCAGCCATAATTATTTTTGCATCAGGCTTAGGTCTTCTTAAAGCTCCAATTAAAAGAATAAATGACATTGGAGTTCCTAGATCGCCAAGTTGAAAAAATACACTATTTTGAGCAACCCCTCCCGCAAATTTCATCATCTTTGAAACTCTACCATGCATTCTAGGATTATTATAATAATACGCAGCAGCACTGATATCTTCGGGTTTTAAATTATTTCTTTTCAAAATTTCAGACATCACTTTTGTAATACTCCCAAAATAGAATCTTGCATCCATTTTCACTTCGAAAGTTCTAATAAATTTATCTTTGTCCGCTCTTTTCCATGGTCCAGTAACATTAGCAGAAACAGAATAATAGTCATCAATTGATAAAGGAAGATCTTCCTCTTCGGCTATGAGTAATGCCGCTGCACCATCAGCAAATCCATATTCCCACATTGTTGAGGGCTCTGGAGCCCTAGTATCTGCCGCAACTACAAGGATACTTTTAATATCTTCATTAGCTTTAATTGTATCAACTGCTCGTGTTACTGCGGTCGTTCCTGCTTTTAAGGAATCAGTAAAATCTGCAGTAATAATATCTTCTCTCATATCGAGAACAGTAGCAATTAAAGAAGCAGAATCTTTTTCTGTATACACTTGCGTTGTAGATGCAAAAAATAATCCATCAACGGTTTTTGGATCAAATCCCATTAAACAATCTAATCCAGCTTCTACAGACATCGTAAGACTATCTTCATCGGTCATAGCTACTGATTTTGTACCAGGAACGATTGGGAAGTCCCAAGCTTTACCTATTAATTCTCTCGGTAAAAGATATTTTGGCAAATATGCCCCATATGATTTAATTCCAATCATTTTCTTATTTCTTCCCCTTTTTTGATTTTAATATTTAATTTTTAAATTAATAGTATATATGAATTTGAATGTAGCACGATAAATATATTTCCTCAAATTCAAATAAAAAACTCAAAAGAAAAGTATACCTCGTAATTAATCCTTTTACTTTTTTGTATCATATTTTTAAGGAAACGCATTAAATCCCATAGGAAAATACATATTTCGGGCAATTCTATGACTTTGAAAGAGTTTCCTCGTTAATGGGATAACTATGGGTAGGAGACTTCGAAAACTTTTTCAAATTGCTATTCTTTATTCATTTTAATTTAACAAAATATTAATGTGAATTCTAAAATGAACGGTCCAGTTGAACCCTTTAAAATAAAGATGATTGAACACGTAAAAATTCCCTCTGAAAAGAGAAGAAAAGAAGCAATCAGAGAAGCCGGATTTAATACTTTTTTACTTTATTCTGATGATGTATTTATTGATTTATTAACAGATTCTGGAACTACTGCTATGTCTGATAACCAATGGGCAGGCATGATGCTCGGAGATGAGGCTTACGCAGGAAGCAAGAACTTTTATAACCTTGAAAAAGCAATACAAGATGTTTTAGGGTATAAATACGTGGTACCTACTCATCAAGGACGTGGTGCTGAGCATTTGATGTATGGTCATCTTACTAATCCAGGTCAAATTGTTCCAAGAAATATGTATTTCACAACCTCGAAAGCTCATGTGGAATTAGCGGGAGGAACTATGCTTGATGTTATTATTGATGATGCTCATGATCCTGAGAATGAAAATCCTTTTAAGGGGGATGTTGATTTCAAGAAGCTCCAAAATCTAATTGATGAGTATGGTCCAGATAAAATTGCATTTGTAAATGTAGAGATGAACGTGAATATGGCAGGGGGCCAACCGGTATCAATGAAGAATTTAAGAGAATTAAGAGAATTTTGTAATGATTATAATTTTAAAATTATTTTTGATGCTACTCGTTCAAGTGAAAATGCATATTTTATTAGAGAGCAAGAAAAAGGTTATGAAAATACACCAATCATTGACATTCTTAGAGAAATGATGAGCTATTCTGACGGATGCATCTACAGTTCGAAGAAAGACTGCATGGTTAATATTGGGGGTTTCTTAGCAACTCATAGTAAAGATATATTCGATTACACGAGAGGAATGGTTGTTTTATTTGAAGGACTTCACACTTATGGCGGAATGGCCGGCCGAGATATGGAGGCTGTTGCTCGTGGCTTAAGGGAAGGAGCGGAATATGAGTATCTAAAATATCGAATAAATCAAGTAAGATATTTAGGGGATTTGTTTGTAAAAGTTAATATACCCATTGTAAAACCTATAGGAGGTCATGCAGTATTTGTAAATGCTTTAAAGTTCTTACATCACCTTTCACGGGATCAATGGCCAGCACAAACTCTTTCAGCTGCCATCTATGAAGATTCTGCTGTTAGAACTATGGAAAGAGGGGCAGTTTCTAAAGGTAGAGATAAAGATACGGGTGAAAATATATTCCCTCCATTAGAACTAGTCAGATTTACCATCCCTCGTAGAGTATATACTAATACACATATGGAATATATAGCGGAGTCTATTGCTAGACTATATGAGAAGAGAGATACAATACACGGGTTAAAAATGGTTTTTGAACCTAAACATTTACGGTTTTTCCAAGCTCGTTTCGAGAAATTGTAAATTAGATATAAAATTATAACTTTTTTATATTTTTAAAAAAGTAAAAGAAAAAACCAAAAAAATCAAGGGAATAGAATAGATTTCCCAGTTTGCACTTTTGCAGTCCGATGTCGCATTTCTTCATAGCAA
>JABXKB010000265.1 GCA_013375485.1 Promethearchaeota archaeon | reverse complement strand
ACATTACAAAAAGATTTACCTGAATTATGTAAACAAGTTCAAAAAATTGGTAAATATTTAAGCATAGATACTAATGGATCAAATCCAGATGTAATAAAGCAAATTTCCTCTCAAATTAATAGAGTCGCAATGGATTTGAAAAGTTCATTTAACCTGGAAAAATTTGAAAAAATCACAGCTACTAAGGTAAATTTAGACAAAATTTCAGATACTATAAAATTCTTAAACACTCAGAGAGACATAGAATTTGAAATAAGGACCACATACGTAGAAAAATTATTGGATGCTAGTGACATTGATGAAATTATAAATTATCTAAGAAGTATAGATTTTAATGGTAATTTTGTGCTACAACAATATCAATTTCGTGAAGGAGTTGGTGAAAAGTTTAGAGAGATCTTTTCAAAGCCAGAACATGAGGTTTTATATAATCTTCTTAAACAATATAAAGGATTAGAGTTTCCTTTTAAAATTTTTTTAAGAGATGAAATTGTAGGTTATTGCAGTATTGATGATGTTTAATTTATTTTTTATCTGATTTAGTCTCGATTTTTGATTTCATAGCATAGAAAATTCCAATACCACAGAGTATTATAACTGATTGGATAATAATAATTAACCAATCAAAGGTAAATAATAATCCTATACAAACAATAGCTCCTAATAAAGCAATAATTGGAACCCATTTGATACTTGGCTTAATTTTAAATGGTCTTTCTATATTAGGTTTAGTTTTTCTTAAAGCTATTAAACTTATGTTAACCAAGGTGAAATTAATAAGAACACCAAAAACAGTTGCATGAGCAACTATTGAAATATCCCCGAAAAAAATTGGAATTATCGTAAAGCCCATAGTTAAAAATACAGCAATTGTAGGAGTTCTATATTTTTGGGATATTTTACTAATTCCTTCTGGAAGTGCTTTATCACGTGCCATACCATACATCATACGCGAGGTAACAATTAACATTATGAGCACGGTATTAGCTGTTGCGAATAAAGCAATTAACGACATGATAATACCACCGGTCGGACCTAATACTTCACTAGCAACATCTCTTAAAGGGGCTTCTGATGCGGCAATCTCACCATACGGTAATATACTGACCACAGAAATCGCCGTTAAACAATATAGGATTGTTGTAATAATTATGGAATAAACGATAGCTTTAGGTAAGTTTTTATGAGGTTCCTTAACCTCTTCAGCTATATTTGCAATGTCTTCAAACCCTATATAGGCAAAAAATATTAAAGCAACGGAAGAAAAGACTGCTGTAAAAGATGTTGCTGATGGAAGTTCAAAATAATTAACAGAACCAAAAAAGGGAAGTCCTATGATGATGATTATAATTAAACCTGATGCTTCAACTAATGTAAACAAAATGTTAGTTCTAGTAGATGTCCTAATGCCCACAAAATTTATTGCACCGAGAATTAGTACAAGTAAAATTGCGAAAATGACAATTAGATATATCGAATCAATACCAAAGAATCCAGATAAATAACTACCAAAAGCTAATGCAACAGTCGCCGCAGAGAATATACCAGAAAAAATAATGATCCATCCTAAAATAAATGACAAGATTCTTATCTTAAACGCTTCTTCTGTATAAACAAACTCAGCAGCACTTTTTGGGAACATTGAGGAAAGCTCAGCATAAGATAATCCTGTTAATGCACCAGTAATTGAAGCCAGTATAAAAGAGAGCCACGATATATTACCTGTTATCCCTACTACTTCACCTATTAAAGCATATATTCCTGCTCCTAAAACATTTCCTACTCCATAAAGGGTAACTCCAAATAGGGAAATTCTACGTTTTAGTTTTGGACTTTTTTTAACTTCTTCCATAATAATTCCCGTTTCAATAATGAATTATTATATTTTCAATTCAATAAAAATAATAGTTAATCAAGATAATATTATTGAAAATTTCTTAGAGCTATTTTTCAACTCTTGTAATACATGGCCGTTGTACCTGTCTATGATTTTTTGCTTTTTTTAATCTTTTCTCTCTTCTTTCTTGAGCTTCAGTAAATCAACGTTTTTGTTCTTCTGATTCGGGTATTATTTGAGGAATCTCAACTGGTTTATCATTATCATCAAGAGCTACGAATGTAAGATATGCAGAGCCAACGTGGGTATGAATTCCTGTTCTTAAACATTCTGCCTCAACTCTAACACCAATTTCCATAGAAGTCCTTCCAGTATAGTTGATTGAAGCTTTTGCAAAAACTAAATTTCCAATGTAGACAGGAGAAATAAAATCCATTCTATCAACCGAAGCAGTTACTACATTATGATGAGTATGTCTTGCTCCTGCTATTGCAGCAGCTTGGTCTACAAGTTTAAGAATATGACCACCATGAACATTACCAGCAGGATTTGCATGTTCAGGGTACATAATTTGTGCTATTTCAACTCTCGATTCTGATACTCTTTTATTTTTCATAAAATCATCACATTAACTATTTTTTAATATAAAAATCAAATTAGTTTTGTTATATTCTCAATTAAAGTATTCTTCGGAATATCTAATTATCTTAATCCGTATTTAGGTGTTCTTTTACTAAAGAAAGCAGTTGCGGCTTCATTTACATCTTTCGATGAGAAAGTCAAGACTATAGAACTATTTTCAAATTGTAAAATATTATTTAAACTTGGTGAATCTAATGATAAATTAAGTGCTTCTTTAGTCATGCGTAAACCTAATGGGCTTTTTGTTAACAATTCTTCTGCCAATTTTAGTGCTTCATTCAATAAATCTTCTTTCTTTACAACTTTTAAGACAAATCCAATTTTCTCAGCTTCTTCTCCACTTACTGATCTCCCGCTATAAAGCATTTCATTGGCTCTTGAAAGACCAATGAGCCGTGGAAGAAAGTAGCTACTACCCATATCAGCACCAGATAATCCAATATTAATGGAAGCATTTATAAACTTAGCATCTTCACTAGCAAATCTAATATCTGCTGCCATTGCAAATCCAAAACCACCACCGGCAATTGATCCATGCACAGCTGCGATAATGGGCTGTGGAATTTTTCTCATTTTCATTATGATTTGAGTTATACGCCATTGATGATAGATTTTCCTTTTAATAGGTTCAGATGTACTCAAGTAATAAAATTTATCATAACCTTCTGGTGTTTTTTTAGAATTTAAAATTAAACCTTCTTGTAAATCGGTTCCAGCTGAAAAAGCTCTTCCCTCTCCTCGGAAAATTAAAACTCGACATGATAAATTTATCATCAAATTATCCAATACCTGATGAAGTTCCTCTTCCATTTGAAATGAAATCGCATTTAATTTCTCAGGTCTATTCAAACTTAAAATTCCAATACCGTCTTCCCTCAATTCAAATTTAATGGTTTCAAATTCCATGTTTTTTCACGCTCTTTTCATTTTTTTACGATTTTGGATATTTTGGTTTTCTTTTTTCGAAAAAAGCATTAATTCCTTCTAAAAGATCTAGAGATGTTGAGCATAACATCTGTGAACGATTTTCTATTTGCATTATTGTGTCTAGACTCGGGGAATCAAGTGTTAAATTAATTGCTTCTTTTGTCATTCTAAGCCCGAGTGGACTTTTAGTTAACAAATTTTCGGCAATTTCTAAACCAGCTTCAAATAACTTAACATCTTCACCCTTAAAAACCTTTAAAACAAGTCCAATTCTCTCAGCTTCATCAGCATCTATAAAACGCCCTGTATATAATATTTCAGCAGCTCGAGACATACCAATTAGACGTGGTAAATGATAGCTACTTGCTAAATCCGAACCAGAAAATCCTATATTTATGAATGAATTTGCTAGTCTTGCATTTTCTCCTGCAATTCTTATATCTGCTGCTAGAACTAATGTAAATCCAGCTCCTGTAGCAGCTCCCTGAATAATAGCAATAATTGGTTGACTAATTTTCCTCATTTTAACAATTAAATGACTAGCTCTCCCCTGTGCGTATATTTTAGCTTTAATTAAATCTTTATCTGGAGCCTTCATAAAGAAAAATCTCTCTTTGAGCTCCTCAGGCTTTTTTTTTGACTGAAGCACTGCGGATTCTTTAAGATCTAATCCCGCACAAAAAGCCCTTCCCGCTGCCTTTAGAATAAGAACACGACAATCTAAATTAACCATTAAATGATCGAATACGGCATGTAAATCTTCAATCATTTGAAAGTTCATGGCATTTAACTTGTCTGGTCTATTCAAAGTTAGAATTCCAATTCCCTCTTCCCTCAATTCAAACATAATTGTTTCAAAATTCAATTTTTTCATCATTTTTTATACATTTTTTATAATTTTTTTAGTTTTAAATTAATTTTTTAACCTAATATTAGATTGTTAGATTTTATAGGAGTGGATATTTTGGTTTTCTTTTTTCAAAAAACGCTGATACTCCCTCTCTTATATCTCTGGATGATCCGCATAACACCTGTGCTCGGTTTTCTAATTGAATAATAGTTTCTAAACTTGGTGAATCAAGAGATAAATTAATTGCTTCCTTAGTCATTCGAAGTCCAAGTGGACTTTTCGTTAGTAAATCCTTTGCAATATCCATTGCTAGCTCTAATAATTTGTTTTCATCACCATTTACTACTTTAAAGACGAGACCAATTTTCTCACTCTCTTCAGCATCTATAAAACGACCAGTATATAATAATTCAGCAGCTCTTGACATACCAATAAGTCGAGGAAGGAAATAACTCGTTCCTACATCCGATCCAGAAAGTCCTAATTTAATAAATGCATTATTAAATCCTGCTTTTTCACCAGCTATTCGAATATCTGATGCCAACGTAAGAGCGAAACCCCCTCCTGTGGCAGCTCCATGTATTATGGTTATGATTGGTTGACTAATTTTTCTCATTTTTATTATAACTTGACTAAGACGCCATTGAAAATACATTCTATTTTTTAAAGTCTCAGGAATATCCAGATAATAAAATTTCTTATAAACTTCTGGTTTTTTCTTCATATTTAGAAGATTTGCCTCTTTTAAATCTAAACCAGCACAAAAAGCCCTTCCCGCTGCTTTTAGAATAAGTATTCTGCAATCCAAATTAATCATTAGATCATCTAATATTGAATGCAAATCCTCAAACATCTGAAATGACATCGCATTTAATTTATCTGGTCTATTTAACGTTAAAATTCCAATACCATCTTCTCTTAATTCAAATTTAATAGTCTCAAAATCCAATTTTTAAACCTTAAAAGTATTTAATAATCTTATTTAGATATCTATAGATAAGATTAATTAACTTAAAAATCCATAAAAACTAATTTTATATTTAATGATTTAATTAAATACTCTAAGTTTTATATTCAAAATCAAGATTCAAAAATGATTTCAATAACTAATAGCCCATCAGAAAGAACTTTAAAGCTAAAACAGGATCTTCTTTCAAGCAAGTACGAATTATGTATTGAACGTATGAGATATTTTACAGAGATTTATAAAAAATTTCCTAATGATCCTGAAATTATAAAAAGAGCTAAAGCAGTAGCACATACTCTAGAAAACATGACCATATTCATCAGGGATGATGAATTACTGGTAGGGAATGAAACAAGCAAAAATTTAGGCGAAAAAATTAATCTTGATTTGTACTCATATGATGGAACTTTGGATAATCGTAGTACTATTAAAAAATATGAAAAAAGGAAACTACAACCTTTTTTTATGGAAGAAAAGGAAATCAATGAATTATTAGATATATTTCCTTTTTGGAAAGGTAAGGCTTTATATAGTGATATTATCTCGCAAAAAATTTATGATGAAAAGTTAATTAAAGGATTGGACAGAATTGGTCCAGCAGCTCCTAATATTGCTATAGTAAATGGGACTAATGAAGGTCATATATGTGTTGGATATGAAAAACTTCTAAAATTAGGTTATGCAGGAATTATTAAAGAAGCTGAATCATATCAATCAAAAATAAAAACAAACGACATCGAATATAAAGCTAAATTTAATTTCTATGAAGCTGTAAAAATTTGTTATAATGCAGCTATTCAATTTTCATACAGATATTCTGATCTTGCTTATAAAATGGCTTTAAATGAAAAAAATGAGCAAAGAAAGAAAGAACTTGAAAATATTGGAGCAATGATGGAGAAATTTACTAAGGAAACTGCTAGTTCATTCTATGAGGCAATTCAACTTATACACTTCACTCAAAATATCATAAATATAATTTACCAACGAAGTGTCGTTGCTTTAGGTAGGTTAGATCAAATTCTATGGCCATATTATAAGAGAGATATAGAAAAAAATAAAATTACAAGAGATTTTGCATTAGGATTGATTGAAGAATTAAATTTGAAGTTAACTTGGAATATTACATTATTACCAACAGATTATACTACTATTTCAAATGCACTTGGACTAAATACACAAACATTAACCATTTCAGGTGTAGATAAAGGAGGAAAAGATACTACAAATGAAATATCATATTTATTTCTTGAAGCATATAAGAATATTAAAGCACTAACTACTGATCTCTCCATAAGAGTTCATAAGAATACTCCAGACAAATTCTTAAAAGAAGCATTAAAAGTCTTTCAATCTACTTCAGGAATTGCTTTTTATAATGATGACATAATTATTCCTGCTATGAAAAAAGCAGGATATACTAGAGAGGATGCTCATGACTATGCAATAATAGGATGTGTGGAACCTACGAGTCAAGG
>JABXKB010000019.1 GCA_013375485.1 Promethearchaeota archaeon | reverse complement strand
CTGAACGAAAGAAAGCAGAACAAAAATTAAAAGAATCAGAAGAAAAATATCGTTTGATCTCTGAAAATGCTAATGATTTAATCTCCATATTTAATGAGGATTTACAGTTTGAATATATTAATAAAAAACCTTTTTCAAAATTATTAGGATATAACTATAATGAATTAATTGGTAAAAATGGACTTGATATTATACATCCGGATGATCATGAGAAAGTTATAAACGAATGCAAAGTAGTATCCAAAAATGGTGAAGGCCTAATTGAAGCAAGAGTAAAGCACAAACTTGGGCATTATATCACTACAGAAACTAATGGAACCCTATTTATAGATTCAGAGGGGAAACGAAAAATATCAGTTATTACTAGGGATATTACAGAGCGTAAAAAAGATGAAAAAGTTAAAATCGAAGAATATAAAAAATTAGAAGAATTAAGCCAAATAAAAAGTGAATCAATAATGATAGCATCTCATGAGCTTAAAACTCCTTTAAGCTCTATTTATGCCGCATCCCAAATTCTCTTGGAAAATTTCAAAGAACAATTAGGAGAGGAGGTGCTAAGTTTCCTTGAAATCATATATAGAGGAAGTCAAAAATTAAGACAATTAATTGAAAATATGCTGGATGCATCGAGACTAGAATCGGATGATTTGAAATTGAATTTGAACGACGAGAATCTTGTCGAAATCATAAATGACGGTATTAAGGATTTAAAACTCTGGGCTGATAAGAAAAAACTTAATATTAAAGCTGATTTAACTGAACAGTATATTTTAGAAGTTGATCGAATTAGAATAGAACAAGTAATAATTAATCTTTTATCTAATGCAATAAAATATACTCCTCCTAATGGAAATATTCTACTATCTTTAAATGATAGGGAAAAATACGTAGAAATCTCAATTAAGGATACTGGTATTGGATTAACAAAGAAGGAAAAAGAACAATTATTTCAAAAATTTGGTAAAATTGAAAGATTTCTTAAACAATTAGATATTGACACCGAGGGAACAGGTTTAGGTTTATATATTTCTAAAGAGATTGTTGAACTACATAAAGGTAAAATAATAGTAAAATCTCAAGGAAGAAATAAAGGATCAACTTTTATAATCAGATTACCTAAATAACACTTTTTTGAAGTTATAAAACTCTTTAGTTTTAATAATAACTGGATTTTTAAGTATTATTTCCTTTTAAAGTTATAATTTTCTTTCCAATTAAAGAAAAAATTTTCTATATAAATCCATAGAATTATATTTAATTTCTTAAAAATCATTTTAAAAACGTGCTAAAATGCAAAAAATAAAAGTAAATAGTAATAAATCCATACATAAAATCTCGAGTGGTGTTTTTGGGTTATTATCTATTACATTTGGTATTATAGGCGATTTAATTGCATATTTAATGTATCCAGGATATGATCTCAGACGAAAAGCAGTCAGTTCACTGTGTTTAGGACCAGGAGGTCTGTTTTTTCAAACAGGAACTGTAGTTTCTGGTCTGTTTGCTATTTTATTTTTAATTTACCTTCTTAGAACATTTAATGATGATGAAATTAATGAGAACATTAAAAAATATGCTAGAATTTCAGCAATAATTTCTTGTGTAAGTTTCATCATCTTAGGTGCTTTTTGTGGTTCTAATCCAATAATTGCTTATATCCATGGTATTAATGCAGTGATTAGTTGGATTTTTGGTTTGTTATATATCAGTCTTTATAATTTTATAATTATTAAATCATCTAATTATTCAAAATACCTAGGCTATTTTGGATTTGTAACAACCTTCACCTTGAGTTTAATGTTGGTTTTCTTTTTATTACATTTATTTCCGTTTTTAAGATTTCTGATGATTATACTCCCAACTTTGGAGTGGATGAATACTTTTTCATTAATTTTATGGTATCTAGTAGTATCTATTTATGTTATACATAAAAGAATCTAAAGATGTAATAGAATTATGTTTTTACTATAACAATTTTTAAGTTATTAAATAAATTTTTTAAAGTAATAAAAGCAGACAGATCATTATGAAGAAAATAAATGAATTTTTTGATAAAATTTTCAATTTCACGCCTGGATATATTTTTGGATTCTTGACTTTTATAATAGGATTTACAGGAGATATTTTAGCGCTTTTAATATCTGGTCTGGCTGGAGATTATGTAATGTGGGAGAAATCAATAAGCATATTAGGACATAAAGCAGGAGGAGTTTATCTAAGAGGGGGATTAGTAATTTCTAATATTCTTGCGATTCCTTTTATTATTTATCTTGGCAGGGAATTAAAAGATGAAAAAATTAATGAAAATCTAAGAAAGTTGGCGATTGGCTGTGGGATTTTTGCTTCAGTAACAGCTGTATTAACTGGAATTTTTTCAGGTGTAAATGAGTTCATTAGTAGCTTACATGGTTTATTTGCACTTCTTAGTTGGATTGCAGGTGCTATAGTTTGCGCTCTTTTTGGTTACTTAATGTTAAAAAATTCAAAATTTTCTAAATCTATTATGTATTTTAATTTTATAATTGCAGGGATTTTTACGTCTTATCTAATACCGTTTTTCATAACAAATTTTTGTAATTATTATGCAGAAGTATGTTATTCATTTGGTCGTGCTATATACACAATCATGCCTGTGTACGAATGGATCGTGATTTTATCCATTCTAATTTGGTACTTAGTCAATAGTATTTATTTATTCAATAAAAGAATTTAATTATTATTAGATAATATAGAAATTAACGCAATAAATAGTAGGTGGTTATTGAAATGCAAATTGAATATGAGAAAAATATTAAAATTAATGAAAGAGATGCATTGATAATTGTAGATATGCAAAACGATTTTATCCCAGGAGGATCGTTAGCTGTTGATGAAGGAGATTTAATCATTGAAGATATCAATAAAATTGCTTCTAAATTTAAAGAAAATAATGGAATTATTATATTAACTCAAGATTGGCATCCACAAAATCACTTATCATTTGCGAGTAATCATCAAGGAAAAAATCCTGGAGATAATTTTATGTCTGAAGATGGGGCTATAGGACCCGTTTTATGGCCTGATCATTGTGTACAAGGTACTAAAGGCGCAGAGTTTCATAATGAATTAAATTTAAATTTAGCAGACAAGATAATTCAAAAGGGTATGAACACTAATGTTGATAGTTATTCTGGATTCCAGGATAATGATAAAAAATCTGAAACGGGTTTGAGAAAATATCTAGACTCAAAAAAAATTAAGCGAATTTTTGTGTGTGGCCTAGCTTTGGATTATTGTTGCTACTATACAGCTATGGATGGTCTTGATTTTGGTTATAAAGTTTTTTTTATGGTTAACTTAACAAGGGGAGTTGATTTACCCGAAGGTAACGTAGAAAATACTTTAAAAAATATGAAAAAGTCAGATATTAAATTTGCTAAAATTGAGAGTTTCAAGTAATAATAATAGTTTTTTTACATCTTTCTTTTCAATAATATAATGGATACTAAATTTCCCTATCAATCCATCTTAATTGTATGTTCTGTAAATACGGCTAGGTCGAGGATGGCTGAAGGGTTTTTAAGAGATTTTTTTACAAAGCTTAATTTAAGCACCAAGGTGAATTCAGGTGGTATTTCTTCTAATGCCAGAGACGGTATGACAATATCAATGGATGCAAAACTAGTTATGAAGGAAGTCGGAATTAAATTATCAGATAGTACTTATTCAACTGATTTAAAAAAACATCATGAATTTGTTAAAAAAGCAGATTTAATTCTCACCTTAACAAACAAGCATAAAGAAGAAATAATGGATTTTTTTAATATAGATAATAAAGATATTTTAACCATAAAAGAATTTGCTGGAGAAAGTGGAGATATTGAAGATCCTTCAATGAAGGAAGAGCTTTTTAGAAAGGTGAGAGATGAAATTATTAATAATTTAATGAAAGGATTAAATAAATACGAGTTTTAAATCATGATTGAATATATAATAATTGCAATTCTTCAAGGTTTATTCGAATGGCTTCCAATATCCTCTAGCGGTCAAACCATGATTGTATCTATGAATATATTTGGTATTTCTGCCGAAGAGGCATTCAGTCTTAGTATATGGTTACATTTAGGTACAACTATAGCTGTATTATTCAAGTTTAGAACAGATTTTATCAAGATATTTAATAGCCTTACACCAAGAGCCTATAAGGTGGGTGATATTGATATTAGAAAGAGGAATTGGTTAATTTATGCAACATTAGGGACTGGAATTACCGCTTTACCACTTTATTTCATATTTAGAATTATTATTTCAGAAGCTTTTACAGCCTTTCAAGGAGATTTGATTACTCTTATTGTTTGTGGATTATTAATAATTACGGGTATTATTTTACTTAAAACGAGGAAAATCTATGGAGAAAATACTATAGAAAATATACCAGATAATTTAATCCGAAAAGATAGTTTTGTTTCTGGTCTTATTCAAGGATTCTCAATTTTACCAGGTATATCCCGTTCTGGAGTTACTGTATCATCAATTCTTTTAGAAAAATATGATCAAGATAATGCTCTAAGATTAAGCTTTTTAATGTCTGTACCCGTTGCTATTGCCTCAATTATTGTTGATATTATCTTTGGTGGAGGATCAATATTTGTTATAATTAATCCATTGATTATTGTTATCATTATATTGACTTCCTTTTTAATAGGTTATTTATCTATAGAATTTTTACTCCGAATTGCTCAAAAAATTAGTTTTGGATATTTCTGTATTCTATATGGAGTAATCGCCTATCTCATTATCATTCCTTTTATATTAATTTCTTAAAGATTTAACACATAGTTCTCAATAAAGTTTTTTAATTCTAATTCTACATCAGGTATTCCTTTAAAACTTGGAAAATCATTTAAATCTATAAGATAAAATCTTTCTGAGTCAACCGGTCGAACTAAATCAAATCCAAATATTTTAAGATTTAATTCTTTAGATAAAATCCTTGATAATCTTATAATATCTTCTGTTATTTCAAACTCTTCTCGTTCAATTAAATCTACATCTATATTTTCTGGTTTATCTCTTAAATAAATGTAAATAGGATTTTCTCTTTTAATACCAAATACTTTATCACCTATTACATATACCTTTCGCTCAATACCATCACATTCAATAAATTCTTGAATATATACATCATAGTATAGGAACTCTTTATATCTCTCACAGAATTTATCCACATCCTCGATATCTTGAACCAAAAAATTAAATCTATTATACTTATCATGTTGATAATGACTCTTAATAACTATAGGTAATTTGGGTATAGCCCATTTCTTAAATTTTTCAAGATTTGATAAAGAATGGTTCCAAGAATTAGGTATTAAAAATTTCTCAAGATCTTTTTTATGATTATTTATAGCTTTTCTTAATGTATAATCAAGAGCAATTTTGTCCTTACACATTAAAACTGTATCTACGTTATGTAGAGTTGGTATATTATAAAGTCTAGCAAAATGTAATAGATCAATAGAACATTCATTTCTTACTTTTACAATTATTAAATCTGCGTTTATGAAAGATTCTGGCATATCTGAAAGACAAAAGAAATCTTTTGTAGGATCATGGAGGATCAAATCAAATTGTTTTATTCGTTTTAATTTATTAATTAGGTTTTTAACGACTATATGATCTTGTCTTGCTGAGAAAACTATTTTTTTAATCATTTTAATCATTAAAAGTATATTAATTTTGAATCAATATATCTTTTTTACCAGAAACTTCAAACTTTAAATTTAAAGTTATCATATGTAATGATTCTTCATAGTTCCATGTATTTATTATGTTATTTTCAACTTGAATAGAAGCTGGTTTTTTTTTTGAATAAATTAATAATTTAACTATAGCACCTTCAATATTATCAACTGAAACAATTAAGGAATGTGTAGTTGAATTTACATTTAATATTAATTTCTTTGAACATGTAATAAATTTATCAGGACACCCTATTATAGCCATGCCGTTTTCTGTAATTGGGCATAAAATGTAATATTTATAGTTATATTTTCGCAATCTCCCTACTTCTATAAAATCATTAATCTTTATCCGTTTTATATCATTAGATTGATAATCATACAGAATAAATTCATCTTCATTAAATCCTAGCTCTTTCAATGTAAAATATGTTTCTTTCACTCTTTTAGGCCATATATTGGTAATTAAAATATAACGCCAAGTCAAATTATTAATTTTTGTGTAAGTATCACATATATAATATTTTCTGTGTTTCCTAAACATTAAGTCATTTGCAGTTAATGGTTTATCCGGTTTTAACAATAAACCATCGTCTCTACAGGTTTTTTGTAAAAGTGGCCAATTAACATTCTCTTTCTTATCTCCTGGAGCTACAACACCTGCATTTAAAATTTGAATCAAACATTTAAACTCAGGAAATCTTTCACCAAATGGTCTAAATTTCACATTTTCCATCGATCTTGAACGGAATACATCTGGATGTGAATTAATTCCTATAGCATGAAAAAGTATATTTGTTTGAGTAGAATGGATAAATCTATATGTTAATGGCCATCTATGATTATAATCCCCTGAACACCGAGAAATATTAACGTTTGAATGTTTTATACTATACAACAAGATTCCAGGGGTTTGCATACAATAGAAAATATCAATGCCATTTTCTTTTGCAGCAGTAGCCATGCTATTCAACCATTCTTCCTGAGCATCAAAATTTATTCTCAAAATTGGTATTGTTACAATTTGATTTTTCATCCAATCTTGTTCATAAACTTTAATTCCACTCTCTTTAGCATGTGTCATTAGCCAGTCCCAGAATTCTTTTTTCAGAGGCACAGCATGATTCTTATAAGTTTTAAATTCAAATTTTTCAACATAAGGAGATCTTGCATCCCAACGACGACTATGAGCAGTAATTGGCATTTGAAATTTCTTATGATGAAATGTTTTCAAATTGGTAGTAAAATTTTTAGGATCAACCTCCCAACGTAAGATATTTCCATATAATCCACCACCCATTAATCGAACTAGAGGTCTAAATAAAGTTGTAAAAGTTTTATTTGTATGTTTTAAATACCACCAACTATCAAAATTAAAATATCCGATAGGAATATTATTCTCTTCAAAATAATCTTTAATTGCAATTAAAGTATCTTCGTAATTCATTCCCTTTTCTGTCTTATAATAATAATACGCACCATTGTTAGTCCAGAACCCCAAATAAGAAGTGACAACATTAGAATAGAGACTTTTACGCTTAGAATCATGAAAATTTAATAAAATATTACCTAAACGCTCCATTGATTTGTTTATGCCTTTACCAAAAAGGAGGATAAATTTTTGTGAAAAATCTTTCGGGATTTCTTTAATTGCTCCTTGAATACCACAATTTATCCTATTTTTTTTATCTCTTGATATCGCTGTATTCAAAAAGCCATCTAGTGGTGATATTACAAAACAGTTTATATCATCATCATAAAATAGAATAGGTGCAGATGTAGAACTAATAGTTCTTGAGGGTGGACAAAATATTGCATTTCTAAAGGTAAAGATTTTTGTATTAGGACTTTTATTCATAAATGAAGGGAATGATGTAATAAGTTCTGAAAATTCACCAGAGGAAGTATTTTCTAAACCCTCCGGAATAGAAAGTTCAAAAATAATGAAATCTTGTTGATAATACTCCTTAATTGATGTATTTACATATCTTTCTTCATCCTCTAATCGATACTGTGCATTTATTGATTTGAATGCTCCCAACTTATCATTTCCATCGCCTTTATTAATAGTAAGCAATTTAAGTAATTTTTTCTGCTTTTGGGAGGGATTACAATTGATATACTCGTTAATATTATGCCTTATTTTTATAATCCCATTTATTAATTCTCTTTTAGCTCCAAATAAAATTCTATAAGTTCCTTGGTTCATATTCACATCAATTTTAGCATTCTCTTCTTGATTAGAGGGATTCAGTAATAATTGTTTTCTCTTAAAATCTCCTGAATCATAAATATAAGAACTGTTGAATTTAGGAGAAACAAAGTGATTAAAAATCCAAGGTACCAGTAAATATAATATAAATGCAATTAACATTGAAATAATGATAATTAAAAGAATTAAAATCAAAACATCTATATTAAATTCCAATTAAACCACTTAGAAATAAATTTTAAAATTTAAATTTTTAAATAAGATGATTATAAAAGAAGTACTTTAAAAAAAAATTTGATTAAAAATCTATTCTCATAAATTTCATGACTGCTATTCTAATTTGATTTTAACTTTGATATTTAAGTTAAAATTAATTACTAATTTAATAAATTTTAACCAGCAAATCATGAGTACATTTTAAAATGATTTAAATACTATGATTTTATATTAGAAAATATCATGGCATCAAAAATTGATGTGTGTCTAATTGGAGTTGGCGATGTTGCTAGCGCACTAGTTCAAGGCGTAGAGAATTATAAGAAAAATCCCGACAAAATCATAGGGATGTTACCAGAAATTAATCAATATAGTGTTGATGATATTAATTTTGTTCTTGGTATCGATGTTAATTCCAGCAAAGTCGGAAAAGATTTGAGTGAAGCAATTTTTGCAGAACCAAATTGTAATATGAAATTGTTTGAACCAGATTTCTTAAATGCCCCTGTAATTAAAGGTCCAGTTATGGATGGTTTAGATAGTAATATTAAAAACATTGTTCCTATCGATAATTCTCAAGAACTAATGAATATTACAAATGAAATTAAAAGCAAAAACACTGATGTCACTGTAATATTACTTCCTACAGGGGCCCATGAGGCAGTGAAATTTTATGTTATGAGTGCTCTTGAAGCAGGATCGTGCGTTGTAAATGGAATGCCTTCCCACGTAGTAAAAAATTCAGAAATAGTTGAAAAGGCGAAGAATTCTAATCTTTCGTTAATAGGAGATGATATAAAGTCACAAATTGGAGCTACCATTATTCATAGAGCTTTAACTAATCTCTTTCCAATGCGAGGCGCCATATTGGATAAAACAATTCAACTAGATTGGGGCGGTTCCAGTGATTTTTGTAATTTGTTAACACCTATGCCGAGTGGTTCATTAAGATATGAAGAAGGAAAACGTCAATCTAAAACTGAAGCAGTTATTGCTAATCTTCAAAATAAAAATACAGTTGATTGTCAAATTTCCGCTGTAGATTATATTCCATTTTTAAAAAACCAGAAAGAGGCTTACATGAGATTGGAAGGACGTATTTTTGGGGGCGCACCAGTTAGAGTTGATATTACGATGTTTGTTGAAGATGGTAATAATTCGGCAGGAATTATTACAGATTGTATTAGAGTAAGTAAAATTGCAAAAGACAGAAATATTGGGGGTATACTTCATTCAGCCTGTTCTTTCTTTGCCAAACATCCTCCAGAACAATTAGAAGACTATATAGCAAAAAAAAGGCTTTTAGCGTTTTTAGATAATAAAAGAGAACGATAATAATGTTAATTTCTTTTTATTAAATGCTTTTTCAAACTTTAAGCTCTAACAGAAGCACGTATTTTATAAATTTGTTGCTGCAATAATATACTATTGTATATATAATCTGAGATTAAACTCACTGCTTCAGGTATACTCCTAAAACTTGGAAAATCATTAATATCTACAATATATGGTATTCCTTCTTTAGTTAATACATAATCTATACCAAAAATAATTAATCCCATTTTTCTACCCAGTCTTAATATTCTTCTTTTCAGTTGTTTATCAATTGGAACTCGGATGTGAATTAATTCTAAAGGAGATAAATTTTCGTATTGTTGTAACCGGTTATGGGACGTTATAGAGACCATCCAACGTCCAATAACATAGATCTTGTACATAATATCAAATTTGCCTAAATATTCTTGAAAAAATAATTCGTTTTCTTTGAATCCCTTCGTTATTTCCTTAAATTGATCTAGAGATTCAGCAATTCCAATAATCCTATCATTTTTTGGTAAGTCTGGGATATTATGTTTATCTAATTTGATAATAATTTTAGTGCCATTCGTACATGCTTCTTTTGCTTCAATGATGGAATAGAAAGATCGAGGAATAGTTAATTTTTTGCATTTTAATGAAATACTTCTAAAAGTTTCTCTTCTACTTTCACATGTCTGGACTGCATTTATATTATTTAGAAGTGGAATATTAGGAGCTATTTCTTTAATTGCATTGTAAATTTCTTGATTATCTTCTTCAGATAATAATTTAACAATTATAAATGAAATAGGGTATTTTTTAAGTTGCTTTTTTAAATATTTGATACTAAATATATTCGAACCTTTTTTGAGTAGGTTTACTATAGAGATGTTATAGTTTTTACCACAAAATTTCTTGATTTTCTCGAAAACAACGAGATCTCTATTACAAATGGAGCCTATGTAGATTCTACTAAGCTTATTTGACACGAAAAAAACCCTATTATTTTGACAAACTATGAGTTTTTATGATATTTAAATATATTGATTATATACTGTTTGTCGGCGTTTTAGTGGTATAAAATACGAAAAATTTAAATTGGCTTTGTAGTTTTCGATTGAATTTATCTTTTAAATTTATTATTAATTGTATTTATATTTTATACCTTTTTTATTAAATATTAAAGAGTAAAATCTTTTTCTAAACAAAGGCTTTCAAGGTAAATTTTTTGAAAATTGGATTAATTATTGATAAGTATCACTTAAAATACAAAGTATCTGATTTCTTAAAGTATTTAAAATCTAAAGCAGATGTAAAATTATATATTGAAGAATCTTTTCTTTTAAATAGTATGGATTTGGAATTTGATGAGAATTTATTTTTTGTCAAAGCGAAAGGAGACTTAGTTTTAACACTTATGAAATTAATTGAAGAAGATACTTCCATTCCTTTAATAAACTCTTATAAAGGTACATGGTTAGCAATTAATAGGTTTCTAAATAGTCTATTTTTAGAACAGGCGGGGATTCCAATACCTGAATTCTCCTTAAATCCTAAAGGGAGTGCTCCTCCATTTGGAGATTATATCATAAAAAATATAATAGATCAAAAAAATTATAAATTCAAACCAATAGTAAATAAAGTAAATGGGCAGCTGAAGGTAGCTGATGAGAGAGCGTTGAGTGAAGTTGATAAGATTGATCCAAAATATAATTATCTCTATTATCAAAGATTCATTAAAAGCAAATGGGAATATAAGATCTATGGTATTGGTGAACAGGTATATTTTTATAAACAATTACCGATATTAGTTAATCCTAACAAAATAGAGTCAAGAAGAAAAATTGATAATATTCCAGAATTAGAAGAATATTGTTATAAAGCAATGGAAGTTATGGATTTAAAATTAACGTCATTAGATTTTTTAAAATCAAAAGATGAATTCTTTTTGACCGACATTAATTGCACTCCAAATTTTAATTATATCAAAGATGGTTATAAAATTGTAGTTGATTTCTTAATAAAACAGGCAAAAAAATAAATTTTCTCAAGACAATGAATATTGGAATTTTATCGAAAAGAAATACAATGATGGCTGGAAGGCTAAGAGATTGTTTAGAGAACAAGGGGCATACAGTCTCTATCTATACTCTTAAGAACCTAATTATAAATAATTCTCTTTTAAATAATGATTTTTACATATTAAAATCAAAAAGCCTTTTTTTTCTATATGCTGGTTTTTTCTTGGAAGTAAATAATATTCCAGTTTTTCCAAAACCCCAAATATCATTTATGCAGAAAAATAGAATACAATCGCATTTCTTAATGAAAAGAATAGGTTTATTAACTCCTAAAATTTATTTGGGTACAGTTGACACATTTAGAAATCAATTAGATTTAAAGGATTTTCCCTTTATTTTAAAACCAATCATGGGTTCAGGGAGTAAAGGAGTACGAATTATTAGATCATATGATGATCTAAAATCAAAAAATAACACAATCTTATACTTAGAAAAATACGTGAATGGGATTCATTATACTGTTTATTTTATTGCCAATGAAATATGCACATTAATTAAACCTCCCTTATCTAATGAACATGTTGATATGGAAAAAATAGAAACGCCAGAGGATATACGAAATTTAATTCAAAAATGGAGAAATTACTTTAAGGGAGATGTATTATTTGGACATTTAGATATCGTTCGAGAAAAATCTAATAATAAATTATATGTGGTTGATCCAGGTTCATTTCCAGAATTTACAAATTGGAAGTGTAGAATTTCTCCAGTTGAAAGCATTTGTAACCTTATATTAGAGAAATACACGAATTTAAAGAAAAATTAAAATAATAAATGATTTTTGATTAAAATTTATAGAAAATGAGCGCCAAGAAAGAAATTGAAGAGTACAAGATTTATGGAGAAGCACAAAAAGTAAAATTATATAAGATAAAACATTTCATTTTTGATTTTGGTGGTGTGTTAATCGAAAAGACTTTTGTTTTAAGAAATCTATTTGATATGATTGAAGCAGATTTAAACATATCTATCCCTCGTGAAGATAACTCTTATATTAGAAAAATTAAAAGAATTTTAAGTTCTGGAAGAATTACTACCCAAGAATTTTTACAGAAAATTTTTGAAAAATATTATTATCCTTTTCAAGAAAAAGATGGAGCTTTACCGGCAAAAAAAGTGAATGTGGAATATTATGTAGAGTTGTGGTTTGATTTATATTCTCAAGTTACAAATTTTTCCTCAGAAATGGCAGAGATAATAGAACGCTTGCACCAAGCAGATTATATTGTAAGTTTAATGTCAAATACTCATGATATACATGCTAAATCGAATTTTCTAAAAGGTTTTTATGATATTTTTGACAATGTGTTTTTATCCAATGAAATCGGTTATATAAAACCAGAAATGGCTAAATATAAATACGTTCTAAATAAATTAGATACAAAACCAAAAAAATGTATCTTTATTGATGATAAAATTCAAAATTTAGTTCCTGCTAGAGAATTAGGAATCATAGTAATTAGGTTTGAATCCTTTGAGAAATTTAAAAAACAATTAAACGAATTAGGAGTAGGAAATATAAGTAAGGATCTTCGTAATAAAATAAAGAAGAAATATAAAAAATATAAAAAAACTAAAAAGGAATATAAAAAGGCAAAAAAGGAATATAAAAAGGCAAAAAAAGAGTATTTAAAGAAAAAAGGGAAAGCTCCAAAAAGAAGGCAGGAATATCAACGAAAACGCATTCAATATCGCAAGAAAAAGGCAGAATATAAGAAGCAAAGAGAGAAAAAAAAGGATGAACTAGTTACAAAAATACGGGTTACTTAGAGACTATTCTAAATTACAAGTATTATTCTTTATTTTCTTCTTTATCTTCTTGTTCTTTATTGAATTCTTCAACTTTTTTCATAACAGATTCAGATGGAGTTGCAGGTATAGGAATTTTTTCAAAAACTTCTATAAATTTAACGTCATCTATTTCTTCTGTCATATGAGTTTGAAGATCCATAGCAAGCCCAAATTTAACGTATGTTAGGTTCTGAAAAAGAAACATTTTTGGAATTGTAATCTCAAGAGTTTTATTCTTAGGAATATAACTAACTTGAAAATCTGAGACATTCTCATGTGGAATTCCCTTATTTATCATAAAATATTCTATTTTTTTATTGAAATCTTCTATTTTATCTATTATTTCTAGATTATAATCAATACTTTGACCTGCTAAAGGATGATTATAATCAACAATAACTCTTCCTTGTAAAACATTAGTTACAGTTCCTCTCTGGGTTTGTCCTTGAGTTTGTTTAACGAATTCCCGACCAATTTCAGGATTTTTACCTTCATTCATTTTTCTAAATTTAGCAATACCAATTCTTTCAATCTTTTGGGGATCTCGTTTTCCAAAAGCTTTGGTAGGGGGTATTCTTACCGATTTTTTTTCAAAAAAATTCAATTCTTTGATTGTTTCAGTAAGACCTTCATTTAAAAAACCTGGTTTCCCTACTATAACAAATTCAGGAGTATAGTATCCTTGTTTAGCCTTATTTTCATCATATATTCCTGCTTTTTTTGCATCATCATCTGAAGAAACTCTAAAAATTTGACCTTTCTGTGTTCGAGCAGTTATTTTGATAAGGATAAATTCTCCTTCTTCTACTTTCTTCCCTTCTAATTTTGCCTTCTTCTCTTCTAATTTTTTGATCTCTTCTTGGATTTTCTTTTCATCTTCATCCTCTTCCTCCTTAGTTAGATCTGTTTCCCCTTCTTTAGTTTCTTGTTGTAGTAGTTCTTTTGCGTTATCTATAAATTTTTCTGCGGTGGCTTTCCCTATTCCTTTTAAACCTGTTAAATCCTCAGTTTTAGAGTTTGCTAATTTTTCCACTGAATCTATTCCAGCTTCTTTTAATACATCAATCTTTTTGCCAATTCCTTTGACATCTTCTAATTTTAGAGACATTTCAACTCAATAATATTTATAATTAAAAGTAGAGTTGTAAAAACTTAAGTCTTTTAATATTTGATTACTTATAGATTTTTCTAAAATAAAGAATCCCTTATAATTTAGGCTCATAAATTATTCCTAATATTTGAGCGTATGTTTTTACTTCACATTTATCTTCTGATGAAGGTCTTCTATTAATATCTTTGTTTAAATCCTAGCTACAGAATAACTATTTAAATAGTAATATTAAATAATTCATTATGATGTATAATAATCATGAGTGCGGAATTATTTAACATTAGAAAGTATGATGATTCTATAGAACTTTCTACTTTGATAGAAATATACAATAAAATGCAAAGATATTGCAATCCTACAGCAATGGAAATTAATGAAGAATATGCCTCATTACTTTTGAGTACTAATCCTAATTTTTGGGAAAAATCTCTGATCTATGAAAATGGCCAAAATGAAATCATAGGTTTTGCTAGTATTATAAAACTTCCATTCTTTAAGACGAGTGGTTTGTAATATATGGTATTATGCCAGAATTTTTTAAATCAAAGCTCCCTGGAGAACTAATTGACGGCATCCTGAATCTTGGATTAAAGCAAAATATTCCAGAACTCTATTTTCAAACAAGTGGAGAATTATCAGCCCCTTTTAATGAAAAATTAGAGATATTAGGATTCAAACCAATCCATTATTATTTTTTCATGTGCTTAGATGATTTTAACCTATATAACCCTCCAGATATCCCACAAGGAATTAATATTCGTAATCAAGAGGAAATTGAGGATTATAATAGTGTTGTTTCGGTGGTTAACAAAGCTTTTGAAGGTTCATTTCTGTGGAAGGAGGTAAAACCAAGAAAATGGAAAAAAATGCTTGAAACATTGAAGAAAAATCGTGTTATGGAATATGCTATCGCTTATGAAAAAGACAAAGTTATAGGGTTTTGTAATAGTTATTTTAGTCCTAATCAAGTACCAATTGGTGTAATTAATACTTTAGGTGTTCTTCCTAGTCATCACCACCGTGGTATTGGAAGTGCTCTGTTTGCTTCTAGAGTTGAATTTCTTCGATATAAAGGGTGTAAAACTATCAATTTGCCAGTTGATGCCAAAAATGAAAAAGCGTTAAAACTTTATGAAAAATTTGGCTTTTATCAAAAAAAGAATTTAACAGAAATAACGTATCAGCTCATATAAATTATGAGATAAATCATTTTTAACTTCACATTTTTATTGTTTTAATTTAACACATATTATCGATACAAGATTACAAAATTAAGAAACCAGTTTCCAGAGAATTCCTAATTTATCTGCATAATCTCTAGCTTCTTGCATTTCTTGTGAAGTAGGTCTACGATTTATCTCAGGATATTCAGAAGCCTTCCATTGTGGTCTGAATTGCCCCATAATATTCATAACAGCCTTAGGAAGTACTTTAGCCACATAATCTAATATTGGTTTGGTGCAGCATTCAACATGGTTTGGCATAACCAAGTGTCTAATACAGATTTCTCCACTTCCTTCATCATGGATTCTTTTATGATTTCTGGTAATAATATCGAAGTAATTATCGACACCAGAATATTTTTTTCCACACTGATTATTACCATATTTAAAATCAGGAAGCCAGAAATCAATAAAATCTATGATTAAAGATAAAGCTTTATCTGTTAAGAAAAAATTTGAATTCCATAACTGACAAATATTAGATTTTTGAAATTTCAAACTCCCAATTATTGTATGAATGTTAGGAATGGGATCTCCTCCCACATAATTTATATTTATTGCGCCCTTATCAACTGATTTTTCTGCTATTCCCGCTAATGAGAGAGAATTAACTTTTTGAGCAACGTCTTCAATATTTTTTTTTTCTTTCCATGCTTGAGAGATATCATAATTTTGACAAAATACGCAACCAAAATTGCATCCCTGGAAAAAAATCGTGCCACTTGGAATCAACATGGGTTCTTCGCCTAAATGAAGGAATGCTGAAGAGATATATGAGTCTTTAGAAATTAAACAGAATCCTTTCTCACCACTAATTCGGTTTGCTTCACATTGCCTTTCACAGAATATACATTTTTCTAAATACTTAATTGCTATAGTTTCCGCGAGCGTTATATAGTTACTATCTTGAACAACTCGGTTTTTCAAATCCAATGAATCTTCATCAAGTATTTCATTAAATTCAATTGATTTTTCCTTTAATAATCCCTCAAGCGTTTCTATAGGATCAATTATATTAAAATTACATTTTATACTTTTAGCAATCAGATATCTAGCTAGTCGTGTCCCATCAATAATTCCCCTATATTTTGAAAATCTTTTAAGGATTTCTTCGTCATTCCAGACAGTTGATGCATCAGGTCTTAGAATTCTAAAAACCATAATAATTTAAATTAAGTTATATTAACTAAATCTCACCTGATAGCCATTCGATGATATTAGACAGAAATTTTAGATTATCTCCAGCATCTAATCCAAAATCATTTTCTAAAAGCCAATCAGATGAGCCAATAGTGACACATCTGCCATTATAAAAATCAGATACCACACATATCGGTACTGGTCCAAGAGCACCCGTTTCTTCATCAACGTAATACTTAAATTCAGCTTTTTCAGAAGTAACAATTAAATCTTCCACGTCTTCTTCTGTGAGTGTAAAAAATGTACAATTGGGCAATACTAATTCAGTTATGCCTTCTGTTATGGGATGATTAAATAATTCTGTTATTAAAATATTTTTTTTTTTAATGAGATAATTAGAGGGAGCTTCTTGAATTATTCCATTCCAAAATCTTCGAACACCACTTATTTTATATAGGACCCTAATAGAACCTTGTTTCATGGGTACATCTTTGTCTCCCCCATCTCCACTGGTTAATAATAATCCTCCACCTTCTCCAATAAATTTTTTAATTGCAAGTAATTCTTCTTGAGTAAATTTATCATCCTTCCCATTTTTAGAATGTTGAATATTACCAATAAATAAGATATCAAAATCTTCAAGCATATCAAATTCGATTGGTCCTTCATTTTTGTCAATGTACTCGACTTCATAATCATCCTCTCCAAGTGCGAACTCTGGGAACTCCTCTAACTGTTCTTTATGAGACAAATCCACAATAATTCTGTAGCTCATCTTAATACACCGCTATAATTTAGTTTTACATTGTTTAATACTAATTTTGATTGATAATTCCAAGATCTTTTTAGAGAAAATCCTTCTATCTTAAGAATATATAATTTCTTTTTATAAAATTATGCTAGTACTATTATTAAATATTTTCTTTTAAATTTTTTTAAATGAAAATACAGATAGAAAACTTAAATAAGAGGAGAACTTATTTTTATGTCAAAAAGGAAAAATTATAAAATTAGATTGATACAAATTCTCGCTCAGTAGGTCCCTCTTTCTTAACTACTACTAGATCAATTCCATTTCCTGAAGCCATATCTCTAATGATTGATGAAGTTACCGCTTTTTTCACGATTTCCTTTCCCTCTTCAATTGTTAAATTATCTTTATATCTTGCTTCTAACACACCATATGAGAAATTTTGCCCACTTCCCACAGCACAGTATTTCTCAGGTAAAATAGAGCCATAAGCACTAATATCTAAAAGAACAGGCCCTTCTTCTTCTGTAACTCCGCCTAAAATGAGTCCCACTTCAAAGGGAAACATTTTATTTTGATATAAGATATTTGAAAGTAATTTGGCTGCTGATTTTACTAAGATTGGTTTACCGTCATGCGCTAGTTGAAATATAGTAGTTTCAGCCCGTAAAATATCCACTAGGTACAGAGCATCAGCAACTCCTCCTGCAATGGTCATCCAGAGATGATCCTGAATCTTATGGAGCTTTTCGGCAGTCTTACTTGCTACAAAATATGCCATTGAAGCTCTTTTATCTGTTCCTAAAATAACAGCATCTTTACATGTTAGTCCAACAGTAGTTGTTCCTGTTTTTAAAGTTTGAACATTGATCTGTGGATTTTTAGAAAATTTAATTTCAGAATTATTAATGAATTCAGAATCGATCGGTTTTAACAAATCTTCTTTTCTCATAATTTCATTAAAGAACTCTTGTTTTTATAATTTTTTTTAATTTTTTATTAATTTTTTTAAGATTGAAACACTTTATTAGTATACAAATTCTTAGGTTTAAAAATTAAAAATGTATGATGTTATAATCTCAGGAGCCGGCCCCTCAGGTTCAAAATGTGCTGAAATTTTAGCAAAAAATGGATTTAAAGTTGCATTAATTGAAAAGGACACTAATTGGCGCAAACCATGTGGAGGTGCCGTAAATTCAAGGATTTTTAAATATTATCCGCAATTACGTAGAATGAATTTTCATCGTATCAATGGAATTAAAATATATTCTGCGGATTTTCATAACTTTGAGTATAAATGGAGAAATGTTATGGATTATTCAATAAATGTTGATAGACAGCAATTTGATAATTTTGTAAGAGACATTGCAGTTGATGCTGGTGCCGAGTTATTTAATCAAAACTTATCTTATGATTTTATTACTAAAGAAAATCGGAGAATTGGGATAAAAGCAAAATCTCCTTCAGGATTACAAGAATATTATGGAAAAATTATTATTATTGCCGATGGTATGAGTTCAAAATTAGTGAAAAAGTCAGGATTAAGGAAGAAATGGAATATAGAAGATATTGGAATTGCTAAATGTGCCATTATGGAAGGTGAAAATAAAATTAATAAAGAAACAATATCACTCTTTTTCAAATCATATAAAGGTTATGGATGGTTATTCCCTCTAGAAAATAATAAATTCAATATAGGTTGTGGTATAATAGGAGAAGATATTCTGAGATATAACTTAAACCAAATATATGAAGAATTTTTAAATGATACGAATGTAAAAAAATATTTATCAAAAAATAATTATAGAAAAATTTGGGAGGGTGCATATCCATTACCAGGTCAAGGAGTCCTTGAAAAAAGTCTATATAATGATAACATAATGCTTATAGGGGACAATGGTGGTTTTGTTTCGCCTTTAAGTGGAGAAGGAATATGTCCAGGTATAGTATCAGGGAAGATTGCTGCTGAAACAGCTATTCAAGCATTGGAAAAAGAAGAAATTTCAAAGAATACTTTAAAAAATTACAAATTCCATCCAACTATCAAGAAAATTACTCGGAGTTTTAAACTAACTCTTTCATTGGTAGATTTTTGTTTTGAAAACCAAGGTCAAAATCTCTCTAAAATGTTTAAAATAGCTGAACATGATGATGCTTTTAGAGAAAAATTAATAAATCTATTTCTTTTTAACGAAGCTCCTTCTAAAGATTTTATTATGAAACTAAAATTTGAAAACTAAGAATATTATAAAAACACTTTTAAAGTAATTTTATATTTAAATTCTTAAATGGTTGATTTACTTTGGTTTATTTTAGTTTTTTACGTAATTTTCACTTGGGCAATAGCTTCACTTGTTTATAAAAAAGGGTTAGAAAAAACCCAACCAAAAGCTAATTTATTTTTTAGACTGTGCTTTACTAGTCTTGGAACCTTTTTTTTCTCCTTAATTTTTGCAAATTATAATATTTTAGGAAATTTAACTAAATCAGAAGTAGTTGCTTATTTAATTGCATGTTTTGTATCAGGATTAAGTGTCACTATTGGAGATTTATTATATTACATGTCATTAAAAAAAATAGATGCTTCACGTACTTATCCTCTTGTCCAAACCTCACTAATTTTTGTAATTTTTTTCTCAATCTTTTTTTTTAATGAAGAAATCACCTATCCAATCATATTTGGTGGTGCTTTAATCCTTTCAAGTGTTTTTATATTAAGTACAAAAGATAAATTTGAAAAACTTGATGTAAAAAGAACTCTAAAGGAAAAATTTTCGGAAGATTTAATTATAGGAGTTATATTAGCAATTGGTACTGCATTTTTTTGGGCAGTTGCTTACGTTTCATTTAACCAAGCTAGAATTTTAACTGGAGATGTATTTATATCTAATTTCTTTAGAGTAGGTTTTGGAATGATCACGATAACAATATTGGGAATATATCAACGTGAGTATTATGCAGGATTTAAAAAAGAAAATCGGAAAAATTTAAAATTTTTTGTATATATTGGAATTGCAGGGATCTTATCTTTAGGCTTCGCAGATGCTATATATATAAAAGCTGCAGAAATCAATGGATTGATAATGACGTCCATATTTACAGTTAATACCCCCATGGTGCAACAACTTCTTTCAATTCTAATTTTAAAAGAAAAATTTCGTAAAAGATTTTTAATTGCTGTTATTCTTATTATTATTGGCAATTATTTCATATTATTTTTATAAAAGAAGTAATAGGATTATTGTTCAAACTAAATGATTTTTCTTGATATTTTGAATTATTAGAATATTACATAGAGATAATTAAAAATAAAAGAAATAATTATATTAATTATATTGTAATTATAATTTTATATGAAATGAGAACCCATGTTGCTTGAAGAAATCATAAACAAAAATAAGATAAAAGCAGACGATTATATCAGCGTTTTTATGATTACTAGTTATTTACTTTTTGCTCTATTTTTCAGAATAGAGGCTTTTATGTCTATAGTAGTCTATCCTTTTGCATCCTTAGGGATTTTTGGAGTATTAAAAATTGTGAACGCTCTTAATAAAAGAAATCCTGTCCAAGGTAAGGGTAATAAGATGTTAGTTGGAATTATTTATATAATAATTTCAATATCATTTTTAGGTTTTCTATTTACAATGCCAAGTATTACATCACATATCATAATATCATTAATTTCATTTCCGCTATTGATTGTAGGTTTTGCTGGAATTGTTAAAGGAATGCTAATCGATATATATTTAGTAAAACATCGAGTAATTAGTATTATAATAGGTATGTCTACAATAATTGCATGTTTCATAGCTTTTTCTTCCATAGTGAATAGTTTTTTGTTTAATATCATTTTACTTGTTCTAACAGTTCTTATCAACGTTTTGAGTAGAGCAGCATTATATCTGAGTGAATATGGGTTATCTCTTATTCACATAAAAAATTTTAAACTCTTCTTTTATATTATATCTGATTATTTAGTATATATAGATGCAAAAGGAAACATTGTGTTAAGCAAATTTGAATAAATTAACTATTTTTCAATTATATATTATTTAATGTATAAATTTGTGCATGATCTGTAGTAAAATAGTTCTTTTGCGATAATTCTCTTAGAATTGTCTGTCTAAAAATTGGTAAATAAAAAAAACAAAAATTATATCTAATCCTTCTACTTAATTTAGTGTACTAAACTAAAAATTTCAAACTAAACTAAAAAATATTCCAATTATGACAGATGTTCATTTTAATAAAGAAAAAGGTTCACAGCTGAAATTATTTACTCCTGGTCCTGTTCATGTTCCTGAGAGAGTCCTCAAGGAAATGGCAAAACCAAATGATACTCATAGATCTAAAGCATATTCAGAAATGCATAAAATGGCAACGGATGGCCTTCAAAAGTTATTATTTACTAATAATGAGTGTTTAATTTTTACTTCAAGTGCTACAGGGATAATGGAAGCTTGTGTTAGAAATCTAATCAAAGAAGATGAAAAAGCTTTATTTTTCTCAATTGGAGCTTTTGGAGATCGCTGGTATGATATAGGAATAACTAATGGGAAGATTTCAGTTAAAGAAGGCGTTGAATGGGGTAAAGCTATAACTACCGAAGTCGCTCAAGAAGCTTTATCCAAAGATAAATATTCAGTTGTTTTAATTCAAGCAAACGAGACATCTACAGGAGTTTATAATCCAATTGATGATGTCGCTCCAATAATAAAAGATTCAGGAGCTTTGTTATGTGTCGATGCAACATCTTCAATGGCGGGGGTGAAGATAGAGGTTGATAAATTAGCTATTGATGTCTGTTTAGCTTCTGTTCAGAAATGTTTCGCTTTACCTCCTGGACTAGCAGTTTGTTCTATTTCTGATGTAGCAATCAAAAAAGCAGAACAAGTGAAAAATAGGGGGTTATATTTCGATTTTATTGATTTGAATAAAAGACATGTTTCTAAACATCAAACTCCAACCACTCCACCTATTCCTCAAATAAGAGCTCTAACTGCTCAACTTGATTTTATACTTAATGAAGAAGGTTTGGAGAAAAGATTTGAAAGGCATGAACAACTTGCTAAACGAACGAGAACATGGGTGCATGAAAACAATCTTGAGATGTTGCCTGAAAAGGGATATGAATCAAATACAGTATCTACTATAAAGAATTCATTAGATCTTGATATCTCAAAAATGATATCTATGCTTCTGGATAAAGGTTACCGAATTGTTAATGGATACGGTCAACTTGTAAATAAAACTTTTCGGATTGGTCATATGGGTGAAATACAGCTTGAAGATCTTGGAAAGATGTTGGATGTTCTTGCAGATATTATTTCTGAGTTAAAATAAGATTAATATAATATTTAAAAATAATAACTAATTTTTATCAAATTTTTTTTTATTTTTTAAATATTTCTTCTAAAATAAGAAGTTAAATGAATGATAATGTTAAATGAAATAACAAAAACTCTTTAAAGATTTGTAAACTAAAAAAAATTATTCAAGAAAATTAAATTCAATAACTGTGATTAAAATGAAAATATTAATTAGCGATAAACTGCAAGAAGAAGGAATAAAAATATTTGAAGATAATGGATTTGAAGTCATAAAAAATTTTACAATTACAAAAGAAGAACTAAAGCAGGAAATAGGAGATTACGACGGTATTGTAATCCGGTCAAGAACAAAATTAACTGCTGATGTATTAGAACATGCTAAAAAACTTAAAGTCATCGGGAGAGCGGGAGTTGGATTAGATAACGTAGATCAAAAAAAAGCTGCTGAATTGAATATAGATGTTTTAAATACACCAGAAGCGCCTGCTGTTTCAGTTGCAGAATTTGCATTAGGATTAATGTTAACACTAGCAAGAAAAATTTCTTTTGCCGATCGTACGACCCATGAAGCAAAATGGAATAAAAATAAATGTTTAGGATATACTTTAAATGGAAAAAAACTTGGGTTAGTAGGTTTTGGAAATATTGCAAAACATTTAGCAAAAATCGCAATTGCCATGGGAATGGAAGTTGGGGTTTATTCTAGATTTAGTAAAGGTCAAGTAGCTATTGATGAGGCAAAAAATATTGGATGTTTAATTTATCCTTCAGTTGAAGATTTATTAAAAGAAGCACAAATTATTTCATTACATCTTCCTTCTTCACCTCAAACTGAAAATGTAATAAATGAAGAACGGATAAACCTAATGAGAAAAGATGCAATAATTATAAACACAGCAAGAGGCAATCTAATTGACAACAAAGCTTTATTAAAAGCCTTGAAGAACAAGGATATCGCCGGTGCAGCTCTTGATGTTTATCGTGAAGAACCTCTTAAGGATCAAGAATTAATTAATTGGGATGAAAATCTCGTACTTACGCCTCATATTGCAAGTCAAAGCATTGAAAATCAAACCGCTGCTGCTACAATGATTGCAGAAAAAATGGTAAACTTTTTAAAAAAGTAAATTAATTTTTTTTAATTTTCTCCTAAATCGTGCAAAACCAAGCCCGAGAGAACTTTTGGGTCAAACCAAGTAGATTTTGGGGGGAGTACACCTCCATCATCTGCAATCGATTCAATATCTCTAATAGCTACGGGATATAAATTAATAAATAAATCATTCCCTTTTTCAGTGACATATTTTTCCCTTTCTATAGGATCTTGTGTTCCTCCAACAAAGAAAATGTTTTCATCTGAACGAGGATCTGTAATACCTAAAATAGGTTCTAAGATAACATCCTGGAGAATAGCAACATCTAAGCTATCCCGTTTATTTTTAAATTTTTTATTTTTAACTGTTAGCTTATACCAATTACCTTTCAAACAAATTGTTATTTCATTTTTCTTCTCTGGATTACATGCTTCCTCCATAGGAATAATTTCAAAATCTTTTTCTAACTTATTTAAGAAATCTTTTTCTCCTAAGGGTAACTTTCTGATTACACGATTGTAAGGTAAAATCCGAATCTGGTCGTCCGATGCTACATAAGAGAGTAGATATTGCCAAGGAGCTCTAAGATTTTTAGTGATTCCTTGTTTTTCTAACTTTATTTTACGGTATTCTGCAGCACTAGCAGCTCTGTGATGTCCATCTGCAATGTAAATCTTTTCATTTTTAAATAATTCTTTCAAATTTTGGATTACATTTGGATCACTCTCTTGCCATAAAAGGTGACGATATCCATATTTCTCGAAATCAAATTTTGGATCTTTTTTTTTTATTGTTTCAATTAAAGTATTAATTTTTTTATTGGCTTGAAAAACAGTCCAAACCAAACCTGCTGCAACATTTGAAGAGACTATATGATTTGTACGGTCTTTAAGTGGCCTTTCTCGGGTGTGTTCGTGTTTAACTATATTTCCATCTTCATAATCCTGAAGAGCAACCCCAATTATTAATCCTTGATGACTAAAATTTACTGATTCTTGTCGATATACAAATATACTCGGGTTTTCTTCCTTTCGTATGATTTTTTTATCTTTAAAATAGTTATACGCCGTAGCCGCATTTTGATAAATTTCATCACCTTCTCCATCGGGTAAAATAAGATGTATTAATGAATTTGAATTTCTCTTTAACTCCTGCTCTTCTTCTTTACTTATTATATCATAGGGATTAGTACAGAATTCTTCAGGATTAATAGGAATATATGGTTTTAGCGGAGATATCAATACCATGATATTAATTAAAAGCTTTAAAGATATATATTAATTTCCGTAACTCTATGGATGATTAATATTGAAATTCATGATGAATAAAATTCGATATATTGCAAATATTGAATTATTCTAAGTGTACTTATAGCTTTTTATTTCGAAAATTATTTAAAACTAATCTATCTTAATAGATATAAGTTTTAGTTAAAAAAATTAATAAAGATTTTATCTCTATAAATATCATAAAAATCTATTTTAAATTAAAATAAGGTGTAAATTAATATGCCAAAGGATTTGAGGAAAAAATTAGACGGTATTGAATCTAGCGAAAAAGAAATGGCTACTATTCAAGCAAAAGTTGATAAACTAACTGCATTAGTGGAACGACAAAAACGAATAATAAGTGAACAAGAAGCGATTATTGAAGAACAAAAAGGAAAAATTTCAAAAATGACCGATATCCCTGAAGATATACTTGAATTAAAAGAACTGATCGGAGAACAACGACATCTCATTAATGAAAAAGAACTTGAATTAGAATATGCGAAAGGTGAAATTGCTCAATCTCAAAAAGAGATGGAATTAATAAAAAAGCAAATTGTACCCACTCAAAATAAATTAGAAGAAGCTTATGAAACTATGGGAAACTTAAGAACAGAATTAGCTGAAAAAAACTCAGAATTAATCTTAAAAAAAGAAACATTTAAAAATTCGGAAACTAAAATAAGAGAATTAGAAGCATTTACAGATAAATTCAAAAAAGAACAAGTGAAAATGATAGAAGAGTTGGAAGAAAAATATAGAAAAGAAACTCAAGATTTAAAAACTGAAATTAATAAACTTGATTCATTTTTAATGGATAGCAAGTTAACTACTACTGAAAAATCCTCAGCCGCAAAAGATGCAACTTCAAGACTCGATAATATGAAGGCGAAATTTGATGAATTAGTTAACAAAGTTGAAGAATTAGGGGATAAAAATAGAGATGCAAATGATGAAATTGAGCGTTTAACTAAAAATATTAAGGAGATTAAGAATTTCCAAAAAGATAATATTGATAAAATAAATTTTTATGATAAATTACAGCCTTTAATGGAAAAAGACCCACTTTTTAAGACTTTCCTAATCATTGAAGATATCGGTGGAATTACATTAGAAGATCTTAAAGGTGCTCTTGGAATTCCTATTGTTACTGTAAAAAAAAATGTCACCCAACTAGAAGATATTGGCCTTATCGAAACTGACGATAGAGGAAAAATTATTATCAAAAGAGAAGAGTAATCAAGATCTTCTATAGTATATACTTAAATATTAAATCTTTGATTTCTAAATTAATTTACCTAAGTTAATAAACAAAAAATTAATTAGTAAAGTAAACAGCTCTAAATTTTAGCTAATTGTTCATATAAACTTGGTAAAACTTCTTTGTATTTTTCATCTGGAATTTTTTCCAGTATTTCAGCAGCAATAGTTTTTAATATCTCCCGGTATTTACTAGGTTTTTCATCTCGTCGAAGTAATAGAGCAACCACATAATTCTCCACTGAAATAAAATCCTGACCTACACCAGAGAAAAAAGACACTACTTTATTGTTTTTAAGAGCAATAGACGCGAATCCTGGTTTTAGTGACTGATATCTGTGTGAACTATAGACCTGTGTAAGTAAATTATTTGTAATTTTTAGCGTATCTGGATAAAATCCTTCATTAATTGGGCCAATTTCGTTATCCCAGCGAATTACAAGAATACCTACGGGCATAATTTTATACCATTAAATTTATGTTTTGAGTGATTAAAACCTAATATTATTTGTAGACTATATTCAATTCAAATTATGTTATTATTTTAATATCTTTCTTTTATTTATTTCTTTTTATTTTTATCTATGTATTATCTAACAATTAATACAATTTGAATCCCTATTATAATTAAACCTAAGAAAAAATTTAAATTAAAATT
>JABXKB010000264.1 GCA_013375485.1 Promethearchaeota archaeon | reverse complement strand
AGTGTTTTTGTTCGTATTGTTCAATTAAGAGGGACCAGAGTTCCAGAGTATCCTCGTCGGCTGATCCTGGAGTGGCATCCATCAGGGATTCAACGATGACCAATGCGGCTTCGTAATCCTGCTCAGTTTTGATGATTTTAGGTTCCATGTGGGTCTGGATTTTCAGAAATTTGATTTGTTGTTGTAGATCAAGTCAGACTTGATCTATTTATTAATTTTTAATCCTGTTAATTCTTCAATCTTCTGTGACACGGCAAAGTAATGCGTTGCAATTTTTGCATCGTTGCCCAAACCAATATCCATTGTCAAAATATGTTCTTCGGTTTCGACCCAGTCCCTTAAATCTTCTAATGCCTTTTTGTATTTATCACGCTCTGCTTCAATAGCATCTACATCGCGCATCTCTCGCCAGCATTTGTTAGCTGACGTTTCTCTGAATAGTTTGTCTTCTGGTTGCACTTTATCAAATTCTGCTACTTGTTTCTCAGCTTCTTCTTTAGTAGTTAATCGGTGCTTTGCTCTTGATTCTGACAGTTCTTTGTCCATTCTATTACTCCTTTTGTTGCTTCCTCCATTTCTTCGTCTGTTAAAACACCATCCATTTCGCCGCCAATTTGAACGCCGAAAACTTCTTCGTTGTTTACGTCTACTCTTAAAAAGCCCCAGCGGTAACGGATGTATATTTCTTCTCCGTTAATTGTCTCACCTTCCCATTGAGTTGGGCAATAGCTGGTGCATCTTTCTATGTTTTTAACTTCTATACTCATTAATGGTGTGTTATGTCAAGTAATTCGTTAATATCCAAGATCCTGCTTATACAATCACCATTCTTTGCTGTAGAACTAAGATGAAAGTGTCCACAATAATGCTTGCTCGGTTTACACAATTCAAAAAGTTTACCATGCTCGTCTCTTTCAATTTGAAGTTCCGACCAAAGGTTTTTGTCAGCGCCACACCACCATTTAATAGGGTCTTTGTCAGTAGGGCCGTTCCAAGGTGGGGCAGAGTGGGTAATAAGAACATCACATTCAACGCACTGGTCTGGATTGAAATTAAACTTTTCATCTTCCCAATAACTTATACCCTCAACTCTATGAGTGCGGTCAACGCTAGTTGCCCCTCCAATAAATTGAAACACCCTACCGTTAAAGGTTCTTACGGTATAGTCTCTTAAGAACTCCATATTGGAAAATTCATAACCGCCATCAAAGTAATGCGGGTCATCATGATTCCCTCTTATACCAAAGAAATCAATTTTTCTTTTTTTGAACTTCTCGTTTACTTTGCTCAGTTCTTCCTCTTGTCTATTATATGATTTAAAACCAAGACCAATATCTCCAACACAAATAATAGTGCAATCACGAATGTCGAAGTGTTTTATGCGTGATAAAAGTGGAGTCCAATTTCCGTGGATGTCTCCCAAGGCATATATTTGTTTGTCGCTCATTGTTCTATGTCCACAATCGTTCGTGGTATTTAATGATAGTATGCATACATTCCTTATCTCTGTCAAGCTTTATTTTCTCAAGCCTAAAAACCTCCTTGTAACAAGCAGAGCGCTCATCTGAAACAACTAACTCATAGTAACCGTCTTCTGTTGCGCTCTTCTCGAACAACTCATCCCAATTCTGTGAAGGTGGATATGCTGCATCAATCTGTTTATCAAATTCTATACGACCAACTTTAATCCAATTATATGCCTCTAATAATGCTTTATCTCTCTTCATACGATCATCAGCATAATCTTGATCTACATGCCCATTCTTTAATTCCTCTGACCAATCATAGCCAATATCATATATATGATCCTGCTTGCATTCGACCTCAACATAATGCTCAAGACACTTGAAAAGCAAACGAGGAATCAGTTCAACCTTATCGCAGAACGTATCAGGAATAACTTCAGTAAGCCACTTTTGTTTTGGCTTAAAAAAGCATTGAACTCTATATTTAAAGTCCCACCAAAAATGTCGATTAAATAATAATTTTAATTTCATCTTAATTTACAAAAAGCTAAAAGAAAAGTAACTAAAACTAAAGAAAACCAAAGAGAAAACATTACAATTTTATCAAAAATTACAGTATATTTAACACGGATTCTCCCAAGTTCTTTGATTAATCTAGCCATAAAATCTATTTACAAAATACACTCCAGTAGCAATCAAAAATAAAATCATGCATAAGAAAGTGAAAAATCCAGCCATTGTCGCTGAATTCGATTTTAAATTCATACTGTTGGGTATTTCTACAGGATCACCTTCAGTTAAATCATTAACAAAAGCATGCAAACCATTGTTTTCGTCTTCAAGCTCTTGTATAAGATGCCATAGATCAATTTTGGTTTCTGCATTAGCCCATCTTATTTGACCAGTCTTAGAAGATAAAACAACATCAGCAAAATCCTCCAACCAATCTCTTACATCTTCTACAGTATAAGTTAATGTGATTTCTTTTACTGGTTCTGGCGGAGCGTTTTTAGCTTCAATCATTGCATAAAAATCATCCTCAGAAATATTCTTCCCTTCAATAAAGTATTTCTTTTGACCATTTGGAAAGATAAAAGCTGGACCATCTTCACGATGACGCTTACCATCAATCCACCACTCTTGTGTTCCATCTGCAAAGATAACAGCAGGACCGTTTTCTTTGTGGAGTTTATCGCCAAGATACCATTCGGTCTTGTTCTCGTCTTCTCTTACTGTATATTCCATTTTTTTTTGTTTTTATTGTTTTAGTGACCTGTTTTTCAAGTCAAATGACCTGTTATTCGGGTCGTGAGCCAATTACGATATTTGATTCATAGAGTCTGCCTTTATATTGGAAGATAACCCAATCATTTCCAAGTAAATCTTCTTCTATGTCGATAAATCCTACTCTATTATAATTTACCCACCCATGTTCTTCGGCAAGAACCCAACGATCTGGCTCACGATCAACATATTCTGCGACATCTTCATCTGTAACACATAAAACGTTTTCTCCATTCTCGTACATATCTAGTCTCCAGTTCATCTTGATTTTAGGTCTTTTATCTCTTTAGTCAATGTATCAATAGCATCATTAAAATTCTTAATCAATTTATTGTAATCATCTATCAAAGTCCAAAAGTTTTCTTCACTAAGTTCTGGAACATCTTGGAGTGTGTTATTTATATCAACTTTTTGTATATTTGGGAAATCCCACATATGCAAATTGCGCTTCTTTTTGATGTTCATGCGTGAATAGTATTGTAAATTTAAGATTGTGTCAAGAATTATTTTTTACTCTTTTCATTAAAAATCATTCTGCCAACTCTCCAATATCTGTTCCTCTGTACATCCTTCGAACTGGGTAGATAAAATCATATCACTCAACCACCCACAAAAAACAGCATCATCTTTATCCATACCAAAAGCTCTATCTACCATTTTTGGCGACTCAATAGGGCTATCTATGCGCCCGTAGGCGGTCTTGCCGTCATATTGGCAGGTCATATACAAAATTCCGTTTTGGAAGTCTCCACGGACGTTATATAGCATTTCTCCTTGCTTGTCGTCTTTAACGTAAGGCCAGAATAACTCTAAAGCGTCATAATCTGATTTCACATTTTCACCCACTTCGCCATTAAAATATTTCCATAGTTCTTTTTGCATGATTTAGATTATTAATATATTCACAAGTTTGTCAATAAAAAAATGGCACACTCGACAGGATTCGAACCTGTGACCCATTGCTTAGAAGGCAATTGCTCTATCCAACTGAGCTACGAGTGCTTATTCTGGCTTATGCCAGACACCTCCATCATATTTATCATTTACCTTATATGATAATGTCATGAACCTTTGGTATAAAGCCCAAAGATGAAGCTTGAAAGACAAATGCCCTAAAAGATAAAGAGAAAGAGAAGTTAAGTGAAATATGGTTTTTTTCATGTTTAAACAGGTAGATTAATTAGTTTTTTTGTCGAGTAATTATACCAATAAGGTTTGTTTTGTTTCCAAGCGGCTATATGAGACTTATCTATTTTATAATATAATCTATACTGTGTTATTTCTGGAAGAGAATCGAAACCTTTAACTTTTCTACATTCCATATCCTCTGATATAGCAATTGAAAACGACTCTAATTCTCCTTGTGGAATAAATTTGGCAAGGCTACACATTTTTTTGATCTGCTTTTCGCAAGCATGAACTTTACCATACCTAGAGGTGTATTCTTCTGATAGGAATAAACCTAGACTGCAAAGCCATAAAAAATTAGCACGGGTATTGCCAGCCCATATACTACTTGGATGATGATGATAACCACCACGAACTGGCGTCCCTTTACTTGTTAAAGGAAGAAAATTGGTTGGCGTATTGTGTCTAATTAAAGCGCAAGCAAGGCATTGCGATGTTTCTGTCACCATTTTAACTACATGCTTATCTACATGCCATTTAGCTGCTTTTGATGGGTCTTGATCTAAGGCAAATATATTCATATGCGCCTGTATAACACTAATTCTCCTTTAGGTCAAGCATTTTTTTGGCTTTATTTACGCCATAAGACAATTTTCCAAGCATTCTCACAAAAATATAAAACAAAGTTGCTATTATTTCCCAAAATATTGAACCTTTTGCTTGTTTTACCATGTGAAGAAGAAATCTGGTATCAGCTTCTTCTCTTGTAAACTTAGTTGTGTGGTAGTCTAGGTCGTGAACTTTACAACTAGCGTTAAATTTAACACTTAATATTCTACGAACCCATCTAGGTGTCCACCAAGAACCACAATAATACTTCATTTCTTTTATTTAATAATCCAACAAATAACCAAAAACATTGAAATACATAAAAAAAATTGCAGTATTATTTCCAAACTAGACATCTTTATCAATAAAAAGAATTTCATCGTCTGAAAATTCTATGCTTGCTTTAGATTTAGATTTGCCTTTTTTATATTGGCTAAAACAAACAGCAATTCGTTGCTCTTTTGTTTTAAAATCTTTTTTAATGATTTCTGAAGACACGCAACGAGAAACGAAATCGCTTCTTTTCTCTTTATCATTGGGTGTTGGTAAAGGCATATTATTCTTCTTTGTCGTTTTTGTAATACTCTACCTTGATCACCATTTTTCTACCATTATCGGTTTCAGTAATGTATGTGACTCCTTTCTCATGAAGCTCATTCATTTGCTCTTCTGAGATCTCCATTTCATGGTCGTAATACTTTTCTTCGGATTCTTCATGCTGACTAGCATGTAAAATTTTAGATATTTGCTTTGAAAAATCGTATTCCATAAAATATAATTACACTTTTTTATACATATTTACATTGAATATTGAGAGTTCAATTTCCTATTTTCTAGGTATTCGTCTAGCTCGGCTTTTGTTAAAAGGTGAGTATCTTTTATTTCGGAACCTTTGCTTGATTCTGTATTGAATACCCAACGCATATATTCTTGATCTTCTTGATTTCCAATCAAAATATTTCCATTAAAATACTCAACAATAAGAATATTTCTTTTTCTGCCCCCAATCCATTCTTCAAGAGATTCTTGATCCCCTTCTCCGTATCCTATTGGTCTGCATTTATCATCATACATTTTTTTAATTTTTGTACTGGTTTTCCTTGGCTTTATCTAAAGTTGTCCATAATGCTTTCAGCCATTCTGAAACAGGAATGAATTCCTTGTATTCTTCTGTGTTTCTAACCGTGTTGTAACACAAGGTTTTACACCAAGAACCCTTAGCACATAACGTACCCTTTTTGCCACAAACCTCGCAAGTATTTTTTGAGGTTGTGGTTGCATTATCAATTATGTCATTTACAATTCCCCATGCAAATTTGCTCTTATCTTCTGCGAGTAAACTCATATCCAAAGGATTGTAATAAATTCTAAGCTCCCCAAACTTCTCCTTAACCTGTTCGATAGTTATACCAACACCGCTGATCTGGCTAAAAAAATCTAACTTGCGGATAGTATTATAAATTAAATCATACCATCCATCATCACATTGAAATCCAAAAGCAAAACAGGTACTACTCATGTCCCCTTTATAATTAGCACAAATACCTGGAAATCTTTCTACTATTTTTAGCTCTAGTTCTTCAGTCATGCTTTATATATAAGCAGATATATTAAAAATGTCAAGCACTAAAAACAAAGTTCATTAATTAAATCGTAAATCTCTTGTTTTGGATGTTGTAATTGACTGATCGTAAAGAACTTGTCGCCTGGACACAAATCAAGAATTCTTTTGAATCTATAAGGGGATTTTTTAAGCCATTTTTTTCTATCGCACATATTAACATAGCTTAAATGATAAGAGTTTGCCATTTTTATGTGATTTTTTTGTCCTTCAATGCCCCATTTATTAATGTCAGACCATACGATTTTATCGCACTCTTGCTCCATTAATTGAGTCGTTAATACCTGCCTCTTGGGGAAACCATCAAAAAAATCAATATCTTCAGCAGCACACCAAAGTTTCGTTTGTCGTTTCCACTGTTTGTAATGTGCGTATTCGTGGATAAATATAGAAAACCAATCTTTGTTCCAAGTAGCTACTTTTAATTCTTTGTTTATATAGTCAAAATAGCCGCCGCAATCATCTACTTTTCTGGTTCTTGAAAAGTGCAAATCTATTTTATCTTCTACAAGCTCTTGAACTGCATGTTGAAAATATAGACTTTGATGTGCCTTAAGGTTCATGTAAACAAGTCATCCTTAGTTACACTTGTCTGCTCTGATTTACCCAAAATCTCAGCCTGTTTTAC
>JABXKB010000263.1 GCA_013375485.1 Promethearchaeota archaeon | reverse complement strand
CTACAGAATAATGCAAGAACTATTGGATACCTTACAGACTCTTAAAACTAACACGATTAAGGAACATGTTGATGCTCGTTTGGCTGAATTTCATGAGATTAAAACTGAACCTATCCATTCGATTTTTAAAGAGCTTTGTTTTTGCATTATGACAGCTAATTGTAGTGCGGCAAAATGTATTGAGGTACACGAACATATTGGAAATGATTTTCTCACAGTCTCAGAAATAGAGTTAGCAAATAAGTTTAAAGAGTTAGGGTACCGCTTTCCACATGTGCGGTCAAAATTTATTATTGAAGCGAGAGAAAAAATGAGTCAACTAGAAATTGTAATGAAATCTGCTAACGGTGGAAAAGATCTAAGAGAATGGATTGTGAAAAACATAAAAGGTATTGGATACAAAGAAGCCAGTCATTTCTTAAGAAATATAGGATATAGTGAGTATGCAATCGTAGATTTTCACATTGTTGACCTTTTAGCGAGGCATAATATTGTAGAAAAACCAAAAAGTATGACAAAAACAAAATATCTCGAAATTGAAGATACGTTAAAAACCATAGGAAAGAAAGTAAATTTAAACATGGCTGAGTTAGATCTGTATTTATGGTATTTAGAAACAGGAAAAATACTCAAATAAGTAATTCTCTCCCTTCTTAATGGAGTAACCTTATCTTAAAGGCATTCTCCTTAATGATATGAATAGCAAGCAAAAAGAAAAAAAAGTTTGAAAAAATTTATTCTTCTTTTTTCAAATCATATCCACAACTAGGACAAAATTGAGCTTGGGCATGCGGTATTTTTTCACCGCAAGCGGGACAAAACTTAACAGCTTGAGTATCTTCAATTGGAATAGGTTGGGTAATAGGTTCACTGACCCGAATTTCTTCTTTACTAATGGGTTTAATTTCCACTTCTTCCTTTCCAGTACTTTTACCGATAATAAATGCTACTATTGATAATCCACTTGTAATGAATGGAGCAATTACTGCGAAACTAGGAACGAAAATTCCCCAAAAACTTTCTGGTGGAGACCCCCTTATAACTAAATACATCATATATCCCATTTCTGTTCCTGCAATATAGTAAATAGTTCCTCCCATAAGTATAATACCTAGAGCTAACCAAGAGCCAGGTGTGTCTTTTTTTCGATGGGTAAGAGAGGAAATGAACAAAATGATTGTACAAATTGATATTAAGATTGTACAAATAATTCCAATAATTATTAAGACTGGAATATCAATGAATCCAAATGTGGGTCCAAACATTGGTCCAAAAACTATATAAAAACCATCCATATAACGAAATACTTGACCCATTACAGTAAAATTAACAGCTGCAGGAGTGAAAAGGCTAATTGCTGCAAGTATACTACCAATAAAAGGCAACAACCAAACAAAATCTCTAACTTTAGACATATGTTTCAACTCTTTAACTAAATTTTCAAATTTTGGACTGTATTATTAAATTATAATTATTTACTGATTTATGATTATCTTCTTTCTTATTTAATACTTTTCTTTCTAGCCTAAGATAGGAAAAGAGTACAACCTAAAACAATTAGATCAAACTAAAAGTTTTTAGTTGCAGGTAAAAATCTTTAATGAATAAGTAATTTTCAACTCCAATGGAGAATAAAATATCAAAAAATACTAATAGTAGAATTGAAATGAATCCTACTTGCCATAACTGTAATATTATTAATTTTTGCATCTTAGGAAAACCAAATAAAAATATGCAAAATTGTCCTATGATTGCAAGCTCTGAAATTGAAAATGAAGCATTTAACCTTTATAAAACTGATGAATTCATAAAAAAGGCGACTAAAGTGGCATCTATAGTAGAAGCTTCAGGGTATCTTATCTGGCCTCGTTTAAAAGATACCATCGAATTTGCAAAAGGAATGGACTTCAAAAAAATAGGTTTAGCTTCTTGTGTTGGATTACGAAGAGAAGCAAAAAGAACAGCAGAAATCCTAGATAATTATGGTTTTGAAGTATGCTCTGTTTGTTGTAAAACGGGTGCAATAAAAAAAATTGACGTAGATGTTCCTAAAGATTATACAACTGTTTCGAAAACAGGACATCCTCTTGGTTTTGTATCATGTAACCCCGTTGCTCAAGCATTATTATTAAATAATGCTCAAACAGATTTGAACTTAATAATTGGTTTATGTGTTGGACACGATATTATCTTTACCCAACTTTCAAATGCCCCCGTTTCTACTCTCATTGCTAAAGATAGATCAAACCCACATAATCCTGCAGCTGTCTTATATACTCCTTATGGAGACTCCTATTTTGCGAAAGATTTAAAAATGCGTCAGAACGAAAAGAAACAGAATTTTGATTAATTTTTTAAATTTTAAATAAAATTATTAATTGACTTTTATTCTTTTTCATTCCAACGATTGGCATTTTTTGAGGATATCAGTGGCGAAGTTTTTAGCATTTTCGATATCGGTCTTATTTGGATGTTTTTTAGCTTCATCTATGTATTCTTTCCATTCATCATCATCAGGAAATATGGTCTCATGTATAAATTTTTCAATAGGAGGTGAAGGGGCGCCTTGGCACCGAAAATAGCCATTAAAATCGATATCCTTTTTTAATTTAAATTTTTCAAAAGTTTTATGACATTTTCCCGCCCATTTCTCATAAAGTTTTTTATTTCTCTCACTTCCTTCTGGTGGGTTAGTTGAGTGAGTAAAAAATCCAGCAAGTTTAAAATTAGGGGATTTAGGAATCCCCTTCAGAAATCTTAAAACTGGTTTAGCTAAATCTGAATCATGGCAAGCTGATCCCAAAAAAACGACATCATATTTTATCACATCTTTCACATCAACCTTTGATACCTTTTTTAATTCAGATTCATGGTTTTTTAACGCAATTTTATGAATCACTTTAGCGATTTGTTCAGTATTTCCTGTTTGACTATAATACGTAACTAAAATTTTCATTTTTTATCTTATCAATTTAATTATCAATTAATTTGAATTAATTTTAGTTTTATAAAATTATATGTTATTATTAATTATTTTTAAGAAAAAAACTTCTCTCCTTTTCTGATTATATCTATTCTTTGCTGCCAATTATAATGCTTTTTATTCCATAATTTTCAAAATTGATCAAGTTCTCTATATTTCTTACTTTACATATCAATTATTTTTAGAATTAAGTAAATTTAAATATTAAAGTATGAAATTCAACATTAATAATTAGAAGATAAAGAAGTGATTTAAGGTAAGATACCCAAATAGAGTAATTGAATTCATTAAACAGCTCCCTGAGGTGCATTCCGGTTTAATAAAATTAATTAAGAGAAATTATAAAAGAATAAATTTTGATAAATTGAAAACTTTTGATCTTAAAAGTGATTTAACAGAAATACAGAATTTTTATAGGCAAATTATTGAAGAGATTCTTTTATCAAGTCCAGAAGCGTTAGAATTGCTTAAAAATTTGTTTGTTATAAATACAGATATAGAAACCAATATTGATAGAAAAAGTGTTAATTCTTCCTATAAACTGTCAAATCTAGAAAAAGCTTTCAATGAATTATTGGATACAAGAATAATAAAAGAAAAAGAAGGTAAAGAGGAGATATACGAATTCTCATTTCCACAAATTCAAAATATTTTAGAAATTTTAGCAGACGAAACCTGCCATGAAAGAGCACTACAATATTATGAAACAAAGAGGAAAAAGTTTAGAGCTGATATTTTAGATGATATTGAGGTTCTTTTTCATAAGGCAAAATTAAATCCAACTGAGGAATTAGTTAATGAATTTTTAACAATTGCCAATAATATAGAACAATTTGAATTTAGACATAAAAGAATGATAGACGTTGGAGAAATATTATTTATACTTGAAGATAAATACAAAGCACCAATTCTAATTGTGCTTGGAAATATTTTATCTGTTTTAGGAAACTCTGAAACTGCTGAGAGAATATATCTTAATGCTCTAGATATATACCAAAATTTAGCCAAAAAATATTACAGAATCTATTTACCCTATATCGCTGCGACTCAAAAAAACCTTGGAACTTTGTATATAGATTTAAAAAGATTTGAAGAGGCAGAACAAATATATAGCGATGCCTTAAGTTCATACAAGGAATTAAAAAGACAGTATTACGATGCGCATTCACCTGATTTTCACTCAAAAGAGTATATTGGTCTAGACAAGTCATATATTGATGATTTAAAGGCATATAATGAGTTATTAAAAAGACATTTCGATATTTATCTACCTGAGGAGCCCTCAATTACAAGTGAATTCGGAAATGTGGGTATTGATTTAGACTTAATTGAGGACATTCAGAATGGATCCATTGATTCCATAGATAGTTACAAAAAATTAGCGAAAATATCTTATGATATGTATTTAATCGATATCGCTAAGACTCAGAGCAATCTTGGACTTGTCTATAGTGAATTAATGAAATTTGAAGATGCGGAACGAATGCATCTTAAAGCATTAAAAATTAAAAAAAAAATAGCGGAACATTATCCCAATCAGGTTTTACCCGAGTTGGTCCTTACTCTATTAGATCTCGGAGATTTATATGCTACTTTAAATAAATTTGAGGACGCAGAACCAATGTTCAATGAAGCATTAAAGATTTCTAAACAATTAGCAGAAGAAAATCCAGATGTATACCTATACAATGTTGCTATTATACAAAACTCCCTTGGAACAATATACTCCAGATTACAACGGTTTGAACAAGCAGAACAGAAGTACCTTGATGCTTTAAAAATCTTTAAAATCTTTGCTAAAGAAGATCCTAAAACCTATTCTTACAACGTTGCTGATGTTCAGAACAACCTTGGCAATATATTTTTAAATTTAAGAAATCTTGAAAAAGCCGAATACTATCTTAATAAAGCAATCAAAAAAGATCCTACGAATAGTGAGATTATGTATAATATCGCCTGTCTTGAATCACTAAAAAATAATCAAGTAAAGGCTTTAGAATTATTAACAAAAGCCTTTGAAATTGATAAAAATTATATTGAGAAGGCTTCTGTAGATAAAAGATTTGATAATATTAAAGACTTAAAAGAATTTAAAGAATTAATAGGTGAGTGAAATTCCAAAACTAACTTTAAAGAAGATAACAAAATTGAATTTACCGTCAATTTTACAATTAAATGTCAAACCAGAGCAAAGAAATTTTGTTGCTTCTAATGCTAAATCAATAGCAGAGGCTCATTTCAATAAAGATGCTTGGTTCCGAGCGATTTATGCAAATAATAAACCAATTGGTTTTGTAATGATTAGTGACACTTTATTAAAGTATAAATCTAACCCGAATCATCGTCCCTCATATTATCTGTGGAGATTTATGATTGATGCTAAATTTCAAGGAAAAGGATATGGCAAAGAAGCAATGAAACTTGTAATTAATCATGTAAAAAATAGACCAAAGGCAAAAGAACTTCTCTTAAGCCATTCTAAATCATATGGAAATACTGGAGAATTTTATAAAAAATGTGGTTTCGAATATAACGGTCGCGAAATAGATGATGAATTGTTGATGAGTCTAAAATTATGACTATAAAAAGAGAAATTAATAGAAGAAATTGATGAAAAATTTGATAATATTAGAGACTTAAAAGAACTTAAAGAGTTAATTGGTGAATAAAGCTTTAAAAAAAGCTACATTAGGCTGAAATTAGTTTAAGGTTTTCTGTTATTCGTCCATCTTCATATAATAGAGTAATTTCCTTATCAGATAACCTGATATTAGCAGCTTCTGCATTTGCTATCATATGTTCGATTTTAGATGCTTTAGGAATAGTAATAACATTTTCGTGATTAATCAACCAAGCAATTGCTATTTGCTGAATAGTTGCATTATGCGATTTTGCCACAATTTCTAATTTTTCTCTCAAATCTCCCTGTAAATTATGATAACCATTATGTCCTAAGGGGCTATAAGCAGTCATAATGATTCCTTCATTTTGATAAAAAGGTAGTGATTGTTCAATATGTTTCTGTCTTGTGATGCTTGCTGGTAATTGATTGTTAACTAATTCTGTATTTTTTAGATAAGTCTGAGCTTCTTTAAATTGCTCTACAGAAAAATTACTTACGCCTATATATCTCACTTTTCCTTCATTTACAAGATCCTCTAAAACTCTCATTTGTTTCTTAATTGATATTAAAGGAGATGGCCAATGTATAAGATAAAGGTCTATTTGCTTAATTCCTAATCTTTTAAGGCTATTGTACGCCGCTTTTTTCATAGTATTGTATCTAGTATGCATTGGAAACAATTTAGTTGTTATAAATAAATCATCTCTATTATATTCAGAAATTACTTGTCCAACAATTAATTCTGAGGTTCCTCTTCCATACATTTCAGCAGTATCTATATGAGTAATCCCAAGTTCAATGCCTTTCCTTATCGATTCTTTCCATTTTTCATAATAATCTTTATTTCTAAAACTTTTAATACCCCAAGTACCTTGACCTAGGATTGGAATGTTCTCGTCTGTTTTCCCTAATTTAATTTTTTTCAATTTTATCACACTTTCTTTATTAAAAAAAAAAATTGAAGAGCTTTAATCTTGTCTTTTAAAAATTATTAAAGGTTCGAAGAAAATGATTAAAAATTGATCGCTTTTTTGCTAAGATTTATATAAAATATAAAGCAATTTATTTCAAAAAACAATTTTAGCTAATATCTGATTATTTTATATTCTCTCAAACATAGTTCTTTAACAATTAGAATTTCTTAATTTTGAAAAATAGAATG
>JABXKB010000018.1 GCA_013375485.1 Promethearchaeota archaeon | reverse complement strand
CCAGAAACACATAACCGGAATGCCGCATCATAACCATCATCATATTTATCGATTAATATAGGGTTGGTCGGGTCGCTCACGTTAATTATTTCTAGTCCATCTCCTCCATCCCCCACATACGCAATATCATCAACAACGTATACTCCTACTGAATAATTAAAATCATCACCAAACTTACCTAATAATGATGGAGTTAGCCATTGCCCACTAACAAATCCATTATTATAGATCTCTAAACCCTCCCATTTATCTGCTACATACGCAATATCACCAACGACATGAACACTTACGGAGTAGTTTTGTCCATAACTCAATCTACCTAGAAAAGTAGGTTTTGCAGGATCGGTTACATCAAATATTTTTACACCATTGAGGTTATCAGCAAAGTAAGCAATATTACCACTGACAAATAGATCACGACCATCTATATCAGAAATAACTTCTCCCATTTTTTTAGTTTTGTTAGGATTGCTCACATCTATGATTTTAAATCCTCCGAAATAATTTGTCATATAGGCAAAATTATCTTGGATATATAAATATCTAATAATTCCCCCATCATAAAAACATCCTAATTTTTTGGGGTTGCTTGGGTTGCTCACATCGACAATCTCTAAACCATTATCATGACACGCTAAATAAGCGATATTACCAGAAATATAAACATCTAATACCATAAAATCATCTATTCCCCCTATATCATAATATCCTATTTCTCGGGGATTTGAAGGGTTGCTCACATCGATAATTTCTAACCCATCTTTTCTATCCGCCACATAGGCAATCCCCCCAGTAACGTATACTCTCAATGTTTCGTTATAACCATCACCAAATTTTCCAAGTAATGTAGGATTAGTAGGATCACTAACGTCAATAATATTCAAACCATCAGCATTATCTGCCACATAAGCAATACTCCCAGTAACGTAAACTCCTGTTGATTGATTAATATTATCACCATATTTACCAAGTAGTGTTGGACTGGTAGGATCACTCACATTAATAATATTCAAGCCATCCCAATTATCTGCTACATATGCAATATCGCCACAAACAAATATATCTACTGAATCAGACAGATCCACCTCAGTATACCTGTCGATGAATGATGGTGATACCGATTGTGCGTTTGTTTTAGGAGCTAAATCATCTTTCCCACTGAATTCATTTTTGCTTGCGAAAGGTATACCTACAAGACTTAACATTAAAACTATCAAAAAGCCATATTTTATTGAAATTGTCCCGATCTTCTTAAATTTAATTGTTTTTTTTTTAAACATTGAATTTTCTACCATAAATTTTTATTAATAATTTACTTATTTGTAGGATATATATTATTTTCGATTTTTTTTTCCATATATGATAATACTTTTAGATTAGAGTAACCCAAAATGAACATTTTGTAAGATATCTGACATTAATGAATGATACTATTTGTGATTCTAATAAATATTTAAGATCAATAAATAACAAAGGCAAAATCAGGTTTAATTCCTAATGTTATTGAAGCTAAATCCAGTTTATTAGCAAAAAAAGATCTTCAGGTACCATGTTATACTGAAATTTTATGGAAAAAATAAGAAAACTTCAAAGATTTGAAATTCTCTTTATAAGTTTTTATTATAAATTTTTCAATTTCATAATTAACATGCGCTTCATAATTATGACCATATAATTTACTTTGATAAATTCAAATAAAAATTAAATCACAGCATTGATCGGAAAGTATAGAACGATTGAGAGTAATGCTGCCATTGGAAATGTTAAAAACCATATCAAAACTATTTTCCACATCCCTTTCTTAGTAGGAGTATGGCTTGCCTTAGATAATCCAACAAGAGATGCCACTAACATATGAGATCCTGATAAAGGGATTCCTAATGCCGTACCAACAAATAGAATCGCTGCTGTAGGAATTTGTGCTGCAAAAGCGGTACTTGGATACAGCTCTGTGATTCTTCCAACACTTTTAATAACTCCTCGACCTAAGACTACTAATCCTCCTGCTAAACTTAAGCCCGTTATTAAAAGAAGAAGATTTATTTGGAAATCTCCTACACCAACAACAATTCCTACCGCATTTGAACAATCATTTCCTGCTCTTGAGAATGCAGTGATACAAATAACTATTAGAACTATATATGTGAAGCTTTTTTCGGTTTTTTCTAAGCCTTGAAATCCATTCAAGTGTTTGACTTTATACGCACGCATAAGCTTAAACACGAGAAATGATACAGCGTAACCAATAATCGGAGATAAGATCCACCAAATGCTCAATTCAAGAATTTTCAACCAGTCAAGACTAGCATTAAGAGCTATTCCAAGCCCTATAACAGCTCCTATTGTTGCATGGGTAGTTGATATAGGTAATCCCAACGCCGACGATAGTATTAACCAAATAGCAGTGGAAATTAAAATAGTTATGACGATTTCATCATTAAGATTAACCAAAATACCTTTGCCTACAGTTTTACTTACAGCTTCACCTAGGATTAGGGCTCCTAATATAGCAAAAATCGCAGCAAAGATCATAATTTGTTTCATGTTTAGAATTCTCGAACCATAGATTCCAGCAAATGTCTCATCATTTGCTCCAATCCCAAACGCGATTATAATTGCTATAATTAAAAATGTAACTAATATAACTGATAAAGCCATTTAGATCGCCTTTCTTTATTTGCTTGGATATTTTACAATCAGACTTCTTAGATAATCACTAATCTCTTCAGCGTTTGAAATCATATCAAATAATTTAATACATATTTTGGACGTTAAATATATTTGAAGGGATTTTTCTTCTGATTTTTGATATATTACATCTAAGATTTTAAACTTAGATTCACGACCATTCCTCTTTAGACTTTCTATATCGAATGATTTTTGATAAGCTGTTTTAAAATCAGTCTCCATGAGTGTTATCATTTCTATTAGAAGTTTTACAGCTTCTTCATAAGTATCATTAAGTTTCTTCATCTCCTCCTTTATATCATCATAACAATCAAAAGGAAACACTTGTAAACCACGGGCAAGCTCTTCCGATCTATCAGAAACATTATCTAAGTACTTAATTATTCTATAGCGATCTTCAACTAAGAAAGGAAGAGCTCGTTTATCCATATAAAGAACATTTATGTAATTTTCTTTTGCAACATCACCTTCGTGTTCGCTCTTAATTACATCTTCTAATTTGGTTTTTTTTAGTTTTCCTTCAATTAAATCATTAATACATTCGTGGAGCAAATCTGAACCCTTTAGAACTTGAGTATGGAATTCATTTGCCACATCTAATAATTTGCTTTTTTTATCTTTTAATAATTTCATTCTAATCACATCAACAATAAATTATCGAATAATCTCATTTATTATTTATTTCTTAAAAAAAATTTCTATTTTTTGACAGGTCTAAAAGTATAAAAACCAAATTAAGCTGGAGAAAAAATTATAAATTATTAAAATTTCTACATTTTAAATATAATAGATAAAACTTCTCTTGCCATATCTTGAAATTAAATTAGAGGATATATTGTTTGATCCGAAAGTGCAAACTTATTGCGTAAATCCTAGTTTTAAATGCCCTAGTTTTGGACATTCTTGGGCTTGCCCCCCAGAAGCTCCATATTTAGAAGAAGAAGTTTCTAAATATCAGAAATTTTTCCTCCTTTATGTTAAATTTAATTTGAATGAGTATATTCAAAAGGTACAAGCAAACCATCCTAAAAGAAGCGAAGAAACTATAAGAAACGAATTCTTCATGAAAAATCTCTTACGAGATAAGCTTGAACAAGAAATTTTTAGTTTCATTGAAGAAGACCAATCATTATATGAAAAAAGACTTATTTTATGGGATGGATTTTGTAGAGTTTGTTATAATAAAAACGATAAAGGGTGTACATATGACTCTGGTGATCCTTGTCGTTATCCCGACAAAAAAAGATATTCAATGGAAGCTGTAGGAATTGATGTCACTAAAACAGTTAATAATTTAAATTTTAATTTAGAATGGCCTCCTAATGACTATGTTTATCGTTTTGGTTTAGTATGCATAAAATAATTTAAGACTTTTGATAAAAAAAAAAAGAATAAAAAAATATTTATATTTAGAATCTAACATCCTCCAATTCTATTGTTTCTTCCCTATTTGGCCCAATTGAAATCATAACAATATTATTATTAAGTTCATTTTTAATTGTTTGAAGATATATTTTCATAGTCTCTGGAAGGGCTTTATATCCATTTTTAGCTATATCTGACCATTCTTCTCTAGTTTTTTCACTCCAACCTTCAAGATTTTTATAGATTGGTGTGCAATTTTCAATTATTTCTGATTGTATTGGCCAACTTTCTAATACTTCTCCATTAAGTTCATACCCAGTGCAGATTTTAAGAGGATTTATTCCTTCTAAAGCATCTAAAAGTGTGACAATGATTTCCTCAATACCATTAATCATTATTCCATATTTAATATTAAAAAGATCTAACCATCCAACTCTTCGTGGTCTTCCAGTTACTGTACCATATTCATGACCTTGCTCCCTTATTTTTTCAGCTGTTTGATTGGATAATTCTGTTGGGAAATTACCCTGACCAACACGTGAAGTATATGCTTTAACCATTCCAATTATCTTTCCAATTTTTTTTGGTGGGATTCCTGTTCCCGCAGAAATTCCCAAAGCATTTGAATTAGATGATGTACCAAAAGGGTAATAGCCATGGTCTATACCTAAGAGACTCCCTTGCGCTGCTTCAAATAGAACCTTCTTACCAGAGTCTATGACATTATTTAAGTAATAAGCAGTATCAATGACATATGACTTTAGACGTTCACCATAGGATTTATATTCTTCATAAATCGCATCTAAATCTGTATCCCAGTTAGGGTCGTAAACATTTATTAAGTCTTTTTTAATTTTATATAGTTTTTCTAACTTCGGCTTTAATAATTCAGGATTTATTAAGTCAAAAATTCTTAAACCCCACCGAGCTGCTTTATCAGAATATGTTGGACCAATTCCTCTTTTAGTTGTTCCAGCAGCATAATTTCCCTTGGTTTTTTCTTCTAAACCATCTAAAATGCGATGAAAAGGAAAAACAACATGAGCGGTAGAACTTAACTTTAAATTAATTTTCTTATTTAAATTCTTTAGATTTTCAATTTCTTCAAGTAAAACTTTCGGATCAATTACGCAACCATTAGCGATTACCCCTTCTTTCTCCCTAGGGGCCCCAGAGGGCATTAATTTAAATTTATACTTAACACCATTGGCTTGTATCGTGTGTCCTGCGTTATTACCACCATTATATCTTACAACAATATCTGCTTTTTGAGCTAAATAATCAATAAATTTTCCTTTACCTTCGTCGCCCCAGCTTAACCCAACCACTGCAATTGTATTACTCATAAATCATTTTCCATTTGATATTTTTTTATATTATCAACACTTAAAATGTTCCAAAAAAGATTATTGAATACACGTTAAAAAATTTTTGGTAGATAAGAACGGAAAAATATTAGATACATATTGATTTTTATATTTGAATTTTCTTGTAAGTCACAATCTATTTTTAATATTACTTACTAAAAGCCCTCATCGTTTTCGATATGCTTAAAAAAAGTGTTCTAATTGATTTAACTCACAATGAAATGTTAAACATTGATGACGAAGAATTCAAGGAATTCTTAAATCTCCTTAAAAGATTAGATCTTAAAGTAAAAAAAAATGAAAATGAACGCATTACTAAGGAAATATTAGAGAATATTGATCTTTTGATCATTGGTAATCCGATTGATGATTTCTTTTCCAGTTTGGAAATTAAGTTTATTGTTGATCATGTAAGGAGTGGGGGTGGATTATTATTATTGAGTGAATATGGTGCGGATTCTCTTCAAAAAACTAACCTTAATGATATTGCTGGAAAGTTTGGCATCCTTTTCGAGAAAAATTTAATTAAAGAGATGAATGACAATAACCAAAACTGTACGAGTATATTACATATTCAAGATTTTCCTAAAAATCCAATTACAAAAAACCTAAGAGAAATGATAATTGGAGGCGCTTGTTCCTTATTCTTAAATAAAGAAGTAAAATCATTATTACAAACAAATGAAAATTCTGTATGGTCAGAAATTTATAATAATACATCTGAGAAATGGAACAAAGAGGATGAAAAACAGCAAATTATTGCTGCTTATACAGAATTTGGCCAAGGTAAAGTTGTGGCAATTGGAGATATTGATATTTTTACTTCGAATTCCAGAATAGGGTTAAATTCATATGATAACCGAAAGTTCATACAAAACATCATTAATTGGGTAATAACTCCAGTTAAAGAATCAAAAGTTATGGCATTCATACTTAACCGACTGGGTGATCTCCAATATGAGATTAGGGAAACTAATAAAGTCCTCAATAATATTATAGAGACTATAACTATTTTAGAAAAACGAATTAGTTATTTAGAGAATATCTCAAAAATATATGCACCACCATCAGATTCAGAAGAAAGTTTCGAAACTTAATTTCTCTAAGCCGTTTTATAATAAAGAAATCCTTGATTTTGAATCATAAAATATTCTAAAAACATATATACGTCTCAAGAATTCAAAATAACAATAAAATCATAAATATATTAATTTATTTCAAATTTCACTTATTATGATTGATCAATCATATGATCAAATTTTTACTGCTTTTGAAGAAATTGTTAATAACTTTAAGCGAACAAACCAGTATTTTGATATTTTGTATGATTCTTTTTCTGAGCTATTTATAGAAAAAAGTCCCTTTTCTGAGGATATATCGGTTAATGTAAAAACATCTGGAATTGTTGCTAGAACTTTTGATGGAACTTGGAAAGAAATTGCTCTTGATAATTTTTCTAAATTAGATAGTGTAACAGATAAATTACCAAGAGTAATTAATAAAGGAGAAGAAATTGCTGAATTTGAAGGATGGAAGTTAAATAAAGAAATCAAACCTAAAATTAATCCCAAAGAAATCACAATTGAAGAAAAACTAAATAAAATTAGATATATCTCCAATTTCATCCAAAATTATGATAAAAGGATTGTTCTTTGTAAGACAGAATACAGGGAAACTGAAATAACGCGTATTTTCGTAAATAATGAAGGATGTCAATTGAGGCAAGTTATTCCCCGTACACGGTTTTTTATTTTCCCTATCGTAAAAGAGGGGATGAAGATTGATTTTGATCATTTTCTTACTGATGGAATAATGGGTTTTGAGATCTTTGACGATTTGACTGACGAAAAGCTGCAACAAATAGCTGATACCTCATTGGAAATGTTAAAAGCCAAGAAACCTCCCTCTGGAAGATTTCCAGTTATAGTAGACCCAAGTATGGCGGGAATTATAGCACATGAGAGTTTTGGCCATGGATTAGAAGCAGATCAAGTTTTAAGAGGAAGAAGTTATCTTAAAGACAAATTAAACAAGAACGTAGCTTCAGATATTTGTGTAATTTGCGACACACCAAGTACTGAAAATGTTTTAGGGTTTTATTTTTTTGATGATGAAGGTATTCGAGCAGGTAAAAACATATTAGTAGAAAATGGTATTTTAAAAAATTTCATTTATGACAGAAGAAGTGCCTCAGTTTTAAACGCAACTCCACAAGGAAATGGAAGAAGAGAAAGTTATGCTCATGTAGTCCATCCAAGGATGTCTAATACTTATTTTGAGCCTGGAGATTATGATCTAGAAGAAATGATATCCGATATTAAAGAGGGTGTAATGGTTAGTCACTCCTATTTTGGTATGGAAGATCCTCTGGGATTAGGCATGCAATGTATGTCTAAGAAAGGATATTTAATCGAAAGTGGAGAGAAGACTCAACTATTGAGAGGTATCGCACTTACCGGACATGTTTTAGAAGTACTGCAAAATATAGATGCAATAAGTAATCATCCTACATATCTCAAGGGAGGTACGTGTGGAAAAGGCCATGCTGACGGAGTCCCAGTTTCAGATGGAGGTAGTTATTTAAGAATAAAAGAAGTATTAATTAGTCCTGGGTGAAATAAAATGTCTAACGAAAAATTGGATTTGATTGAAAAAAGATTAAAACTTAAGGATGTTAAGGAGTACGAGATTTTCTTAATTGAAAGAAAAGCTTATGAGTCGATATTTCTTAAAGATAAAGTTGATAATGAAAGAGAAGTCAATGATTTTGATTATCTTTTACGAATTCTTTCTCAGAAAAATGAGAAAACTGGAATTGGTTTGGTTAAAGGGAATTCACTGGATTTAAATGAAATTGATAGAAATATTGAAACTTGTATTTTAACAGCAAAAAATAATTTAGGTTCAAAATATTATTTCCCAAATAAAAAGAAAATCCAAAATGTCTCAATATCTGATGAGAAAATACTTCAAGACCCCTTGGGTATTAAAATTGATTTAGCTGAAGAATTAATTGCTGAGATTAAACAACAAAAAGACGTAAAGCCTACTTTTGGACGTTTTCGGGTTCATATTGATGAACATTTTCTAAGAAACAGTAATGCAATCGATAGTAACTCTTTAAAAACTTATTTTTTTATAGAATTTTCATTAAAAGCTCAAGAAAATGGGAAATTAGCAGAATATTGGCCATTTCAATTCATTAAAGAAAGGCAATTTTTAAATTTCCCAGAAAGGGTAAAAAAATGGTCAATTCTAGCTCAAGACACTTTAAAGGCATATCCTCCAAAACCGAATAATAAAGCAACCATTATTTTCTCACCTCAAATATTAAGTAGGGCAATTAATCCTGTAATAGGAACTCATGCTTCTGGAAAAGCCTATCATCAAGGAATTTCAAGATTTCAAGTCGATGAGAAATTAGTTTCTGAGAATATAACTATTATTGACGATGGTTTATTGGAGGGGGGATTCAATACGATGGGATGGGACAGTGAAGGCTCCCCACATCAAAGAAATGAAATAATAAAGAAAGGAATATTTCAAAAACGACTTTATGATCAAAAAGACGCTATAATAGGAAATGAAGAATCAACTGGAAATGGAGTGAGAGCATTACATGGTTCTGTTGAGACAGGAATAAGTAATTTAGAGATTTTACCCGGAGATATGAGCTTAGATGAAATTATCTCAGAAATAAAAGAAGGATATTATGTTGAACAATTTTCTTGGTTAAGACCTAGTAAATTATCTGGAAATTTCGGAGCGGAAATAAGAAATGGTTACTATATTAAAAATGGTAAATTTGAAAATCCTATTAAGCATGGAAACATCAGTGGGAACATCCTTAAAATGATAAGAAGTTGTTTATATCTTTCAAAAGAGAGAGAATATTTTGTAAATACCCTTTTTCCATACATGGTATTTGAAAATCTAACAGTTTCATCATAAAGTTAATATAATTTCTTTTTTATTTTAATTTTCATTAAATCATTTAACCTTTAATGAAAAGGGTGAAAATAATGGGAAAGAAACTTCAAAAACAAGCTATGCAATTAGGGTTAACAAATCTGCCAAAATATACATTTTTTGGACGTCCAAAAAAACTTAAAATGAAGTTTTCAAAATATAAACCAGATCTTGCTTATACAGTAGAAAATTGGATGAAGAATTTAGATCCTTCAACCGCTGCGGAAGAATCTGGAGGTGGTAGAAACAATACATTCTTTTATCTGGCATCTCAAATAGGAATGTATGTTGAAATAGCTGATAAAATGGCTGGAGTTGCCGTGCCTAACCCTGGTAATCATGCATCCAAAATAGATATCTATACTAATAATGAAGATTATGTACGGACAATTGTTAGAATTATTAATACTATATGGGATGATGGAATCCTAAATCATCTCGATTTTCAAAAACTTGAAAAGAAGTATAAAGTTAGAAGAGAAGATATTATAAACGCATGGAACGCTTTTCTTTAAAGAAATTATTACACATAGACTGAATTTTTGTAATTCAACAGTTTCATTCTAAATATTCATTCTATATTTCTTTTTCCTTATATTTTCAAGTACCTTCATTTAATCATAATTTTTCTATAAAAATTATTGAAAAATAATCATGGGAAATCTTAGATAACCCATTTCGATTCTTAAGTGTTTATATTTGGTCATTATGATCTGGTTCGATCATAATTAAGAATGAAAATTAATCAAATCTATTAAATTGTGATCATTTTTCTCGATATTGTACATAAATGTCGAAAAATAAGATCAAATTTGTAAAATATTTATATAAAATACAACCTAACTTGATCTATAATAAAATAAATAATGGTTGAGATATTTCATAATGAAAAAATTGAAATTGAAATTAACGGCAGTTGCAGTTATTAGTATTTTATTATTATCGGGTTATACTCCTTTTCTTGATAGTGTTATTAATGATTTAAATTCAAATCCTAAACAAAATAATATTATAGATATTGATAATTTATATTTGGATGAAGTTACTGAAACTTTATATCTATTTAGTGCCCAAGGGGCATGTTATCTCTTAGTTGAAATCGAAGGTACTGATTTTACCTATTTTATGCTTGATGAGGAGATTTATGTAGTAAGTTATGGTCTAAACATATTTCCTATAGAATTTTCCACTGATCTGTTTAAAATTTACAGAATTAAAATAGATCCATCAAATCTACAATATTTCAAGTCAATAACAGTCGAACCGCTCTTTATTGCAGAAGATGAAATAGAAGTTAACTTAAATCAGGATACTGAAATTAGTTTTAAAGCAGGTGGACCTATTTCAATTTTAACGAGACCTACGTTTGCTTATAATTGGTTATATGTAGAATTACAAAATGAAACTGGTGGATCAACACTTCTTAAAAGAATTCATGATACAGCAGAATATCCTGAAATTGATCCATTGTTTTATTGTATGTTTATTGAGCGTGGAACTTATATCCGATACGATATAAATCTTGAACCAGGGGAATATAGATTATTATTAAAAGGAGATGGATTGTTAGAATACAAAATTATAGTTAATTTAGATTGGGATGAAGACCTTTTAGATGATGTAGATGAGGTACAACAAGAGGGACTCTATGATTTTGAATTAGACCCTACATATGCCGATATCTGGGGATTTTATGAGAAATCCTCTGATAATCAAATTTTTATGAGAATTGATGAGACTAATTACACTGAAGGGCTTTTTACTTTTTATATCCCTGAGTTATATCCTAATGCTCAATTAGCACTTCGGGTTAATAGTGGCGAATTTAAAGAAATAGCTATTGATGGGAATTACACTTTCTTTGAAGATAAAGTTTTTATATCAGATTTAGAATCTCCGCCAGATTATGAAATATACGGTAGTTTAGAACCAGGATGGCATTCTATAAGTTATCTCTACATAGCTAATTTCACCGCTGACATAGAGTTTCTAGCTAATTATGAAGAAATTAAAATCTTAATGTTTCCAGAATTGTTGGATTCTGATGGAGATGGATTTAAGGATTTTGCAGAAACTACTAGTGGATTAAATCCATCTAAAATTGATACTGATGAAGATGAATTACCAGATAATTATGATAGTTCTCCATTAGCTAAATTAGAATTAGATCCTTTGAAAATCAATCAAATCATAATTCCAACAAATAGTGAAAATAATACTATTATAAACATACATGTTAAAAAGCCAATTAACGACTATTCTACTTACGGGGTCCCGAGATATTGGCATAATGTCTTTAATGTGTCAATTTATCCCGTACTAAGGTTATTTGGCAATAAATTCAATGATGATGATGGTACCAAAAAAGATATGAACAGAGTAAAATTAATTGAGTTGTGGGGTAAAGATGTTTCATTATTATTCAAATCGGATGAAAATTTTGATGAAACTCAGATAGGAGACCCGTTACCAGCTCCAGATGATCCTGATAATGAATATTATTTTGTTTTCCCAAAATCAGCAGAATCAAATTTTGAATATGATATTATATTTCCTAATGATCATGATTCAAAAGATGATGGTTTCTTAGATTTAAGATTTGATTTTATTTGGTTAATAACAAAATATGATTATACTACGAAGGATACATCATTATTACATTTATATGATTTTGAAGAAAATATAATTATTCAATCTATGGCAATACGAGAGTTCTCAAACATAGATTATATTTTAGGTTCTCCTGACAGTTTTATTGAAAATCAAATACTTTGGACCCTTACTCAAAATCCTTCATTGGGAACTCCAGAAGAATATAATGTCGAAGATGATATAATTGGAAATGGTACTATAGATTATTTTAATTTACCTGATCGTTTAATACAAGATAAAATAAATAGTGAAGAGGAGATTGACCAAACTGAAGTATTATATATTACAGGACTATACCAAAATTATGACATTCTCAATAAAATTGCCATACAGGAAATGAACAACCCACCATTCGAAATCGTTCACAATGGAGATTTTGAAGCTTTTTTCAGCTATTACACTATATCAGATGTATATCAAGATCAAAATTATACTTTTGGGGATTTAGAAGTTCAGGGAGAAAGTAAAATCCTGTATCAAACCTACTATGCTAATCTTTCTGTTGATAGTAATACCAATATCCAGAAGAGAGCAAGCATAATGGGGATACCAATCTCCATGAATGTTTTTAAAAATTTAGGGGTACTAAAAATTAAACAAGCCCAAGGAACAAACATTCCTTTAGAAGAAATCCCTTTAATATTTAATTCACAGTTAAGTGAAAATATTAATATTCTAGAACAAACATATATTGAACAGAACGATCAAGTTCAAGGTACACCATTGCTTAATTTTGAAGTGGGAGTTGATATCTACAAAGAATTTATAGATAACAGGCAGGACACTGTAGTTTTATCAGATCTCTTTTTTAATGACCAACCTTACATGCCTGCTGAGTCATTTCTGAATTTTATAAGCAATTATTGGGATCAAGTTAATACACTTAATGATCAATTAAATTTACTCCGAGAAATCTTTCTTAGTTCTTCAAATAATGAAATCTATGTTGAATTAATAGATAATTTGATAAGTGATGTCAATATTCTCACACAACAGCACTCATATTCTGATTTGAGCAATTACCTTTCGTTCTTTTCAAATGGATTGGATTTAAAAAGTGATTTTATTGAACTACTAGAACCTAACTTAGTAAAAAGCTTTTTTACAGTTGTAAGTCCATCCGTTATGGGAGATATTGGAGAATTAGTTGCCAAAACGTCGGAAGCTATAGCTGACCAGTTGGCGGAGAAAGGACCGAAGATACCCAAATTAAATCAACATAAACAAAACAATAATAAAATGGGGAACTCAATAAAATCCCAAGCAAGAATGAGTAAATTTACGACGGTTTCGGGAGCTACATGTGCAGTACTTGGGATTGCGATGATGGTTTTTACTTTTGTTGAAATTTTCCATTTAATTGGTCAAAAATTATCTGGAGAATATGACAATAAAAGCGCGCTATTTGCCATGAGATTATGTAGCGCCTTCTGTACTATGGCTTTAGGCGCTATTGTTTTAGTTAAAGGAATAATATTAATGTCAATGAGGTCTGTTAAAGAAGCAACAGTAGCCTCGTTAAAAACAGCTGGTAAGGTTTTAGGGGCTATTGGTATCGTTCTATCAATCCTTATTGTAGTGTTTGATTGGGTTAGTTTCGCAATTAAATGGCAAGCAGGAGATATTTATGATATGAAAGGAGCACTATTCGACATGGTTGCTAATACTGTTATAGCAGCAGTGGGAATAATTCTCTGTTTATTTGCATCTGGTATTGGTGCTGCTTTTGGGATAATTGCTGGCGGATTACTTATTCTTGGTTCATGGCTTTCATCTAAGATAAATAACCCTAGTATTGATATAAAAGAAGAAAATTGTAAGATAATCCTTCCAGCAGAAACTTTATTAAACATGAGGAGACATGGTGGTCTAGAAGTTGGAGATCAAATAAAATTTAGATTCCATGTTGTTGAAGATGGAGATACTGTTGTATATATGCATGCAAGATTTAGACTTTATGGTGCAGGTGGGACATGGTGGACAGATTGGGATGGATGGCATGGTGAATGGAATGGTTATTGTCACACACTCGATCATACTTTTTCTCGTACGATCGAAGACATAACCCCCGATGTAGGATATCAGCTTCAGTTTCAAATGGATTGGCAAAAATTCACTTGGTACATCTTCTGGTTCAGTTTTTCACGAGAATTCGGATGTGACGAGTTAATTTCAGAGCATTTAGGTATGCCAGCCCTTGAAAACTCAATTTCAGATTTCTATGCTAATACCCATGAGGTCTCAAGTCTAATATTCAAGCAGCTATTTGAGAAAGCTATTAGCGAGTATAAATACAAAGATGCGTTTATAGCAGCGGGGAATGTTATAAAAGCTACTGAAGAATATGCAGGAATCGGAAAAAGCTATTTTAACGCTCTTTACTCGAGGCTAGATTGGAATTCATATTTTCTTAATTTTAATTATTTTGTTTTACAAACAACTAGCAATTGGGAATATACATCACTCCTCACTAGCTTTATTTCTGAGGGAGTTATACCACTTTTTTTCTTTTACTATCCAGGTTGGGCGGCATTAGCTTCGTATAGTGCCGAAGAGTTGCAAGCTTTGTTATCATATGCGTTACAAGTTTATTCCGCCTCAAGCGGGATTTTATTAATCCCAGTAGACTGGGTCACAACCAAGAATGCAATCTTGGTAGATGTTGATCTTTATGCCATATTAAGTATGAGTTTACCATTTTGGGCAAATTGGAGAGTTGATGGAGGAGATAATGAACTACTTGTGGATCCAGCTACAGGTATAGGAGAAGCCAGTCTAAAATTTCAGGTTGATCCTTATTTTTCTTGGTTAATTGGACCCGACCCTAACAAACAAGTAACATATATACTTATTGCCCCTGAAGGATTCTCTACTCTGAATGCAATTGTAGGAACGTTTCCGAGAACCCTCGATTTTACCATAATCCGGTATGATCAAAGTCTGTTAGGAGCATTTCAGTTTGAATTACAAATGTTTATAGGAGCATCTCTTATTTATAAAGACACTATACCTCTTTACATAGAAAACCTTTATAAAGTCGAATTGATTACGCAGAGTGCTGAAGATCCTATTGTTCCTGGACAGGATTTCAGTGCTGTGTACGTCAATAATACAGGAACATCCGCTGTAATGATAAATGTTAGTGTTGAGGGTATTCCAGGCAGTTTCATCAATAAAGAATTGTATCCTAATATATACCATGATGGTGAACTAGTTAGCGGCTACGTCGGGGATACATTGGTTATTGGTTTAAACCCTGGAGAAGTAATTGAAGTTTTCACAATTCATCCACCAAGGCATTATACTACGCTCCCTGGACCTTACACTTATACAGTACATGTCAAAGATCATATATATGGTAATTTCGATCATCATTTTACAGATACATTTATCGTGGACGATTTTTATGATATGGATTTTCAATGTTTAAATCCAGATATTACTATTTATGATTATGAAACGGCTAGCTATACTTTTAATCTAACAAATTTAGGTAATGTTGATCAAGAATTTGATATTTCCATAGATCATATTCCTTTTGCTGAGAAATCACTTAGTATGGATACAATATATTTAGAACCTGGAGATTTTCAAGAGTTCACGCTAACTCTTACTCCAATAGGCTGGGGTGAACTTAGCTTTATTGTTAACGCATCTTCAGATGAAAATTCGAGCATAGTTATTCCGAAAATCCAAATTTTAGATGATGATATACATCCCCCCGATATAATCCTTGAGATCATTGATACACCTACAAGTATTACTATCAATTTTGAAGTGACAAATGAGGATGAGGGCGATGATTACGGGCTCTCCAATATTAGTATATATATAGATGACAATCTTATTCTCAATTGTACTCCAGATCCTACAGAAACATACTTTTCATTCACTTTTGATGATACTTATAAATGGTATGGTGGATGGTTCATAGAACATGGAATACATGATATAAGCATCAGATTAGTTGATAATGATTTTGATGTTCCTAATGATGCAAATACTTCTTTATTTCTAGGGGCATTTGAAACTACATTTGATGATATGCGTGAGTATGTCAAGTGGAAAATTGATAATTTAAATCAAATGCTTCAAGAATCTTCCAATGATTATTGGCGTCATCCTGATAACAATTTAAAAGCTCATATAGGCCAAAAGCTAACATTAGCGAAACAAATGATTGATACAGATGTGTTTCTTGATGCTTACAATAAAATGTTACATGATATTAAACCTAAAATAACAGGTTTAAAAACAGATGAGAATGAACAAGTTTGGGGAAATGGAGTTTTTAATAATCCATGGGTAATTGAAGAAGAATTAAGTAATGAGTGTAAGATACAATGCAATACTATCTTATCTTATATTTTGATATTGAATTCTTTGATTTAAACTCTTAATTTTTTATTTCTTTTTTTTATTAATCTTAATTTTCTTAAATCAATTCAATTTTCAATAATATTGGAAATGCTGAGGTTATGATAATAAAAGATTTTGAAGCTCCAACTATCAATATTTACTCACCTACTGCAGGTGAGGTTTTTGGGAATAGCACTCCTTCTTTTAGTGTAAGAATTACTGATGATTACTTAGATGCCATGTGGTATACACTTGATGGAGGATTGCATAATTATACTTTTACTACAAATGGCACATTCGAACAGGCTGCATGGAATGATTTAGATGATGGGATAGTTATTTTAGGATTTTATGCAAGTGATGATTTAGGTCATATTGGCTCTGTGGTTATTAGCACAATAAAAGATACGATAGCCTCCGGTTATTATCATAAATTCGCCCAAAGAAGGAGAGAAATATAGTAATAATGCGCCTCTTTTCAATATAACTATTATAGAGGAAAATTTGGATATAATATGGTATTCTTTTGATGGGGGATTAACTAATCATACCATAATAGATAATGGCACTTTTGACCAAAATGCATGGACCACATTGTCACAAGGAGATGTTACAATTACATTCTACGCCAAAGATCTTGCGGGAAATGAAGCATCAGAAAGTGTGACGGTAATCAAGAGTATTCCAAGTGGATTAGAACCCGGTGTGATAATAACTATTGTTATTGTTTCTGTAGTTGGAGGAGTTGCAATAATAGCTGGCGTCTATATTTTTATGAAGAAACGAGCAACACCAGAATAATTTTTAATTACATTTCTCTTCGTTTTATTTTAATTTATTTAAAAGAAGTATTATTATAGAAACAAAGCAAAAATATACAATTTATTTTTTTGATTCAATTTCTACTTCAATTAAATTATATTCTCTTTTTCCCAAACCAATTTCTTCTGCTAACTTTAATTGTAATTGCCAATGTTTTGACTCTTTACCACTAAAATCCATTTCTCCATTTTCAGAATTAAACCGAGGAGTATGAGAAAACCATTCGTGCGGTCCTTTGGTTGGAACTCCTTCAAGATCAGAAAGAGCTGAATGAGGACTAATTGAGGATTTATGTACAAGATCTATAGTTGCTTGATCTACTGCTACAGGATCCAAAGAAGCTAGAACTCCAATATCTGGAACAAATGGGACATCTGAACCCCCAGTACAATCACATTGATAGGTGATATCTATAGCATAATTAACATAAAAGATTTTATCTTTTCCGAAAAAATCCACAACTCCCTTAGCATTATCAATAAACTGAGTAATAAAATCCTCACCTGAAGCATTCCCAAGATTAAACACCTTATCCCTGCATACAGAAGCACACATATAGCAAAATTTACATTGGTCCTCGTTAAAATTCAATTTGTTATCTTTTTCTTTAGTTAAAGCGTTTGTAGGACATATATTGATACAGTTGTTGCATTTTGGATTGCAGGAATCAAAATCAATTTCAAAAGTTTTTCCTGTATGTGCTTCAGCTTTACCCCCCTTAGAAACACATCCTATTCCTAAGTTTTTTAATGCCCCTCCGAAACCAGCAATAGCATGTCCTTTAAAATGAGAAGCCATTATCATATAATCAAATTCTCTTAAACGCCCTGCTACTAAAACTTCCTTAAATATATTGCCATTAATTTTTTGAATTTCAATATCAGTTCCAATTTTGCCATCAAGCATTAAAATTGGAGCACCCATAGTTTCTTTTGTAAAACCGTGGAGTAAGGCAACCTTAAGATATTCTTCTTCAGAAGCTCTACCACTATATTCTGTGTGTGCTCCAGAAACGCTTTCAGGAACACCCCATCCACAAGACTCTGCAACAGAAGGAATTCCTCCTAATTCTTCTACAAAATCACATAAAAATCGAATGTAGCTTGGTCGGAGGTATCTATTATTCTCTAATGCTCCAAAGTGGGTTTTAATTACTACATTATCACCATTTTTAATCTTTTGTTCAATTCCTAGATTTTTTAAGGCTAGAGGACCTTTAAATTTACTCATACTTTGTCCATGAAAATGAGTTCGAGCTGTAAAATAAAATACATCTGATTTCATTTCTTTTCACTCTAAAAAAGTTCTGTATAACTCTTACAAATAATTAGTGTTTATAATTTAAGACACAAAATATTTTAACATTAATTAATTCTATTAATATAATACATAAACACAATAATGACTCTAAATAAAAAATAGTATAGTATTATAATGGCTCGCTGCCCAGAATGCGGAGGCTTTATGAAATACCATTCAACCATAAAACAAGTTGTATGCCAATCATGTGGGTTATCACTTACAAGACATGAGTTGGATAGATACTGGCAAAAAGTAAGAAATGAAAATATTACAAATACTGATGATTTGCAACAAAAAAAAAATCGACGTAAAGAATGGTTAGAATGGTATACGTCCTCAAAATCTGATAAAGAAAGTTATTAAAAGTAGAAATAGTAAAGAAATTCTACATAATAAGTGAATTCTATTTAGAAACTAGTTAAAAAAGAGTCGTATTGATTAAAAATTTTGAATTAACTCCTAAATTTTCTCTCCAAAATATCTTCTAATAATTCTGCTAGTTTTATTGCAGGGATGTCTAAAAGGGTTATCTCTAGATGTCTTCCACGTGCAGCTTCCTCAATTCTTACGGTTTTAGATGTGACTATTTTTAATTGAGTAAGTTGGCGAACATACTTTCTAAAACTCATTTTAACATGAGGTTCTATTGAATAATTCTCACAAACCGAGTTATATTCTTCAAACGCATCGTCTACTAAAGTAAATGGTTCATCTTTATTAATTAGAGATCTTACAATACCATACAATGCTAAAATTTCTTGATCTTTTAATTCATCAACAATATTATTTCTAAAAGTAGGATATACATCATTCGAAGCTTCTCTAATTATATCTGCACTTACACTTTCTAATCCTTCCTTGTCGCAATATGATCCGCTTTTTCGCAATATTTCAATTCCATGTCGCATATTTTTGTGATCAACAACAATTTGGGAAATCATTGTTAAAAGTTCATTATCAATAACATACTCTTTTAATGCTAGATCACTACGATATTTCAAGATTTGCATTGATTCATCAAAATCATAAGATTTAAGAGGGATTTTTTCATTTAATCTGCTTAATATTCTCTCGTTTTCAATTTTCATCCAATCTTTACTTCTAGAAATTAAAAGTAATGATAATTTCGCATTTTGATGACCGAATGTCTCAGCAATGTCTAGAAATGCTAGTACATCATCTGGTTTCAAAAGATGAATTTCATCTATAACTAGAAGCATATATCCCTGCTCTCGAATTAGTTGTGAGAGAATTAACTTTAAAGCCTCATCGTCCGAGAAACCACGTCCACTGCCATGTTGGTATTTGGCGAGAAGCTCCCTGATAATCTTACTTTTGGAACGAAAATTAATACAATTAAAGTATTCAATAAATAAATTGACCTCATTTTCAATTGCGATAGTTCTAAAAGTTCTTCCAAAAAATCTAGCAGTACAAGTCTTACCTACTCCACCCTTACCTAATATTAAACAATTTATAGAAGGCTGCTCTTTTTCCTCTAAAATCCTCCTAAAATTGAAGATTAAGGTATTTACCGCGTCATCACGACAAAATAACTTTTCTGGTACATAACTTAAATCAAGAGAGCTCGCTTGTCTAAAAACTGACTTTTTCCTGAATTGTTTTCTGAACTCATCCTCGTCCATTGTAAATCGAGAAGTCTCATATTTAATTTTGATGTATAAGTAATAAAAGAACAATTTAAGTATAAATTTTCTTATACTTATTAAATTATTTTTTATTTCTAATAAATTTATTAACTAAAGAATTAGATTAAAACCTACATTTTATCTAAATTGTTTAGGGGATGCATCTGAGAGTATGATTCTTTTAACTTTGTTATGTCGTTTTTAGCATAAATTCGTGTTGTATTTGGACTCGAATGCCCTAAAATATCTTGTAATTCACTAATATCCATACCTGAACGTCTAAGATGAGTTGCTCCAGTATGCCTAAAAACGTGAGGTGTGATTATCTTAGAACCAGTAAATCCACACTTTTCCTTTATTGTTTTGATGTCGGTTTGTACTACTCGAGGATTTAATTTTTGATTTCTGGTATTGACTAACAAATAATCTTCAGAATCATATTTTATTCTATTTCTGAGAAATTCATTAAATATTTCTAAGGTTCTTTGATCAACAGGAACTATTCTTTCTTTATTTCCTTTTCCACGTAATCGAATATACCCTCTTTCGAAATCAATATCACTAATTTTTATATTACATAACTCACTTACTCTAGCCATTGTTGAGTATAATAATCTAACTATCAAATAGTATCGTTCACTTTTCCGAGAGTTGAATAATCGCCGGTCTTTTAGCTTATTAAAAATCTCCTCCATATCAGAAATTCTTAAAAATTTTGGTAGACTTTCTTCAAGTTTAATTTTAGGAGTTTTTATTGTATTCATAGGGTTTTTAGGCAAGAATTCATTTAATTCTAAAAATTTAAAATAGGAACGTAATGAGGCAATTTTCCTACCGATCCCTTTTTTAGTATAGTCCATTTCATTTAATTTTTTCAAAAATAAACGTATTTTTTGACGAAGTAAAGGAGAATTAATTTGGAGATCTCCTACAAGCTCAATGAATTTCTGAAGATCATAACGATATGCTTTGATGGTTGAAGGTGCACAGCCCTCTTCGACTTCCTTTGCGATCAGAAAATCTTCAAGGAAATCTGAGATAACATACTCTACCATAATGAATAGAATATGATCGTGATATTACATAATATGGTATAATATCTAAATAACATATACAGTAAAAATTTAACCCTCAAATTCCGCCTTATTTTAATCTGGACTAAATTTTATCTTTACCAATTCTTTTTTAATAATTTTATCAATTCTTCTTGATGGTAAGATTTTTAACAGTTTATTCCTGAACTTATCAGGAACAATCATGTATCTATTTTTTGGATCTTTTTTTTTTAACGCAGTTAAAACTACTTTAGCAACTTTGGATGGATTTAAAGAATTATTTTTACCTTTTTCAATCGCATATTTACCAATTTTATAAGCCTCTTTCTTAAAAATAGAACCTTCATATTTACCTAATAACTCCTCTCCTTTATCCCAGATAGATGTCTTTATCCTTCCCGGTTGGATGATGATGACTTTTACATTATATAATAATAGTTCTCTCCGAAGAGCATCTGAATAGCCTTCTAAAGCAAATTTGCTTGAAGAGTATGGACCAAAAAATGGAGCCGAAAAAAATCCAGAATTACTACTTACCATAATTATTCTCCCCTTAGAGTCTAATAAAAGAGGGAAAAAGGCTTTAGTAATTCTATGAATCCCAATTAAATTAACATCAAATTGATTAATTAGATCATCAGTACTTATATCCATTAATGGTCCCGCTATTGCAATTCCTGCATTATTAACAATTGCAAATAAGCCTGAATTTTCATTTTTTACATAATCAAATGCTTCTTTAATAGTCTGATTATTGGTAACATCAATTTTTAATCCTATAACATTTTTAATTTCATTAAGAGCTTCGATATCTTCCTGTCTTCTGGCACCAGCATAAATTTTGAATCCTTTAACTGCTAAATACTCGGTACAAGCCTTTCCAATTCCCGAATTTGCACCAGTAATCAAAATATGCTTATCTGATATAACCATTACGACTATAAAATATCGAAAATTAAAGAAATTTATGTTTGATTTTATTTTGGGAGGTGATTGACCTCGAGAGGAAACCTAAATATTGATCGCTTCATTCCTTTTTTAATTGTCGAAGATATTTACAAGCATTTAATCCTGCTCGCGCTCCTTCTGCAGTGGCGAAAACTACCTGAAAAAGACCCCCAGTGCAATCTCCCGCAGCATACACTCCATTAAGATTGGTTTTTTGTTCTTCATCTACTATTATATTTCCTGTATCATCTAATTCTACTCCTGCTTTCTTGAAAATAGAGTTTGATGAGATATGTGATAAAATAAACAAACAGTCTAAGTCAAACTCCTTTATTTCCTCATTTTCTTGAGATTCAGGTTTTGTAGATTTACAAATTATTCTATGAATGATTCCATCACCATCAGCAACAACTTCTATTACTTTCATATTCTCAATCACCTCAATACCAGCTTCTTTTGCTTCATAGATTTTTTCAGGTAAATTTTCAATTCCAACATCAGTGATTATGTGCACTATACAACCCGATTCTTTTAGTAATAAGGCTTCTTCTAGCATTTCTGCATCTTTGCCGTACATATACACAACTTTATCTTTATATAATGGGTAGTCACATAATGGACAATATGAAACACCAAATCCAAGTAAAGATTCTTCTCCTTTAATAATTTCCTTTCGATTCCCCCTTCCTATTGCTATAATAACAACATCAGAGGTTATATTTGCTGTTCTTGTCGATATCATATTTAGTCCCATTCCAAGCATTAGTGATATAATATCACCTTTAATAATTCTGACATTTTCTGAATAACTTTCAATATGATCTCTAAATTTTTTCAATAAATGTTTTCCCTTTATATCAATTTCTCCTGGCCAATTTTGAATTTCTTTTATCTTCTCTAGAGCTGACAACTCCTTTCCATCAAGAATAATTACATCCCTGTTTGCACGGGCACAAGAAATACCAGCACTTAATCCTGCTGGGCCACTACCTATAATTAGTACTTCACATTTAAATTCATCCATATGATTCGCCTTTAGAATGATAAATTATAAGTATTAAAATAAGTATTGATTGATTTTATCTATTATTATTTTTTAGGTGATTATCATAAATATAAATTTCAGTCTATTTTCAATTTATAGATCTTATTCAAAGAAATATTTATTATTTCTTCCCTTCCCCATACCATCCTTTTTTAATAAAAAGGTATGCATTCATTGTTGCAGTTGTTGCTTCACCAACTGCCGTAGTTACTTGTCGTATTCCCCCTGTTACGTCTCCAGCAGCATAAATACCGGGAATATTAGTCTCCTGTTTATTATTAACTTTAATAAAATTATATTTATCAGTTTCTATCCCTGCTTTTTTTGCTAATTCGCTTTGTGGCTCAACTCCTATTGCAATGAAGAGAGCTTTTGTATTTATTTCATTTACTTCGCCAGTTTCATGATTTTTGATTTTTAATATTCCTAATTTATTATTTTCTGTTATAGCTTCTTCAATAGTGCAATTAAACATTGTCGTAACGTTATTTAGTGATGTAACCTCATCTGCAATTGCTTTTTCTGCTCGCATACGATGACGTCTATGAATCAGATAAACTTCTTTTGCTACACCTGAAAGATAAATTGCTTCTAGACCAGCTGCATTACCACCACCGACAGTACAAACTACCTGATCTCTAAATAAAGGACCATCACATGTAGCACAATAAGAAACTCCATTACCTACTAATTCGAACTCATTAGGTAATCCAAGTGTTTGATGTTTCGAACCAGTCGCAATTATAATAGCTTTTGCTTTAATAATACCTTCATATGATGTTAGGGTCATTTCATCTGGATTAATTTCAGAAACTTCACCATAAATAAAAGAAACACCCCACGATTCAGCTTGTTCTCGCATTTTTTCTGTTAATTCTAGACCACTAATGGTCTTAAATCCTGGATAATTTTCAATTTTGGGAGCTGTCCCTGCTAAACCTCCAAAAGCTTTATATTCATAAAGAGTAGTCTTTAAACCCATTCTCGCTCCATAAATTCCAGCTGTTAATCCCGCAGGACCACCACCAATAATGGCAAGATCGAATTCATTTTTATTATACAATTTTAGTCACCATTGTTTTTAGCTATAATCAAAAATAAACAATATAATTTTAATAATTGTTTATATTTTTTTTAAATTTTCAAATTAGAGATATGATTTGAAAAATAGCAGTAATATAGACGAGTTTAATAAGAATTAAATAACATTTACTCCTTAATCCTAAATCCCTTTTTTTTATTTAATATTCCTTTTCATTTCCGTATTGCCCAGAAATAGTTACCTCTTTCTTTTATGAGTTCAGCGTGCTTAAATGGTGTTAAGTCAATAAATTCCTTAAAACTTTTTTCATCATAGAATTTTGCAAATTTTACCTCAAGAAATTTATGCATGATATCAAAAAGTTGAAATCCTTTTTTTGGAGAAAATGTATCAGGAATCATAGTTTCTCCCACGAGAAGCACCCCTTCATCCTTCAATAAAGTATGTAAATCTTCGAAGACACTTCTTCTATATTCTTCATCGTGGTCCATTTCATGAAGAACTTGATTTAATAATATTAAATCATATTTTTCTTTACTCTTTTTCGCATACTCATTAATTGTTATTTTAAAGACTTTGATCCTGTCATTCCAATTGTGTTGTTCTATTAATTTTTTTGCAAATTCTATAGCTTTGGAGTCGATATCAATTCCAACAAATCTAGTTTTTTTATATTTTTCTGCCCATTTTTCCATATTAAACCCATACCCACATCCAACTGCTAGAACCTTACCTTGCCTTCTTATTATTTTAGAAAAATCCTTAAAATGCTTTGAAAATAATCCCTCCACCAAAACTCCACATCTAGCACTTGATCTATGCCCATCAATTATCATTTCTTCATAGATATCATCAATATTTAAGGTTTTCCCTGTTTTAAATAGCTCTATTACGTCATCCTGAACTGGAGCAAAATAATAAAATAAACCTATTGTATCTCCAACATAAAACATATGATTACGGTTAATAAGTAAATCATACACATGAGGTGCAGTCTTTATTGTTCTTTGCTGTGCATTTTCTATCTCAAAGATACCACATTCGAGAGATAAATGAATCCAAGCATCTAGATAATCAGGATCTAACTTAAGTTCTTTAGTGATTTCTTCTGGAGTGAATGATATTGAAGACACTGGCCCAGACTCAGATAATTTTTTAGCCTTTTTATCAAGATAGTCAAAAATCCCTAGGCGTCTTCCTAAGCCGGAGGATAATATTGTATTGAATCCATAAAATCCTTTTATAAGAAACTTTTTCATCTGGTCTCTAATTGTTATTTCTTTTTCATTTTGATTTTGAGACATATTCGCCACCTCAAAATTTAATTTTTTAATATTGATATTTATTATCCATTTCGAAATATAATATTTTTCGTTTTAACTAATTAATAAAATAAAAAACTAAAGAAATTAAACCTAAAAGAATCATAGTTGCGCCCATTCCTCTTCCCATTGCTTTAGCTGAAAGCTTTTGCACATAATTAGAAATAATAAAACCAGTAAAGAAAGAGCTGATACCAAGATATAAAATAAATTCCCCGCTAAAAAAAAGTCGACCTTTAATGGTAAATCCTAAAATTTGATAAGTACTGAATGTAAAGACGCACATAATAATGCTTAATATTAAAGCAGTCCCCACACTTTTCTTTAGAGGATAACCATACAAAATTATTAAGACTAATGTAATAATTAATCCTGAATTTGCCCCAAACATACCTGAATTAAGACCTACAAACATTCCTAATATAACTGCTAAGAGATAAAATAATTTTGAATAAGGTTTAATTACACTTTCCATTTGATCACCATAGATTTCAGTTTTTTCTTTATTTTTTTCAGACTTCTTCTCTCCTACCTCTGATTCTAAATCTTCTTTTTCTTTCTTTAAAAATCTTTGAGAAATTTTATGAACCATTTCTTTCAAGCTTTCAGAAGTAGGAAATCCTTTAGAGAGTATTGTGGTCCCTAAAAAAATAATGAAAGCAGGCAAAAACCATCCAAAAATGGTACTTAGAGGAGTGGTGATCAGAATTAAAACTCCTAAAAATGAAGCAATTAAAGAAATTATGATTAATATTATTATATTTTTACTAAAATAATACTGTTTTTTTCTCACATAATTAATCGCTACTGAGGAAGCTGCAATAAAATCATTAATAACATTAATCGTTATAGCTAATAAAACATCTCCAGTAATCAAAAGAATAAGAGGTACTACAACTCCTTGCCCCGTCTGACCTACAAAACTCATGCTAATTCCAACAAGTGTACCAATGAAAATAAGGAGAATTATATGATAAATTTCTAAAGTCAAAAATTATCAAACCTAATTGTTATAGAGTTTCTAAATTAGTATTCACGATTGAATTAAAAATTACCTCAAAATTCAAAATATTTTAATGATTTAAGTAATTTTGTTTGATATTATTTTAATATTGTGTTATAAAAAATTTAACAAAAAAATAATAAATATGTGAAGAATTATGGCTGTACCAATAATTTTAATTGTCGCATTAATAGCGGGTATAATCTCAATAGCAATGGCAATGTATTTTAGATATTTAGTCTTAAAAGAGGATCCCGGAAATGAAAGAATGGTGGAAGTGGCAGGGTATATCGAGGAAGGAGCGAAGACTTATATTAAAGTTCAGTATAAGATCTTAGGGATCTTTGTTGCGGTTCTTGCAGTCGCTATGTTGTTTTTACCATCACCTTTTGAAGAAAGTACTACATACACAAGGTTATTTCCTGATGTTTTGAATTGGGAACAGATGATTGCGTATATAATTGGTGCTGTTGGATCTATGCTAGCAGGTTGGTTAGGAATGTATGTTGGTGTTAAGGCAAATACACGAGCTGCACAAGGTTGCACCATAGGGACCAAAAAAGGATTTGATATAGCATTTTTTGGAGGTTCAGTTATGGGACTTGCAGTAGTTGGAGTTGCCTTAATCGGAGTTTCAGTTTTATATTGGATTGTACCTGATCCTATGATAGTGCTGGGATTTAGTTTTGGAGCTAGTAGTGTTGCTTTATTTATGAAGTGTGG
>JABXKB010000262.1 GCA_013375485.1 Promethearchaeota archaeon | reverse complement strand
TTTAGGGGTGTTAATATCACAACCAAGTAATTCCTTACAAAGTACAGAACCATTTATTTCTTGAAATTTGTGGGAAAAATCTCTTATTACTTGATATGTCTTTTCTATCGCTTCTATGTCTTCATTTATTCCCATGCCATATTTTAATCCTATAACCATATAAGCTCCAGTCACAGCACCACACGTTCGACCAAAACGACCCATTCCTCCTCCAAAACCTGTAGCAATTTTGAGAGCTTCTTCTCGATCTAGTCCATATTGAGTACTGTAAGAGCTCAATACTGATTGAGCACAATTACAATTTCCCTCAAAATATGAGATAGCTTTTTCTATTCTTGACATTTATTTTTACAGCTTTTTTTGAATATAACAATTTAAATCTATAAGAATTATAAAATTTCTTATCTATTATATATTTAGAGATATAATAAGTATAAATTTGTGAATATAGGCAATTTGAATGAAATTTAGAGCAAGATTATACGATAAACTTGATGATAATAAGGTCAAATGTCATGTATGTGCTAATGAATGTACAATCCTACCAGATAAGGCAGGAATATGTAGAACAAGAAAGAATTATGATGGAGAACTATTCACACTAATATATGGCTCGCTCATCTCTTCAGGGAGCATAGATCCCATTGAGAAGAAGCCTCTTTATAATTTTTGGCCAGGGGCTACCGCATATTCAATTGCTTCAATTGGTTGCTCATTCAAGTGTCAAAATTGCCAGAATTGGAGCATATCACAAGCAAATCCGACTGATAATGGAAAAAATGGATTTTATGACCTTCAAGGTTATGAAGGTCGTGGAATGTCGCTAGTTGAAATGGCTCCAGAGCAATTAGAAAAAAAAGTAGTAAAGAGCAGAGCAAAAACTCTTGCATATACTTATAATGAACCATTAATATGGCACGAATGGATTATGGATACAGTTCCTCTTCTGAAAAAGCATGATATTAAAACAATTTTAGTAACAAATGGATATTCTACTCCAGAAGCGGTAAAAGAGTTGATTGAAGTTGGAATTGATGCTGCAAATATCGATATTAAAGCAATGTCCGATGAATTTTATAAAAAGATATGCGGTGTTAAATCAGTTCAACCGGTTTTAGATACCGCTAGACAATTTAAATCAAATGGAATGCATATTGAAATTACCAACTTAATCATACCAGATTTAAACGATAGTAGGGAAGATATTCAAAAACTGTGTAAATGGATAGTAGAAAACTTAGGGAACGATACTCCGGTCCATTTTTCTGCTTACCATCCTGATTTTAAAATGCCTTCAATGAAACGTACACCTTATGAAACACTTAATACAGCTTATAAAATTGCGAAGGAAACAGGATTATATTTTCCATACGTAGGGAATATAAATCATGAGGAGGGAGGTAATACGTATTGTCCAAACTGCAAATTTTTATTAATGGGAAGAAGGGGCTATAGTTTCAAAAATATTGATGTGACTGATGATAAAAAATGTCCAAACTGCTCCTATGATCTGAGTAATGACATAATTGGTGAAATTAATAAACAACCTTCACATAGATTCAGTTTTCTTTAAAAAAATCAGTTAAAAAAGACTTGAAAAAATAGTCAGTATAATATTTAAATTTTATATTGTACCTAATTTCTCCTGTCTTTCATTGATTTGCTTGCCAAATTTAATAGCATTTTTTACTCCGATCCAAAATACTTTTCTGAATTTGAATTGGTCACTTACTTGAGCACCTGCTTCTTCAACTTTTGTTTTCATATATTCAAGTGCTTTTCCACCAGTAAAACGAGCTGTGTTAAATACGACTGTTTTTTTCCCATTAAGATTTCCCATTCTCGCTAGGATCTCATCAAAAGCTTTTGGGGGTTTATCTCCATAAGTGGGCATACCAAAAATAATTAAATCATAGCTAGAAGCATCAAGTGTATTTAATTCAGTTTCTATTATTGAAAAATCTTTATTCTCAAATTTATCTAGCATTTTTATCTTTTCGATAAATTTCCCCGTTAACTCTATTGGAAAGTAGCTTACTTCATAATTGCTTAGCGTACTTGCAATAGCTTCTGCTGTTTTCTTTGTTCGTCCACCCATTGTGAAATAAATAATAAGTACTTTCATAGTTTTCAATTAGTTTCACTTAATTAAAAGCATTTTTTCTTTTTCTTCAAATAAATAGACTAATTCATGTTTTTTGGTATATTATCCTTCTAGAGATTTTGAATTTCTTGAAACCTACTTATCACCCATTTTTTATCCAATGCAGCTATAAATGGAGCAAATCGGGGACCTCTTGTGTTTCCAAGGAAAATTTTATAAAGTAATTGAAAGAATTGATTCATTTCTTTGCGTGATATTTCTGTTTCTTCTCTTAATGTTATCATTTTCTGTTTTATCTCTTCCTCAGTCCACTTTATTCCTTCGAGTTCTTGTCCGAGATCTAGCACAAGTTTATGTATTTTTTCGTTATACTGCTCTATAATATCCGGTGAAAAATGTTCGTTTAATTTTATTCTTAGATGAGTTGGAGAATATTTTGAATTTACCCAATTTCTTGCCTGAATTAATCTTATTTGAATGTGCTCAGAAACTTCCTTTGAAGGGCTTTTTTTTAAAATTTCTGTTGCTAATAATTTTTGAATGGCTTGTTTAGTTCCCTTTTGGTCAGGAGTTACTAATTGAGATAGGATAACAGCAGTTTGATAGTCAAGTTGAAATCCTCTATATTCAGGGATTTTATTATAAAACACGATTTCATAGCTCCTTTGAATCACGTAAAGTTCTGTTGAATCTGCAAATGATTCTAATCCATGATAAATTCGTTGAGCTCGGTCGTATTCAGCAATATAGCTTGGGATCTTATCTAAACCCAAAATTATTCTTCTTTTAGGGGGTGTTTTAAGATACATATATTTCAAAACTTCTGGCTCAGCATACTCTAACCACTTGGTTGGTGTGAATCCAATGAAACCTGAGCTTGTCATATCTCCAAAATCCTTTTTACCTACTGAATAACCAACCCATTCATTCCAAAATCCATAGGGGCCTCTATGATTTAAGACAGATTCTAGAACTTCAATACAACTATCCCGGGATCCCCCTGGGGTGGCATGGTCCTTTCCATAGGGTTCAAAGTGTATATTCAGAACATACCAGATTGCCAACCACTCAAGTCGCCAGGTTAATTTCCCCTTACTAATATCTGACCAACCATCGTTCTTGCATTCCTCACAGAAATAATGGACTTGATACGTATTAAGATTAATATCCAAAGCTTTTGTCGTACCTATTCGGTTACATTGTTCACAAAGTGGATTAATAGGAATCCAATTTTCGGGAAAAGGATTTTCTTTACGGAATTTATTTAAAATTTCTCGAACATTATCCTTTTTGTTAATTAGCTCAATAACTACTTTCTTCATTCTTTGTTGTTGGTATAGTTCGTGAGTTCGGATGATCTGGATATCTTTTCCAAATCTAGGCATTGGTTCACCAAAATCTTTCCAAAAATAATCCACCCATAATTCAGTTTGATTGAAAGGGGATGGAACATCAATTAATCGCCAGTTAATATACTTTTTTGCTTTCTCAGGATCTGAAAACACATCTAATTGAGCCGATTTTCCCTTCCAAGGATCAGATGTATAGAGAATTAAGTAATGTATAGTTTCATATCCCCGAACTTGGAGTTCAGTTATAACAGCATTTGTAAGGATTATTTCTCCTCTTAATCGTCCAACATGTTGTTGACCAGATATAGAAATACCACAATTACAGTTAAATTCTTTCAGCCCCTGCCAATTATCTATTAAATCGGATGTTAAAGTATCAATCCAATGTTGAGGTTGTATCTTTGATTTCTCTGTCATTCTCGATTTTCACTTTAAAATAACTTAATATTTATAAACATGAAAAATAAAAGAAAACTCTAATTAGAATTTAATCTCTCTGTCCTAAAATAGTTACAGAAACTACGCTAAAAGTGAAATATCCCATTAGTGTTTTCATAATTTAAGTGTAATTATTCTTACTAAAAAACCTTTATTCTGGTTATTTCTATGAAGAAATCGATTTTCTTTCTTTTAAGTTCAATAAAAGATAAAAAAAAATTTTAGATATTTAGAAATAACCTGAAATGCTAATGCCAAACACTAGCAATAGAAATCCTTGGATTAAACATACAACAGCCACAATAAATGCAAAAGGAGGCCATGATATTATTTTTGAAATACGCATTATTCCAGCAATATAGAATTTAACAAGAATAGCTACAACTGCTAAAATGATGATAAACAATATTATGAAAAACCATTTCGGATCAAAATGAATAGCAATATGTTCTACAAGTGCATCCGGTATTAATAAACATGTTATAATAGCCGCCGCACTAGCGACTATCAATCCCACTATACTAGCAATAGGTAGGTCATTTATAGGTTTTAAAAACGTAAATATCCCAAAAACAATAAGTAAAATAGCCGTAAAAAGACTTCTCCCTGCTCCTGGATTTGTTGCTGCATACGCTACGCTTGGTGGTTCATCAAGGATTAATTCACCGATTCCACTCATCATGCTGAAGATTCCCACAAAAAACCCAATATATGTTAAAATTTTCAGAAACCGAGTAATATCAAAATTCCAATCTTCAACCTTCCGTTTTTTGAAAGATCCTCTCCTTTTTGTCTCATATATAGCGTAGATTATCCACATAATACCAAGAAGTAAAAAGAAAAAACCTCCCCATCGTGACAGGGGTTGTAAAAAATTTTCTGTAAAATTCCATTCAAAAATCAATTATTTTCACTCTTCAATGTAAATTTAGATTTGTTATTATAATGTATATCATTTTTTAAAAATATATTTTTAATGGAGTCCAATAATTAAAAAATAAAGTTTGAAAGGATTAAGTAATAAATGAGACTGTTTTCTTAATGTAATCCATATATAACTCAATTTCTTGATTTTTTTTACTTTCATCCCAAGAGTATTCATCTGCCATGATTTCAGCAACTTTTCTAGCTGACTTTAAAGCAATTTTATGACCAATCCAAAGAGACATTTCTGTTCTTCTACAAAATACGTCAATTAAGTGAGGAGTAGGTTCATATCTTAAACAATAGAGTATTTCTGCTTTTATGAAATCATTGTCTTCTATGATTTTTTCTTTCAAAGATGCGTCTTCCTTTATCATTTCAAGGATTTTGATAGCTCCTTTACCATATTGTTGATATAAATGGTCAATAATGTCAGTATCCATTTCAATCTTTGATTTTCTAACCTCATCTAACCATTCTTCCTTTCCTAGGCTTATGACAAACTTTTGTTTTGAGAAATCTAGTTCTCTTCCAATATTGGAAAACAGATCTTTTTCTTTAACTTTTTTGAACAAATCTTCAGCCATACTCCTCCAAGCTGTTAACTTTCCACCTGTAATTGTTAACAACCCATCATCTGAGAAAAATATGATATGTTTTCGGGAGACCTCACTTTCAGATTTACCTTTTTGCATAACTAAAGGTCTTATTCCCGCATATGTAGAAAGAATATTATCATAATCTAATTCTGCTGCGGGAAAATAGTATTTAACTGATTCAATTAAATAATCAGCATCCATTTTATTACAAAAAGGATTAGCTAAATCTTCCTTATAATCAGTATCTGTTGTACCTATAATTGTATAACTTTTATTACGGGGTAAAACAAAGAAAACACGACCATCTGTTATTGATCGAATAATAGTAGCCATCTTATTTTTAGTGTGTTTACGCTTAAATTGTAGATGGACTCCTTTTGTTGGACGAATAAGAGGTTCTGGGATCTCATCAGGATAATTATTTACTAATTCATCAGTCCAAACACCAGTTGCATTTATAACTAGTTTACCTTTAATCTCTAATGCCCTATCTTTTTCTAAATCCTTGCATTTTACACCAATAATTTTTCCATTATCTCTAATATATCCAGTAACCTTACAGTAATTAACAATATCTGCTCCTCTGATAACTGCTTCTTTAAGAACCTCAATTGTTAATCTAGCATCATCAACATTATTATCATAATATACTGCTCCACCTCTATTACCTTCTTTAATGAACTCGGGTTCCATCTCAAAAATCTCTTCTGGAGGATACCATTTATACTTTTTAGAATTTTTAAATTCTGATTTGTTATCGCTTAGAAAATCATATATTTTACAAGCACCTACAATATCTCGCTTTTTATATTTCCCCCCTTCTAATGCAACAAAAAGAAAAGGAATAGGTCTTACTAAATGAGGAATATGTATTCGCATCCAATTTCTTTCTGTAGTAGATTCTTTAACTAAATCCATATCACCATGAGCTAAATATCTTATACCACCATGAGCTAATTTTGAACTCCTTGATGATGTTCCGGCAGCAAAATCTTGCATATCGACAAGTGCTACTTTTAAGTTCCGCATTGAAGCTTCTCTAGCAACTCCTGCTCCTGTAATTCCCGCTCCAATAATTACAATATCATAATCAGTCTCTTGCAGGTTTTTAATTGTTTTGTCTCTATTTTTATAATTCCACGATTGATCACACAATTTATTTTCTAAATCTTTCATATATATCATTTAGCAAAATTTTCAAATCTAAATTAATTTTTCTTGATAATACTATATTACTCCTTTTATTATTTCAACTTTTTTTTGAAAATTTAATTATTCGTGTGGATAATACATATTTTTACGAAATGAAAAGATTTAAAATAAAAAATTAAGTTCTTATATAGGTACAGCTAATTTTTGAATCAAAAAAGGATA
>JABXKB010000261.1 GCA_013375485.1 Promethearchaeota archaeon | reverse complement strand
ATCAGGAAGAAATATTTCTTGATATAGATTGCTGAATAATTGTTCCTTAGTATATTTTGCATCTTGAATTTCATTGTTAATTTTGTTAAATAATTCTTTGTTAAATTTAATCCAAGGAAAGTACTCAAATTCAAATATTCGTAATTCTTTTAAGTCAATTGCAAGATATTCTTCATAATCTCCTTTAAGATTAAAATTTTTATGAGTAGATAATTTAAAAAATACTAAAAGTCTCAAGAGTAGAACAAAGTAAGTATGCTTTAGAAATAGTTCTGAGCTAATTTCATAACCATAAATTTTAGTAAAGAATTTTTTCCAATCGTTAAATTTTATTTCATATGATTTTTGTTTCTTAGTTTGCTCTTTAAAAAATTCTATTGATTGAAGATATATTTTGGATTTTATACCAAATAATTCAGATATTAACTGAGAGTTTAATGATTTTTCGATTTCGTCCATTTTATCTCATATACAAATAGGTTTAAAAAATCCAACTGGTTATTTAGCAACTAAATGAAATTTTATTTTTATCTAATAAAAGACAGAAAGAATTATTGTTATTTTCTCATGAACGTAGGAAGCATTAAGGAAAAGATTTCCGCGACAGTTCTTAATTTTGATTTCTCTTGGATTTTTGTGACAATTAAAATTGATTTAGATAACTCTTCTTTATCCAAAGCACCTCCTGAATAAACAGCTTGTTCAGTATTAAAAACTAATAAATATCTTACCTTAGGATTATTTATTACGCTGATTCCTTGAGTAAGTTTTAAATCGTCATAAATAGGGAGGTCGTTTTTAGATAATTCTCCTCTATCATTAGTAATTAAGAGGACTGGAATCCCTCGTTCGACTACTCTTTTTAGTTCCTTCGCATAAAACTCATCTATTCTGGGAGTCACGATATTCAATTGATCTTTAGTAGAATTAATTAAATTTACCAAAAGATCATTAAGCACATTCTTTTTTTCGACTCCTCCACTAGTTTCGATGTTCACCATTCCTACTAATGTCATTATTTTACTTTCCAAGTTAGTTATCTGCTCCTTTAATCTTTTATTCTCTACTCTGAGCTCAATAATTCGGTCAGACATTTTAATTTCTCAATTCTATTTTAGTATTTATAATCAATTATATGTATTTTAATATTTTTTTATTCATTGGTTTTTTCTAAAAAAGAAGTTTAGTTTAAGAATTAATTTTTCTGCATGGTTTTCCGATAACTTTTTTTCATTTTTTATCTAAGCTTCTCACATTATTGAAGTATTTTTGGTAAATTTTCAATACTTTTTGAGCAATCTTAGTATCTCCTAATTCTTTTTGATCTAAAAAACTCAAAATAGATTCTGTTAATTCTTTGAGGTCATTATACATTTCTAGACTCTTATCACACAATGAACGAATTAAGTTCTTTACATTAAAAGTAAAGGACGGTGATATGTTTCCAAATTCCTAGAAGTGATTCATTCAACCCTCTTGAGGCATTTAGAAGACTTGCTAGAGCTTTTTCCAAGGCTTTCCAAAGAGCAGATAGCTTGAAATTGCTAAACTACTACGTAAATCTATTCTCATAATCCCTTTATCTGAACTTGAATCCTCAACTTGTTGTTCTATAATTTTTTCCATCTTACTTACTATACATTGTTGTCGAGCCTTCAGAAGTGAAATTCCTTGACTAGTATCATTGAATAATTTTACAAAAAAACTAGAAATAATTTGCTTAGTCTCATCATTAAAAATTGGATAATTTTTGGAAACAATTCCAGTGATTTTATTATAATCAAATTGAGCAACGATTTCGCCAAAATTTGTTAAAGTATTCCTTAATTTTGTACCGTCGATATCGTAAATTTGGGAATTAAAAAATATGAATGGTTGAATTTTTGAGTATTTCTTGCTGATAATTTTATTAATTTCATTAAATGTTATAATATGATTATCATTTGTAAGGAAAAAGCTATTTTTAGGACTCCATTTAGAGTAAAAAATATTCCCAACAAATACAATGATATGATACATACCTGCAGACAAATTTGATATTATCTTTTCACGTGTTGAATTGGCTCCTATGAGTGTAGCTAATTGATCAATTTCTGGTCTTTCATTAAAGAAATTTATTAAATAATTCAATTCCTCGGCCCCAGCTTGAAATGGAAAAAGTAATTCCTTCTGTCTTTCTTTTTCATTCCATTTTAGAGGGCTTTTAGAATTAATTAAATCAATAACTAATACTTCATAACCTGTTTTAGATGATTCTAATGAAGCACCCTTATTATCATCTTCCTCGAACACTACACCCCCAAGTGGAACATCCCCTATTTTATAACCACTTGAATATTTTAACAAGAAAAAATTATTATCATATATGAGATCAAACGGTATGGTCATATTGTTTAATATGAAATAAATTTGGGGTATTAGATTCAAACTTTCAATTTTAAATGACTTAAAGAAATTTCTGATTAACTTGGGTAGAAATATGTATAATAATTCACCAAATTCATTCAAATTGAACATATATTTTCGATCTTTAGAGTCATAGAATAGTTCATTATATATCTCAATTATTTGCAAATCACTCCAGGATTCATTAGAAATAGTACCTTCAATTATATCATCCTCAATAGAATTCATTCTGTAAGAGATCATACCATTAGAATTAATTCTTAGAATAAACTGTTTTATTGCAAAATCTTCTTGAAAAAAATCTAGAGTATCAATTTGATCATCAAAATCATAAATTTCTTTATGTAAATGTTCAGTTTCACTATATACTAGCCTGAGATCTGATATTATTTTACTAAAATCCTCATTTAAGTAGAGAAGGATTTTTTTTGCTAGATTATAATTTTGTTCCTCAAAGAGAGCCCTATAAAACATCATTCTCCAAAAATCTCGTTGTTCTAAAGAAAAGAACATGGATTTAAATTGCCACAGAATATTACTTGTGTAAAAAAAATGAAAAATTTGATCATTTTTTTGAGGGAATTTTAAATGATTGTTTAATTTTTCTAAGGATTGAAGCAAATATTTTTTTTCTTTCATATCAACAAATTTTTTACATGCTTCCACCCATAATTCGATTAAAATATTATCATAGGATAAATCTGATTGATACATAAACAAATCTTCCAAGAAGTCGTAAATATCGAACGCAATTTGAAAACGATTTCTATTAATTGAAAAATCAATGAATTTTCGAATGTAAGTAACAGCTTCACCAAATGATTTATATTCCTGGATTTTTAAGAAAATATTGCGGACAAAGATAATAATCCAAGAATATTCACCTATATCATTTAAATAATAAATCAATTCTTCAAGATCAACTAAAATTGCATCAAAACTTCTTTCATTAATATTAATTCTACTTACATTGCTAAATTCGTTTTTTAAATAACCTGGAAGTCTATTAATTAGTATCTTATTGATTATTCTTACAAATTCAGCAGATTCATCCATTAACGAATAATTTAAACATACAGATTCTAATAAAATATAAATAAATAAAGCCCGTTTGCTCGGCTCGATATTAAAGATTATTCTACCTAATTTTTCCATACTTAAATGGAAATATTCTGAAGGAGCAACGGATTTCCTTAGAAAAATTTGTAAAATCTGTAATTCAAATAATTTCTGGAACTCTTCTTTTTCTTGTAATTTTGCAGAAAACGAATTAATGAATTTTGTAATACCGACTTGGGATAAATCTTCCATCTCTACAAACTTTTTAAGAAGAGTTGTACAGAAATTATTAAATAAATAGAAATCATCAAGTTTAGATAAAAAAGAGAAAAATCTTTTATACGCATCAATATATCTGATTAAATCAATATCAACTTTGCCTTCTTTATGCTTTACTAATGAATTTAAATACATCCACCAAGAATTAGAAATAATCATATTTAATTGATGCTTTTTCTGAATATCTAACCAATCAGTTTTTTCAATCTCATAGCCTAAGTTATCAAGTAACTTTGAAGCCCATGAATGATTCGCAGCGTAAAGTAATTTACGAGCTGTTACGATTTTTTGCTGGAAATTAGTTAAAAATTCCTTCCTCAATTCTAAATTCACAGACATAAGATTTTTGTACCTTTTTCGATTTAAATACAATTTTGATTGGGATCTTCCGTATTTTGTACTTGTTCAGTAGCTTCTTGGTTAGGATTCTGAATCCATCCTTTATTTAACTTGCCCTGTGCCCATAAAACTGATGATCCTATCCAACCAATATTTTCTCTTCCAGAAACTGTAATAACATTAATTTTATCTTTTAATCTTTCTGAAAAATGTTTTGTAATCTCAGATTTTAAGCGTATTTCTAGCCCAGGAATTAAGCTACCACCACCAACAATTATAATATTTGGTAAGATTATCTCCCAATTTTCTCGATCCCAAAATTTAATAACCTTTGAAATCGCTTCAGGTAATCCTAGATAATCAATATGTACTAGTGAAGGATTGAATAATGGTTCAACAAGTAGAAATCTTTCTGTATTAAGTTCTAAAGATGAACCATCAGGTAAATCTATATTTCTGTTATATCTAGTTAAACCATCCTTGATTCTTTTTATTTCTTCATCTGGATTTAATGTACATAATGATAGTTTATCTTTGATTTCCTTTGCTATTATTTTGTCAAGATATTCTGTTTTTCCAGGTCCTTTTCGTGTTAATATTAAATTAAGAAGGTAATTTGTTAAATCCTTACCGGCTATGGGATATATATCCCGTGCCATTGCATTTGAGAACCCATGTAAAAATGTTGTGATAGTTGTATTCACTTCACCCATATTAATAACAACTCCGCTAGTTTTTCGTAATGTGGCTAAGATTCCTTGAGATTCAGATAAAAATAATAAAGATGGAAAGTCAAATACGTTAAAAAATATGTCCTGTAACTTGGTTCTTTCCAATTCTGATATAGAAAAAGGTGATATGATAATAATAGGTTGTTTGAATTGATTTTCTTCTGAAATATTTAATTTTTTATAATGTTCATAGAAATATTTCATGAAAATATTATAATTACTCTCCTTCTTAAAAAAGTGGATTTTTAGTATATTTGAATATTTTAAAGCTTCGTGCCCAAATAGATGGTTATCAACATTCCTTTCAGAAATAAAGATATCCTCAAGACCATCAATTACATCTGATGTAAATAAATAATCATTATTATCAACATAGGCACTAGGAGCAATAATATCTGGGAAATCATCACCAGCCCATCCTAATCGAAAATTATGATTTCCAATATCAATAATTAAAGGACGTAATTGGCTTTTATTTTCGGTAGACATAATATTTTCAATAAAAATCTGTCTATAAATTATCGAACTTATGTTAAGAATTAATTACCTATAAATAATATTTTAATTCATGAATAAATTCATCTGTAACTCTTTTTAATTGATATTCTTTAATTTGTAGTTCTAGAAGCCCTAAAACACGCTTAAATTTTCCAGACATGGATTCAATATTAACTTCTGCAACTTTCTCAATTTCATTTCGCTTAAGCTTAAATTGTTCTAGATTATCTTGAATTCTGTCAAAAATACCAGTAATGCTGACTATAAGGTCATCTGTATTTTTCTTTGTTATTTTCCTCATTTTTCGTAAGATGCCAAGGATATTAGAAATGGACATTTCCCATCTATCATAATTCTCACTATAATTCGATATTAAACCATCAAAAAACTCTGTTAACTTTAAATATATATTCTCTTTTTTAACAAATGAAGGTTCTTTTTTAGTAGCAGGTGTTGGAGGTAATTCTTCAGCTTGTTCTAATGATTCCTTCTCAACAGGAGGTTGAGGCTCCGAAGATTTTGGAGGTTCTACTTGATTTTTTTGTAGGGATGGTAAAGGCTTAACTTCTTTAGTTGGGACAATTGATTTTAATGTTTTAACTTTTTCTTTTTCTTCTAGAATTAATGAAGTTCTAGGTTTTTTTTTATCTTGAGTTTGTTGAGTTAAAGGTACATCTTCCATTACATAAGCTTCTGCGATTTTACTTCGAGATTCATGTGTTAATTGGGGTGTGATTTTTACTTTTTCATCTTTTTTTGGATGAACAAACCCTTGTCCTTCAGATACACCTTTTAATAGAATTTGTAAAGTAGTTTCTGTAGTTTTTGCGGAACTTAATGCGGTATCTAAAGAATACTCAGGGATTTGATCAATTTCCTCTTCTTTTTCTTGTGATTTTTTCTTTTTTTCTTGGGGTTTTTTCTTCTTTTCTTTTTTTTTTTTTTTCGCCACCACACACACCCTCTTTATTTTTTTTAAAAATTAACATTATTCTTTAATCTAAGGGAGAAAATTCTACTTCTAACGCTTCTCCCTTTTCTGTTAAAACGTTCTTTAACTGATTTGCATCATCAGGACTTTCAGATATTGCCGTTAAAACTGCTGTTTTATCCTTCTCAACAATTACAGCTTCACTGTACACTAAACTAAGACCCTCTTCGGCAAAAATATCGAGTAATTTTGCTAAAGCCCCGGGAATATCTTTCATTACGATTTTTAACTTGACAAGATTACTTTCATCTCGTAATCCTATTGGAGTTATTCGTATCTCCTTTGTTTCTGAATCGCTCACTAACATTAACTGGGAATTAGTTGTGATACCAAGATTCTTCCTCGTAACTAAAGGTAATACTATTCGTCCTCGATTATCAATTGTTATAATTTTTACATCTTTCATATTTTTAATTATCGTTTTACTGCTATAAATTTCTAACTATAATTCATGGAAATAATATTATTATAATTATTATCAAAATTATTATTAATAACTTTAATGT